>NZ_RQYI01000040.1 GCF_003859795.1 Alloprevotella sp. OH1205_COT-284 | reverse complement strand
CATCGTAAGCTTCATTGTTCTTAGTCTGTTTTCGAATTTCACCACAAAGATAAGAACTTTGGAGCTTACACACTTTTATAGGACAGTATCGCCCCGTGAGATCTACGCATAAATCATAGCCATTCTGAACATGAAAAATTTCATGTCGGTTACTCCTCTCAATGCTACCCTATTTTTAAAAAATAGCATTGAAAAATTCTGTAAAAGCATTTGTTACGCGGTTTACGAAAAAGTTAAGTACCTCGTCGTAATGTTCGTATAAGGTAGCGGCTATGACATTGAAACTCTTGAAGCCCGAATCATCTACTTTGAAACCTCTGCAAAATCCCCTTATAAAATTGTCCAATCCGTTCTTTTTCTCGGATTGGACAATTTTATAAGGGGATTTTGCAGAGGTTTTTATATCATCGGTGCATTTATAGGAATCGAGATAGAGTTCATCCAAACTTATCTCTATCAGAGTGACACTCTACTCTACCTTGACTACTTCAAAATCATCAAGGTTGGGAGGGGAGCATCAAACAGGCAAGCTGTCTTAGTAAATCCATAATGCAAAGGTTATAAAAATATTGCCTCTCCCCATGGACCTTCCGCTGATCCCTTTTATAAGACAGTATCGATTGGAGAGGGGGGGGCTTTTTGAAAAACAAAGCCCGAAACCCATTTATATGCAGGGTTTCGGGCAAGAACTTTGTGCGGTTTTGACGTTTACCGGAAAGCTATGTTTATGGAAAATCCTTTCGATGATGTTGCTTTCCCTATCAGCGGACTCAGCACACCTCTACATATCCGGCCAATCGTTTCGCTTTTTCTCGTATGGCGTCGAGATCGGCATCGGTGTCACCGCTCACCAATACCACCCCCATACGACGGTTGATGCGAGTGGAGGGTTTGCCGAAGATACGCAGATCCGCGTCCTCTTCGCAAGTCTGTTCGAGTCCTCGGTAAGAGGGACGTTCCGACGAAGCAATGTTGCTCAAAATGACTGCACTTGCCCCTTTTCTCAGGGTCTTTATGCAGGGAATGGGCAAACCGAGGGCGGCACGGCAATGTAGTTCGAACTCATTGAAGTTTTGCGTGCCGGCAAGCGTCACCATTCCCGTGTCGTGGGGGCGGGGTGAGAGCTCGCTGAAATATACGCCGTTTTCGTTGCTGATAAAAAATTCCACCCCCCAAATGCCGGCACCGGTCAAGGCTTCGGTCACGGCGTGGGCTTGTCGCTGTGCCTCCTCCAAATGTTCGGTTTTCATGGCAATGGGCTGGAAACTTTCGCGATAGTCGCCTCCCTTTTGCACATGGCCGATGGGGGGGCAAAAGAGGGTCTCCCCGTTGTTTTGGGTGACGGTGAGCAGGGTGATTTCGTAATCGAAATGCACGAACTCTTCAATGATCAATTCTTTGATGTCGCCTCGGCTGCCTTCGATGCCGTAATCGAAAGCATGGCGCAAGTCGTCGACTGATTTCACAAGGCTTTGCCCCTTTCCGCTCGAACTCATGAGTGGTTTTACGATGCAAGGGTAGCCGATCACGGCAGCAGCGGCTTGCAATTCCTCAAATGTGGTGGCGTAGAAATAGCGTGCGGTTTTCAAACCGAGTTCTTGTGCGGCGAGGTCACGAATGGCTTTTCGATTCATCGTGTAGTTCACGGCACGTGCGGAAGGAACGACTTTTATACCCTGTTGCTCGTAGGCATACAAGCGTTCGGTGCGAATGGCTTCTATTTCGCAAATGATGATGTCGGGCTTGTGTTTGGCCACTACTGCGTCAAGGCTTTCGCCGTCGAGCATCGAAAAAACTTCGCTCTCATCGGCTACTTGCATGGCGGGAGCACCGACGTAGCTGTCGCATGCCACTACGTGTTGCCCAAGACGTTGGGCAGCAATGACGAACTCTTTGCCGAGTTCGCCGGATCCTAAAAGAAGAATTTTTTTCATGTCTGTGTCGGCCTCCTCAGCATTGATCGAAAGAGGCGGAGGTGGTTGTGTGAAGGATAGTGACTATAACATTGCCTACTTGTTTCGGCCGATAATCGCGTGCAAAACGCTTGATGAAATCTATTGTCGCCTCGCGAGGCTTCAATTCGGAAGGGGTAAAATGCTCCATAGGCACGTTGATGAGAAAGAGGTGAAAAACTTATGGCGAATGCTTTCTGTGCGGATTTGTCGTTTCGACAAACACGAGAATAATATCCGCCGATAAGGTCTATACTTCTATTAACGTGCGTTTGGTGCGTTTAGTATATTTCGCCCCGATACTTTTTGAGGCAGGAAAGAATTGGGGATTTTTCAGATGATTTCGAGAGAGAGTCCGTTTTCTTTTGCCATTCTTCTCATGTTGAGCAGCGCATATCTCATTCTTCCAAGGGAAGTGTTGATGCTAACGCCGGTGATTTCTGCGATTTCCTTGAATGAGAGGTCTTGATAAAAGCGCATGAAAACGACTTCCCTTTGATTGTCGGGCAGCTTCTCCATTAGTTTACGCACATCTCGCAAGGTCTCTTCGTTTACCAATTCGGCCTCCATATAGCTCTCGACCACATCGATTTGTTCAAAGACATCTCCTCCGTTCTCCTCGTTGCTGACAACGGAACATCCGCTTTCCTGTCTGAAAAAATCGATCATCAGGTTGTGAGCTATACGCGTGAGCCATGAGTAAAACTTTCCTGTTTCCGAGTAGCGTCCTTGGCGCAGGTGGACAATGGCTTTTACGAATGTTTCTTGAAACAAATCGTCAGCCAAATCGGTGTTGCGGACAGAATACAAGATATAACGATACAACCTATCTTTATATCGCTCCAAAAGACAATCGAACGCTTCGTTGTTTCCGAAGAGATAAAGATTGACCAATTCTTTATCGGCCATTTGCTTGAAATACTCCATTACTTCGTGGATTTTTAATGAATACGCGTAATGTTCTTTCGATAGGCTGTGTGTATTAGGGGATTTCAAACGCAAAAATAAAATATTTTTTTATTCCGACCTACTTTTTCGCCTCTTAAAACTTCTTTTTGACGAAAAACGCACCCGTCCGGGGGAAAACGTAGCCATGCGGGAGTATGGAAAACCGGATGGGAGATAGAGAAATTTTACCAGACAATAATGTTGGTCATATTTTGTTTTCAATAAGATTATGTCATATTGAAAAACCGAGAGGATATTGGCAAAAGAGAATTGTTTTTGCAAAAAACTCCGTTATCCTAAAATAGAAAAATGAGAAGTTTTTTGTGAATATAGAATTAAATCGTTACTTTTGCATTGGTCTTTCAGACTATTATTCATCTTCTCTTTTCTTTCGTTCATTTTCTCCAGCACATTTCAATCAAGGCATGAGAACCAATATCTTTCAAGGAACAGGCGTTGCCGTTATCACCCCTTTTACATCTGAAGGAGAGATCGACTTTTTCGCTCTCCGTGAACATATTGAACGACTCATAGAAAAAGGAGAAGTCGATTATCTTTGCGCGTTGGGAACAACGGCCGAAACTCCTACTTTGAGTGTGGAGGAAAAGGAACTTATCGTGGAAACGTTTGTGGACACGGTAGATGGGCGTCTTCCCATTCTTTTGGGATGCGGAAGCAACAATACGAGAGCGGTATGCTCTTTTCTTGAAAACACCGATTTCGAAGGAATTTCGGGAGTGCTGATAGTGACGCCTTATTACAATAAACCTACGCAAGAGGGGCTTTATCGTCACTATGCAACCGTAGCGGAATCATCTCCGGTGCCTGTCGTGCTATATAATGTTCCGGGACGATGCGGTGTGAATATGACTGCTGAAACGACCTTGCGCTTGGCGCGTGAATTTGAACATATCGTGGCCATCAAGGAGGCGAGTGGAAACATTGCTCAGATTGAAGACATCATAGCCGGAGCTCCGGAAGGATTTGGCGTGATCAGTGGAGATGACGCCCTTACGTTTGAATTGATGACACTCGGTGCCGTGGGGGTGATTTCGGTAATCGGCAATGCATTCCCGAATGAGATATCGGATCTTGTGCAGTATCTTCGCGAAGGAAACCTGATGGAAGCTCGTCGCATCCATACGTCTTTGAGAGAGCTTTATCGATTGGCTTTTATCGAAGGAAATCCGGCCGGCGTGAAATGTATGATGGCAGAAAAAGATGAGATTTCCAACGTGTTGCGTTTGCCTCTTGTGGAGGTGGGCGAGATGACAAGACAAAAAATAGTCAAAGCGATTAGCGACTTTGTAATATGAAGATTAGAGAAAAAGCACTTTACTTTTTGATGAGCATCGCAATAGCGATGCTTTTTGTCATTAGTGCTGTGGCTCAAACTCCTCGATTGTTGGAAGATAGAGGCAATGGGAGGTACGACAAAAAGAGCGCGTTCAAGAGCGAAACAGACAGCATTGACCCCAATTCCGTTCCGAAAGGGATGTTCGTATGGCAGGTGGACGAACGTTTTGGAGGAGTGCGCCCCATGTCGCCCGATACGTTGTCGTATTTGTTTCAAAACACCAATTACACCGAGGGCAGGCACGGGGAATACAATTTTACCGGCAATATGGGGGCACCGCGCATTGCGCGTGTCTATTCGGGAGTACAAGATTATATGATGGGATCGCAATTTATTTTTGCCAAACCTTATGATTGGTTTTTGAAATCGACCCAGAATTTTGTTTTTACCAATACCAAGTCGCCCATAGCAAACCTTAACTACCATGCTTCCGGCAACAAGGTGCAGGGCGACGACCACTTTCGTGCCATATTTGCTACCAACATCAACAAACGGGCAGGAGTGGGATTTAATATTGACTATTCCTATGGTATGGGGTATTATCGAAACCAAAGCAACTCTTCGTTGGGAGGTAGTGTTTACGGGAGCTATCGCGGCGATCAATATCAGTTGCATGCCTTCTATAATACAAACCATTTGAAAAACGTGGAAAACGGAGGCTTGGAAGACGATGCCTACATTACGAATCCCGAGTCTTTCCCCACCGGGTATCAACCGGGGGATATGCCCGTTCGTTTGGAAGGCGTCAAAAACCGTTTGAATATCAGCCGTCTTTTCTTGTCGCATCGCTATTCGGTGGGCTATTATCAATATGTGGATTCTGCGGGTAAGGTGGTGCAAAAAACTCCTTCCCGACTATTGCCCGAAAATGCTGCCGTCGATACGACTTTGTTGTCGCAAGATAGTCTTGGAATGGCGGAATACGACTCACGAATTAGCTTGCAGGAAAAGAACGACACAACGCTGATTAGACAGTTTGTGCCTGTGGCTGCGGCAATACACACCTTTAACTTGGAGCATAACGATCGTCGTTTCAGTTCGCTCAAACGTTTGGATAAATATTTTCAGCATAGTTTTTTGCCGGACGAAATGGCCTTTGACGATACCCGTTATTTCTCATTGCAAAATACGTTTGCTTTGGAAATGCAGGAGGGGTTCAAAAAATGGGTCAAGACCGGCATGCGGCTTTTTGCCAAACATGAATTGGCGCGTTTTACATTGCCTGATCTTCAAAAAGAGATGAAGACCGAGACGTTTAACTATATCACGCTCGGTGCGCAGTTGCTGCGAGAAAAATCCGGATTGCTGCGGTATGATGTGTTGGGAGAAACGCGCACAACGGGAACGGATTGGGGAGAATTTAATTTAGAGGGGACAATGGCACTCGATTTTCGTTTTGGCCGAGACACGCTCTCTTTGGAAGCCGGAGGCTTTATCAGAAACGAAACACCGGCCTACTACTATAAGCATCACCATGGGCGCAATGCTTGGTGGGACAAGGACTTGAACAATGTTTTTCGAACTCGTTTTGAAGGACGTCTTTCTTATGGAAAGAGTTTGTTGAAAATGGGAGTCGAGTCGATTCAAAACCAAGTCTACTTTCAGGAAACGCAAGTGCCGGGTGCGGAACCTCCCACATTGGCAACGATGAAATATGGAGTGACGGTAAATCAGACTTCCAAAAATATCCAACTCTTTATGGCTTCGTTCAGCCAAAGTTGCAAATGGGGCATTTTTCATTGGGATAACGAATTGACGTTGCAAAAAAGTACGGAACAACAGGTGTTGCCCATACCGCTCTTTACAGGTTGGAGCAATGCCTATCTGAAATTCCGCATTGCACGCGTGCTCGACACGGAGTTGGGTGCCGACATACGATATTTCACGAAATACGATGCACCTACTTACAGTCCGATTATCGGGCAATATGCTGTGCAAGATGCAGCCCATCGCACCCAAATCGGAAATTATCCGTGGATCAATACTTATGTGAACTTCACGCTGAAAGGCGTCCGTTTTTATTTAGCCTATACGCATGTGAATAGTTCGCAAGGTGCATCCTTCCTCGTACCCCATTATCCGACCAATCCTCGTGTGCTACGCATGGGGATCAGTTGGAGTTTCTACAATTAACGTCTATATTTCTCATTCATAAGTCTTTCCCTATGATCCCTTACGTTCATCTTCATGTACACTCCCATTATTCCATTCTTGACGGGCAAGCCACCATTGAGCGACTTGTAGACAAGGCCATCAAAGACGGAATGAAAGGAATGGCACTCACCGATCATGGAAACATGATGGGCATTAAGGACTTCTTCAACTATACCCAAAAGCTGAAAGGGAAAGCCCAAAAGACGCTTAAAACTTGTGACGCAAAACTGAAAGCTCTTCGAGAGGGGACTTACAAAACGAAGGAGGGCGACAAATCGGATGTGGGAAAAACGACCGAGCAACTCATAGCCGAATGTGAAAAGGAAATGGAGAAGGCACAGAGAGTTGTGGATTTTAAGGCCATTTTCGGATGTGAAATGTATTGTGCCCGTCGCAAGAAAGAATTAAAAGAAGGTCGGCAGGATCAGAGCGGATGGCATCTCGTTGTTTTGGCCAAGAACAAGAAAGGCTATCACAATTTGATCAAATTGGTCAGCCGCTCTTGGATTGATGGATTTTATATGCGTCCGCGAACGGATAAACACGATTTGGAGCGTTTCAGCGAAGGACTGATTGTAAGTTCTGCCTGCTTAGGAGGAGAGATTCCGCGTAAAATTTTGACTAACGATGCAGAAGGAGCGGAAGAGGCGGTGCTTTGGTTCAAACGGGTGTTCGGAGAGGATTATTATCTTGAACTTCAACGTCATGAAGTAAAAGATCCTGCGGTGCGTGCCAACAGAGGAACCTATCCCTTGCAGATAGAGTCGAACCAAGCACTCATAGAATTGGCGAAGAAGCATGGCATCAAATACATTTGCACGAACGATTCTCACTTTGTAGACGAGGAGAATGCAGAGTCGCACGATCGACTGATTTGTCTTTCCACCAACCGCTTTTTGAGTGACAGTACGCGTATGCTTTACACAAAGCAAGAATGGTTCAAAACGCAGGCGGAGATGAACGAAGTTTTTGCAGATTTGCCGGAGGCTCTGCAAAATACGATTGAAATATGCGACAAGGTCGAAACTTATAGCATTGACCATGGCCCGATTATGCCCAACTTCGAAATTCCCGAAGATTTCGGAACAGAGGAGGAATACAGAGCCCGATTCACGGAAGAACAGCTTTTTGACGAGTTCACGCAAGATGAAAACGGCAATGTCGTGATGTCGCGCGAAGAGGGCGAAGAAAAGATTAAGAAATTGGGAGGATACGACAAGCTGTATCGTATCAAATTGGAGGCCGACTATTTGGCTAAACTTGCCTACGAAGGGGCGCATTGGCGATACGGAAATCCGCTCGACAAAGAAACGGACGAACGGATCCGTTTTGAACTGCACATCATGAAAACAATGGGTTTTCCCGGCTACTTCCTCATTGTGCAAGACTACATCAAGGTGGCCAGAGAGCAACTCGATGTTTCGGTAGGGCCGGGGCGTGGATCGGCGGCCGGAAGTGCCGTGGCCTATTGTTTGCGTATCACCGATATTGATCCGATCAAATACGACCTCCTTTTTGAGCGTTTTTTGAATCCCGATCGTATTTCTCTTCCCGATATCGATGTCGATTTCGACGATGACGGTCGCGGAAAGGTTTTGCAATGGGTGACCGAAAAATATGGTGCGGAAAAAGTGGCACACATCATCACTTATGGCACGATGGCCACAAAGTCGGCTCTCAAAGATGTGGCTCGGGTACAGCAACTTCCGCTCAACGAAGCCAATAGACTTTGTAAGCTCATTCCCGACAAATTGCCCGAAGGCCCCGATGGGAAATCCCCCAAGATGAATCTTAACAACGCCATTGCCTGCATACCGGAGTTGCGCGACGCGGAGACGTCTGCGGATCCCTTGCTGCGCGACACCATTCGCTATGCAAAGATGCTCGAAGGCAATGTGCGCAACACGGGAGTGCATGCTTGCGGTATCATCATCTGTCGGGATGATATTTCAGACTGGGTGCCGATTTCTACTGCCGAAGACAAAGAAACCGGAGAAAAACTGCGTTGCACACAATACGAAGGCAGTGTCATCGAAGAAACCGGATTGATCAAGATGGACTTCCTCGGGCTGAAAACGCTTTCCATCATTCGCGAAGCTGTGGAAAATATTCGTTTTTCACTCGGCATCGAGTTGGACATCGACAATGTTGATATTGAGGATCCGGCTACTTATCAGCTTTATTGCGATGGCCAAACAGTGGGTACGTTTCAATTTGAGTCGCCCGGCATGCAGAAGTACCTTCGCGAACTTCATCCCACGACTTTTGAAGACCTCATTGCGATGAACGCCCTTTACAGACCGGGGCCGATGGCTTATATCCCTCAGTTTATCAAGCGTAAACACGGCATAGAGCCGATTACGTACGACTTGGACTGCATGGAGAAGTATTTGAAAGACACTTATGGCATCACGGTTTATCAAGAGCAGGTCATGCTCCTTTCGCGCAGAATTGCCGATTTCACTCGGGGAGAGAGCGACAACCTGCGTAAAGCCATGGGGAAAAAGCTCATCGACAAGTTGAACCAGATGTACCCCAAGTTTGTCAAAGGCGGACAAGCCAACGGGCATGATCCTCAGGTTTTGGAAAAAATCTGGGAAGATTGGAAAGCCTTTGCCTCCTATGCTTTCAACAAGAGTCACGCCACGTGCTACTCTTGGGTGGCTTATCAGACTGCTTATTTGAAGGCCAACTTCCCCTCTCAATACATGGCAGCCGTCATGAGCCGTTCGCTCAACAACATTACGGATCTGACGAAATTTCTCGACGAATGCAAGGCGATGAACATCTCGTGTCTTGGCCCCGATGTCAACGAAAGCTATCATAAGTTTTCCGTCAGCCATTTGGGCAACATCCGTTTTGGACTTGGAGGAATAAAAGGAGTGGGAGAGAATGCCGTGCAGACGATCATTGACGAGCGCAATCGTGCCGGTCTTTTCGTGTCTGTCTACGATTTCTTCGAACGTGTCAATCTTTATGTTTGCAATCGTAAGAATCTCGAATGTCTTGCTCTTGCCGGTGCATTCGATAGTTTCGGCACGGTGTCGAGAGAACGGTTTTTTGCCGAAACGGAAACGGGAGTTACTTATCTCGAAACCCTCATCACTTATGGGCAGCGTTTCCAAATAGACAAAGAAGAAAGTGTCAACTCCCTATTTGGCGGAGAAGACACGGTGGAGATCAGCAAACCCAAACCGCCAGTTTCTTTTGAACGGTGGAGCGATTTGGAAAAACTGAATAAAGAGCGTGATCTCATCGGTATTTACATCAGCGGTCATCCGCTTGATGAATATTCCATCGTGGTCAATCATCTTTGCACTCTGAAAATGCCGGAGATAGCGGATTTGTCCTCTTGGATGGATCAGAACATAACTTTCGGGGGCATCGTCACGCAAGTGGAAGAACGAATTTCCAAGCGAGGAGCCGCTTTCGGTCGCGTGCGTATGGAGGATTATGCCGGAGGTGGAGAGTTTGCTATTTTCGGTGATGAATGGGCGCAATTCAAAGGTTACTTTGCTCCCGGAAACTCCTTGTTTGTCACAGCACAAGTCACTCCGCGACGTTGGGGAAACGGCGATCCCGATCTTCATATCGGAAAGGTGGATTGGCTCTCTGAGGTGAAAGACCGAAAAATTCAGTCGATCACGATCAAAGCCTCTCTCAATGAACTGGACAATCGGCTGGTAACGGAAATGATAGATCTCATTCAAAGCACTCATGGTGAAACCGTACTGAACTTCCAAATTGTCGATGCCGATTCATCTAACCACGTGACGTTGAGCAGTCCGCAAACCCGTATAAATGTCACCAAAGAACTGATAAGATACTTGAATAGTCACCAATCCTCCCTTTCTTACACAATCAACTAAGGGCAAAAAAGAACCTCCTCAAAACTCTTGCGAGTAGTGAGGAGGTTTTTGCTGTTGCGAACAGAAAAGCGATTTCGTTTTTGTTCGATTCGGAGGAAACCGAAAACTTTTCTTATTTGCGGCTTTTACCGTAGCGGCTCATGAACTTGTCTACGCGTCCGGCGGTATCCACGAGTTTGGACTTACCGGTGTAGAAGGGGTGAGAAGTGGAAGAAATTTCCAATTTCACGAGGGGATAAGTTTCACCTTCAAATTCGATGGTTTCAGAAGTCTTGCAAGTAGAGCGAGACAAGAACATATCGCCATTGGACATGTCTTTAAAAACTACGGGACGATAGTTTTCGGGATGAAGATCCTTTTTCATTGTGTGTGTTAGTTTTTGTTCGTTTATGAATATCTTCATCGTAAGTCCGAATAAGCTCCGAGCGAACACGGCGCATACCGTTTTTTGTAAACTTACGACGCTTTTAGATTGTCGAAAACCTAAAAATGATCTAAATCGAGCGCAAATATATCGACTTTCTTCGACATCACAAAATACTTCTCTCTTTTTCTCCTTTGTTTGAGTGAAAGATAGCAAGGAATGTCATCAGAATAGAGCAAATACTTGATACCATTCGGCCACGGAATGATAGAACCTTTCACTTCCTTTTTCAAAAATCAAGTCCCCTCTCGTCAAATCTTTTTTGTGATGTGAGAGCGAATGCACCTTTGGCAACACGTCAAACGTGTTTTTTAGGGGGCAATCGCTCGTTATGCGGACTTTAAAAATGCCGAAAAACATACACTACGCGTTTCATCTCACTGAAATTCAGCGAAATGAAAGTGTATACAACAAATTTCCAATATACACGGAAAGAGGTTAAATCAATGATACACAGATAAGAAAGAATGTAGACAGATTTCCCAAAAACTACACTGCCTACACGAACGATTTCGCACCTTTGCACGCCTTTCCGATGCAGCGTGTAGGTTGCAGCAACGAATGTAGGTAATTTTTCGCATTGTCTACATTCGCAACCGACTATATATCTATAACTTAACAAGGATAGTGTAGACAATGTAGACAAAAATAAGAAAAACTCCCGGTAGGGGCAGATAGTTGCTTTTCCACGAAGAATGCCCTCACCTTCTCTTCGGTTTGTACGGATATATTTTTAATGCGTCGGAACGCATCTTGCTCCGAAAGCTGTGCAAACGAAGTAACGAGCAGAAAAATCTACTCGTTACTTAGAATTTTCTACTCGTTATGTAGAAATATCTGTCACTGACCTAATTTTCACAAGTTCCCATCTGCTTCTTTCCTCGGCGATTCAGACTTTCGTTAGGATCTGAAAGATCGAAAAGCGAAGCCGTCTTGCATGAAGCCGGCTTCGCTTTTTTTGAAGTGAGAAACGGAGATGTTCAAAGTCGGGAACAGTGCTCCGAAAGTCCGGAGGAAATTGCTTCAAGTCCTAAAATCAGAACCAGAAGCCTTTCTTGGAGTGAGGGGGACGCACACCGTTGAAGTTCCAATACAATTCGGAAACGGCTTCCTCAAAACCAATGCCGTAGGCACGTTGGAGAGAGCGAATGGTGCGAAGTCCTTCGGGCGAAAGATCGGACTCGGCCGTATCCAATTCCACTTCAAGAGAACGCTCATTGCTATCCATGTAAACAATCATGGGAACGGGAATGGTGGGGAGAGCTTCCGTATCGGCCATTACAGAGATCGCAGGAATATGATGCCAAGGCAGACTGCCTCCCTTACCCAACACCTCCTTTGTTTTAGAATACAGAAGACGCACATTCATCGTAAATTGTTTTCTCGCTTTCTTAAAGCCGAAGTATCCTTTGAAACCAACGGGATTTGTTTCGCCAATCCATTTGGCTCCGTCAAACTTTATGGTTTGATTCCAAGGATCGGTATCCACATAGTGATAGTCAAAGAAGCCTTGGCCGTTCTTATCGTCGCTTTCCGCTTCTCCGTCAAAGGTGGGAGCCACATCCGTCACATAGAAGAAATGACGGTGAAGAGAAGCGTTTTGTTGATCGGCAAACAGGTGGTTGATCAAGTTGTGATCTTTATCATAATAGTTTACGAGCAAAGCATAGTGGGGGTGATTGGATTCGCAAACCACTCTTTGGGAATTTGCCGCATCTGCCATCCATTTTCCATTCGTCAATGTATAGCGGAGCGTATCGCGACGACCGATATATTTCACTTCTTTGGAATAGAGATTTTCATGAAATTTCGGGTGTCCGTGCAAATGTCCCTCTATGAAGATCAGTTCGGCAGAAGCAACGTCGGCAAAATGGCTCAACTTCTTGATGTAAACGGGAATTTTGATGTTGATGTCCCAAAGAGCCGTTCCGACTTGTTCGGGCGAAGGAGAGTAATAAGGGGAAACCGATCCGTCGTTGTTGTATTTACTTTTGGCGGCGTGCATGAGGTCGATGGAAAGTTCGAAGTGGAATTTGTCTTTGAATTGAATATAGCCATGAAATCCCAAAGGGTTCTTTTCGGCGATGAACTTTCCGCCCTTATCTCTATCGGCATAGTGATAGACATAGGGCAGATTTTCCGGTTTACGCACACGCACTCGATTTTCGTAATAAGAGAAGAAATGCTGATGAATGGCGTCTTGCCCCTCTTCCATAAATTCGTGGTTGATGCTCTTGCCTTGGGCGTTGAAATACTGTATATCCAACGAATAAACCACATCGGGATTTTCTGTGACATCCTCCACATAAAAACCTTCGATACTTCCATTTTCCAACTGCCAACCCTTTTCCGGATGAAGCACCATGGCATACGTTTGTGTTTCTCCGAGCGAAACAAACTCTCCTTCGGGAGAGAAAGTGCCGGCAGCCGGATCAAAATCGGCCATGCGCCCTTTCGTCAGCGTGATCACGGCCTTGGAGGGATCTTCATGGAGTTTGTTTTCTTTTTCATTGGCAGGTTCGTCGGGATCGGAGCAGGCTGTCGTGGCAAAAGCAAGAGGCAGCGTGAGCAAAACTGCTCCCAAGAATTTCAAAAAGTTTCGTTTCATGTGTGTTGAAATAATAATGATGATAAATAAAAAATAAACCTAAAACATCCAACTCAAAGAACAGCGAATGTCGCGTCCCAAGTCGTGGGAATAATAGCGAGCACGGTTGGTGTACTCTTTATATTGCAAGTTAAAAAGGTTGTCGGCCGCAACAAGCAAACGCAGCTTTTGCTTCGCTCCCGGCGAATACTCCCATCCTATTTCTCCTCCCCAAAGTCCGTAGGCGGGAGGCGTGGTTGCAATCAAGTCGGTGGCAGGATTAAAACGAGTTTGTCGTGCCACAAACAGATGCTTTATTCCTACCCACACCTTTCCGTCTCTCCCGAGTTTGGACGACCAAGTCGCCTCTTGCGTTATTCGCGGTGCCGGAATATAGGGAAGGTAATTGCCGGTTTTATGTTCATGCGCCCAAATCAACGACAACTGTGTACGATAACCTACACTGCGCAGGGGCGTCCACGAAGCGTCCACATCCACACCGCGGAAAAAGGCGGAAGTCTGTTTGTATTGGAAAACCGGATAAGCTCCCGAAACTACGGTGATGTTTTTGTGCGTAGGCTCGTCATAGATATAATTGTCTATCCACTGCAAGAATCCGTCTGCGCGCAGCTTTATGTTTGGGTGACGAAACTCGACGGAAGTAATCCATTTGTATCCGTGTTCCGAAGAGAGATGTTCATCTCCACGCACAAACACTCCGGAGCCCAGCTCATTGCCGTTGCTATACAACTCATAGACGTGGGGGGCGCGCCAAGCCATGCCCAAATTGGACGTCACGGCCAAGGAGGGAGAACAGCGATATTTTGCCCCGACGGAATAGGTCAGATTGTCAAAATGCCGCGTACCGCCATACAGTTTTCCCGTCCAATCATATCCTGCCGCTTTGGTCGTTTGGTGATCGTAGCGCAATCCCGCCTCCGCTCCCCATTTGCCTTTCGCATATTTCTGCATCACATAGCCGCCCACACTGTTTTCGGTATAGTTGGGAATAATGGGCACAACACCCGTGCCGGCTTGATTTCGATTGTTGATACTCACCCACTGTCCGCCGGCCTCCGTGCTCCATTCACCAAAATCCTTACGCCAATTCAGCTGATTTTGAAAAGAATGCAGATGCAACGAAACGGCAGGAATGTCGGAGCGGTTCAAGCGGCGTATGCGGTTTTCGGTGCGGTCGTCCTGCTGAAAGGCCGTTTGCCAAAGCCATGTTCCGAGTGTTTCGCTGAAATAATGGAGTTTGAAAGTCGCGTTGTGGTGTACGACATGCTGATACGGAAAATCAATCGCTCTCCGAAAAGGATAAATCTGCGTCGGTTGTCCCAATTTGATGCGCTCCGTCAACAGCTCCTCGTTTCCCATTTGTGCACTTCTCATCACCCCGAAACGATGATCATAACGACTGTAAAAAAACTCGGCTTTCCGGTTTTCGTCTTTCCAGCCAATGGCAGCCGAGAGGTTCATCTCCCCACTGCCGGTATTGTTCAGCAAATATCGGGCAGTCGAACGGTCGCCCCCGTTTCCCCATGTCGTTTGCAACCGCCACGCCACGTTGTTCACAAAAGGCAAGCTCCCCTCGACACGCCCCAAAAGGGCATATCGTCGGCCGTTCGTGCCATAAAGCGTGGCGACACTTCCGGTGATGTCTTTTTGTCGATAAGGAAGTGCGTTTTGTTCCAGCAAGATGATGCCGCCAAGTGCCTCGGCACCATATCTCACCGACTCGGCACCCTTCACCACATGGATGCTTTGAGTGCTATGCTGGTCAATCTCCGGCGCGTGATCGATGCCCCATTGCTGTCCGGTCTGGCGGACGCCGTTGTTCAAGATGAGGATGCGAGTGCCCTGCATGCCTTGAATGACGGGCTTTGCGACATTACTTCCGGTTTGAACCGATGACACACCGGCCACCGTCTGCAAAACATCGGTAAGCGACTTTCCCAATGAACGTTGAATGTCTGTTGCCGAAATGCGGTGGCTCACGGCATTGCCGCTCACGCTGCGGCGAACCGCCTTTACAACAGCCTCTCCCACACTGATCGTGCGCTTGGGAAAAGGCTCTCTTTCCGAATGAAAGATGATGCTATCCGTGTCCGTCACGGCCTTTCCCGCGCCCATCCCCAAAAACAGACCGAGGAAGAGCAAGAAGGTTTTCTTAAAATCAAAAAAGACTTTATCCATTGTTTCCCTAAGGATATGAGAACGACAGCTCCGTTTTAGCGGTGCAGATCGCCACACTTTCCTCACAATGAGCAAAGAAAATGTGATACAATTCCCCTTTCGAGCCTTCTTTTCACATCGTCGGTTTCAAAAGCACGATGAAAAAAGACAACACGGAAGAGTAATAAAAAAAGGAAATGGCTTCCCCTGTCTTTCATGAAAAGACAAAAATATCCCGATCATCAGAACATGATGACCTTATAAAAGGAAGCAGAGAACTAAGAAAACAATGGGGGAGAATGGGCATTTATCGCAAAAATAGGGCGATAAATCAACAGAGCGTCAAAATCAAGAAGTTTCGTTTCGTTATACCCGGAAACAAAAGTGTACAAGCAATAAGCAGAGGCTTCGGCATTGAAAAAAGTGAAATCACAAATATGGCAGATCTCCTTATAGACGGGGAGATCTCCATTTGCGGCGACACCTTTATGATGGCAGCATCCCTGCTCGGTCTGCTCGGCATCTTTATGTCCAAACGTAGCATGAAAATTCTGTCCGACAAAGACAAACATGAAAGCTGCAATCAGCACCCATGCCCATACTTGTCTTACACGTTTGGTTCGTTTCATAAAAAAGATAACGAGTATTTTTATATTTATCTTGAAATCAAAATCTTATTATCAAGATTTCTACCCTCATCCGCTGAGGATGCGTGCAAAGATACAAAATAACGTGCAAATTGCAATGAAGATTATATTTTTTTGAATTGCAAATCCGTTTTCGTAACGAACCAAAAACAAAAATAAGGATACGTTCGGGCATGTGGGAAAAGCAAAAGAAAACGTTTAGAACAATGATTTTGCGGTTCACTCCATTGCCCACTCCGTCAATCGCGACTCTGAGAAAACGTCTATAAGCCTTGCAGCCGTCCCCACAAGAATACTTTTCACTAAGTTTCCGATAAGAGTTTTTGCTTTTCGGTGTTTACAATTAAAGGTTAATCTCTTTTTTTACACTTATGGTTTTTCATGAAAAGCTTGTCAGATAAGAAATTAAATTGTATTTTTGCCCCTCGATTGGGAATAATAAAAATTAGAAACACAAAATTACAGATAGTAATGTCTAAGATTTGTCAAATTACAGGTAAAAAAGCCATGATTGGCAACAACGTTTCTCACTCAAAGCGTCGCACTAAACGCACCTTTGATGCGAACTTGTTTACTAAGAAGTTCTATTATGTTGAGCAAGATTGCTGGATTTCTCTCAAAATCTCGGCAGCAGGCCTGCGTTTGATCAACAAATTGGGTCTTGACGCAGCGTTGAACAGTGCAGTAAACAATGGTTATTGCGCTTGGAAAGATATTAAAGTAATCGGCTAATCATCACAATCATGGCAAAGAAAGCTAAAGGCAATCGCGTTCAAGTTATTCTCGAATGCACCGAACATAAAGAAAGTGGTATGCCCGGTACGAGCCGCTACATCACCACGAAAAATCGAAAGAACACTCCCGAACGTTTGGAATTGAAGAAATACAACCCCATTCTCAAACGCATGACGGTTCACAAAGAAATCAAATAATCAACTCTCACACACATAAACCATGGCAAAGAAAACAGTCGCTTCGCTCCAATCCGGAAAAACCGATGGACGTTCGTATACCAAGGTGATCAAAATGGTGAAGAGCTCCAAAACCGGTGCTTACATCTTTGATGAGCAAATGGTACGCAATGAAGACGTTGCAGATTTCTTCAAAAACTAATCTGTATCCGAAATTCGAGTAACTACGTTTCTCAATACATTAAAGAGGCCGTGTCAAAACTCTATTGGTTTTGATGCGGCCTTTCTTTTTATCTGCTGCCCCCCCCAAAAAAACGACAATCCAATAGAGATGCGTTTGAGCTGATCGCGGAGAAAAAGAAAAAAGAGTATGGGCAATTTCGCAGAGGTTTCGTTGTGCGAAATGTGTGGTTTTGCTGCGACTTTCGGCCGGCGGCCAACTCAACCGAACAGCCGCCTCTTACAAAGAACTTCGGACGAGAAACCATTTACAAACGTTTTTTCGCTCAAAGTTCTTTGTAAGAGGCGACTGTTGGAGGTGATCCGCTTTTTTGAACGAAAAGTCGATCGGCATTCCGCATTCGACAAAAAATAGTTCGTTCAACGAAAAGAGAAGCTTATTTGATCATTTCGCATCCCATATAGGGTTGCAGGGCTTTCGGAACAAGGATGCCCTCCGGCGTTTGGAAGTTTTCGAGCAAAGCGGCCACGATGCGAGGAAGGGCAAGTGCCGAGCCGTTAAGAGTATGGCAAAGTTCGATTTTCTTGTCGGCCGCACGACGATAGCGACATTTCAAACGATTGGCTTGATAGCTGTCGAAATTGGAAACGGAAGAAACTTCCAACCAACGTTGTTGTGCTTCGGAATACACCTCGAAATCATAGCACAGAGCCGCAGTGAAACTCATGTCGCCACCACAGAGGCGGAGAATGCGATAAGGGAGTTCCAACTTTTGAAGCAAGCCTTCGACATGCGCCAGCATCTCTTCATGGCTCTTCTGTGAGTTTTCGGGGCGGTCGATGCGTACGATTTCTATTTTTGAGAACTCGTGCAAACGGTTCAACCCGCGCACATCTTTTCCATAAGAACCGGCTTCGCGGCGAAAACACTGTGTATAGGCACAAGTTTTGACAGGGAGTTCTTTCTCTTCGAGAATGACATCACGATATATGTTTGTCACGGGCACCTCTGCGGTAGGGATGAGGTAGAGGTTGTCGGCCGCGCAATGGTACATCTGCCCCTCCTTGTCGGGCAACTGTCCCGTGCCATATCCCGATGCTTCATTGACCACCGTTGGCGGCATGACCTCCGTGTAGCCGGAAGCGCGAGCTTCGTCGAGAAAGAAATTGATGAGCGCGCGCTGCAATCTTGCACCGAGCCCTTTGTAGACGGGAAAACCGGCTCCCGTAATTTTCACCCCGAGGTCGAAATCTATCAAATCATATTTCTTGGCCAAATCCCAATGGGGGAGCGGATTTTCCGGCAGCGGCCGATTGACGCCTCCGGTTTTGACGATTTCGTTTTCTTCCGCACTTTTTCCTTCGGGTACAGCTTCATAGGGGATATTGGGAATGGTATAGAGCAATTCCGTACGTTCCTCTTCGGCTGCTTTCATGGCTTCTTCGAGTTGTGTACTTTTGGCTTTCAACTCTGCCACCTTGGCTTTGACGGCATCGGCCTCCTCTTTTTTCCCTTCTTTCATCAAGTTGCCGATGTTTTTGGCCAACACTTTTTGTTCGGCAAGGGCAGCATCCATTTCTCCTTGTGCAACTTTTCTTTTATGATCTGCTGCCAAAACGGCTTCTACGGCCTCTTTTGCGCCGACAAAATGTTTTTTTTCTAAGCCACGGATGACCGTCTCCCGATTATCCGTGATTTGTTTAATGGTGAGCATATATTCTAATGTATCGGTATGTTTTCTAACGGCAAAATTACTATTTTATTTTAAGAAATGCGTAACTTCGCCAAATAAACTTTTTCCCATGAGTGCAATCATCATCAACGATCCTCTCTATGGTTTCACCTCTGTTCCCAGAGGACTTCTCGGCCAAATCATCGACCAACCCGAATTTCAACGGCTCGACCATATCCGCCAATTGGGCACGTCGAGCTTTGTATATCCTTCGGCCAAACATTCTCGAAAACAACACTCTATCGGTGCTTTTCACCTGATGCAGGAGGCCTTGCTCATCCTGTCGCAAAAAGGAGAGTTTATTTTTGACTCCGAAAGAGAAGCCGCCGAAGCCGCTATCTTGCTTCACGATGTGGGACACGGTCCTTTCAGCCATGTGCTCGAAAACGTGCTGACTATCGGTGTGCACCACGAGGAGATTTCGCTGAAAATCATGGAGCGCATCAATCGGCGGCTGCATGGCGACCTGTCATTGGCCATCAAGATTTTCAAAGACGAGTATCCGAAACATTTTCTTCACGAACTGCTTTCTTCGCAACTCGATGTGGATCGCATGGACTACGTGAACCGCGACTCCTTTTATTGCGGAGTGCAAGAGGGTAGCATCGGCACGGCACGCATCATCAAGATGCTCAATGTGAGAAACGACCACTTGGTGGTGGAACACAAAGGGTTGCACACGGTTGAAAACTATCTGATGGCCAGACGTCTGATGTATTGGCAAGTGTATCTTCACAAAACCGTCGTGGCTGCCGAGGAGGTGCTCCGTTCCGCTCTTCGGCGCGCCAAGTGGCTGGCACGACGCGATCAAATACTGTTTTCAACACCCGCACTTCACTATTTTCTTTACAATCACGTCGATGCCGAACGATTTTCCAACGATCCGAAAGCACTCGACAACTACTTGTTGCTGACCGATGCCGACATGATCTCGGCACTCAACGTATGGCAACAACACGACGACAAGATCCTTTCGATTTTGGCACAAAACTTCATGAAACGACGACTCTTCAAAGTGGAAGTCTTCGACGGAGAGGTCACCGACATTGAAATTGCCCAACACGTTACCCGATTGCAAAAAGAAGCCGCCGAGGCCTTGGGTATCAACGAAGAGGACGCTTCTTATTTCGTCACTTCAAAACGCGTGGAAAAAGACATGTACTCTCCTCTATCGGAAGGCATTGGCATTCTTCAAACCGATGATTCCGTGACGGACGTCGGCCGACTGTCCAACATCGTTCGGACGGATCCCTCACAAGAGTATAAAGACAGGAAACATTATGTTTTTCATCAACGTCTGTAAAACATACTCACCATTTGCCTTCCCCTCCCGATGCGCGGCTGCCACACAGCCCTTGGCATAGCGGTGAGGCGTGGTTTTATCTCGCACAAATGCCTTTTCCCGCATTTCATGGAGGCTTCTCTTTTCTTTTGAAGAGCAAATATTGTGTAATCCGTTGCATTGTCGTATTTTTGTGGTTGTTTCTTTTCGAATCATAGCAAACTTCATCATGAAATCATATATACTCCTTTTCTTCTTTCTTCTGACCTTTTCGGCAAGTCGTGCCCAAAATCCCTTTGAAGCCCCCAAACGCGAAATGCGCGGAGCATGGATACAATGTGTCAATGAGCAATTTCAAGGCATGAGTCGCGAAGAGATGCAAGCTAATCTCCGACATCAGCTCGATGTTTTGAAGGCAGTGGGAGTCAATGTGGTGATGTTTCAAGTACGCGCAGAAGCCGATGCGCTCTATGAAAGTACGTTTGAGCCTTGGAGCCGATTTCTGACCGGCCGTCAAGGTAAAAATCCGGGCTGGGATCCCTTGGCTTGGATGGTGGAAGAATGCCACGAACGCGGCATGGAACTCCACGCTTGGATCAATCCCTTTCGCGCCAAAACGAAAGGAACATCCGAGTTGTCCGTTCAACACCCATACAACCTCAATCCCGATCGCTTCTTCAAATACGACGGGCTGATCATCTTCGATCCCGGCCGACTCGAAAACCAAAACTACATCTGCCAAGTGGCGGCCGACATCGTTCGTCGCTACGATGTGGACGGGCTTCATATAGACGACTACTTCTACCCCTATCCTGCCGCCGGACAACCCATTCCCGACGACCTCACTTTCCAAGCCAATCGCAATGGATTTACCGACAAGGCCGAATGGCGACGCTACAACGTCAATTCATTCATCAAGATGCTCTACCAAACTGTTCACAGCACCAAACCGTGGGTGAAGTTCGGGGTATCGCCTTTCGGTATCTACCACAATCTCACGCCCACAGACAGAATACCGGGCAGCGAAACGAAAGGTCTGCAAAATTATGACGATCTCTATGCCGACGTGCTGTATTGGATCAATCAGGGTTGGGTGGACTATGTGGTGCCACAGCTCTATTGGGAAATCGGGCACTCTGCCGCCGACTACGACCGCCTCGTGCGCTGGTGGGCAAAACACAGCGGCAACCGTCCGCTCATCATCGGGCAAGACGTGGGACGAACCGTTCGTGCTCGCGACCTCAACAATCCCACAATCAACCAGATGTCCGCCAAATTTGAACTACAACGACAGTTTCCCCAAATCAAAGGCAGCTGCTTGTGGTACTCGGCCGCAGTTGTGCGCAATGAAGGAAATTATGCCTACGAATTGCAAAACAACTATCATCTCACGCCCGCTCTCATGCCGCTCATGCCTTTCATCGACGACAAGGCACCTCGTGCTCCTCGAAAGGTAAAAAAGATGTGGATGCCGGACGGGTACTACTTGTTTTGGACGGCTCCGAAAGCCAAATCGGAAATGGACGCCGCAAAACTCTATGTGGTCTATTGTTTCGAACGCGGAAAAAAAATAGACCTCAACTCCTCCACCCATATCATGGCCGTTACGCCCAACACGCTCTATAAACTGCCCTATGAGTTCGGACACGAGAAATACACCTTTGTCATCACGGCACTCGACCGACTTCACAACGAGTCAAAACCGGTCAAAATCAAGGTAAAACTTTGATCTGCTTATCGGCTTCCTTTCCCAATGCATTCTCGTTGCATCATGTTGCAGCGATGCTGTTTACCAATCTTTATATTCTTTTTAGCTTCTGTCATGAAAGTTCTAAAATTCGGCGGTACGTCTGTTGGTACTCCGTCCTCGATACTAAACGTAAAAAAAATAGTTGAGGCCGAAACTTCTCCTACCATTGTCGTTGTTTCGGCACTCGGTGGCGTCACCGATCAGCTCATCTTGCTTTCGCGCCTCGCTGCGGAAAACGATCTTTCTTATCTCGAAAAACTCTCGATGCTCAGCAAGCGTCACCATGAGATGATAGAAGAGGTGATCGCGCCGGAACGCCGGGGCAAACTCACGGCTCTTGTCGAACAACATTTCACCGAACTGTCCAGCATTCTGAAAGGAGTGAGCCTCATTCGCGAACTGACACCGAAAACGTCCGATGCCATCGTGGCCTATGGCGAACGGATTTCTTCGCTCATCGTGTCGGAACTGATTGAAAACGCTACTCATCTGGATGCCCGAAACATCATCACCACTTGTCGTCAGGGAGAGAAAAACATCGTTGATTTCGAAACCACTCATCAACGCATTCTATCGGCTTTTTCGCCTCTTGCTTCCGTTACCGTTTTGGGCGGTTTTATCTCGCGTGATGTCGAAACTCATCGTACCACCAATCTCGGACGCGGAGGTTCCGACTACACGGCTGCCATTCTTGCGGCCGCACTCGACGCAGAGGCTCTTGAAATATGGACAGACGTAGATGGCTTCATGACGGCCGACCCGAGAGTGATCCCCACGGCATGCACCATCGAGTCTCTCTCTTATAGCGAAGCCACCGAATTGTGCAACTTCGGCGCAAAAGTGATTTACCCTCCCACCATTTATCCCGTCTGCTCCAAGAACATCCCCATTTTCGTGCGCAACACCTTCAATCCCGAAGGCGCTCGAACCATCATTACCCAAAAGGCGGCAAAAAGCGAGCGTTTGATCAGAGGAATTTCTTCGGTAAACGAAACTTCCGTCGTCACCGTCAGCGGAATGTCAATGGTCGGCGTCATCGGCGTCAATCGGCGCATTTTCTCAACCTTGGCCGCAGCCGGAATCAGCGTTTTCATGGTGGCACAAGCTGCATCCGAAACCTCCACTTCTCTTTGTGTCACTCCCTCCGATGCCGCTCGTGCTTGCGAAATACTGGACGCCGAATTTGCCCTCGAAATTGAAGACGGAGCCATGAATCCGACCCATTGTCGCGATGAGTTGGCAACCATTGCCGTCGTCGGCGAAAACCTCCGTCACCAAACCGGAACGGTCGGGAAACTTTTTTCCGTACTCGGACGAAATGGTGTCGGTGTCTGCGCCGTTGCGCTCGGAGCATTGGAAACGAGCGTTTCTTTTGTGGTCGAACGAAGTCAGTTGCGCAAAGCCCTCAATGTGTTGCACGACTCTTTCTTCCTGCGCGATTACGAAGAACTCAACGTCTTTCTTTGCGGCACGGGCACCGTGGGAGGAAAATTACTCGAACAAATCGCGGCTCAAAGCGACATGCTCCGCAAGCAACGGGGGTTGAAAGTAAACGTAGTGGGCATCAGCGGCCGATCGGCAGCCGTTTACGATCGAGAAGGAATCGATCCGCATCGCTATGCCGAAGCTCTGGCGGCAAGCGACTCTCCCGGCGGCATTGCCCACATGATGGAGGAAATTCTCCGCATGAACATCTTCAACTCCGTCTTCGTGGACTGCACGGCTTCCGAAGAAGTGGCGGCCTACTATCCACAGCTGATCGACAACAACGTCAGCGTTGTGACGGCCAACAAAATTGCGGCTTCGGGCAGCTATGACGATTATTGTCGGCTCAAAGACTTGGCACGCGACCGTGGCGTAAAATTCCTCTATGAAACCAACGTCGGTGCCGGCCTCCCCATTATCAACACAATCAACGATCTCATCGCCTCCGGCGACAGAGTGATCGGCATAGAGGCCGTCTTGTCGGGAACGCTCAACTTCGTGTTCAACACGCTTTCGGAAGACATTCCTCTGTCAGAAACCGTGCGACTGGCCAAAGAAAACGGATTTAGCGAACCGGATCCGCGCATAGATTTGAGCGGTATGGACGTGATCCGAAAAATCACCATTTTGGCCAGAGAAAGCGGTTATCGGGTAGAAACATCCGACATCAAAGCCAATTTGTTTTTGCCGCAATCCATGTTTGAAGGTTCGCCCGATGATTTCTGGAAAAACCTCCCTTCGCTCGACGGGCAATTTGAAGCGGAACGGAAACGCCTCGAAGCCGAAAAAAAATGTTGGCGTTTCGTGGCCGAATGGAAAAACGGCAAGGGCAGCGTAGGTTTGAAGGAAATTCCTCAGGGGCATCCGCTCTATGAACTCGAAGGTTCCAACAACATCGTCTGCCTCACCACCGAGCGATACGACACCCCCATGCTGATCCAAGGCTACGGAGCCGGAGCGGCCGTCACTGCGGCGGGGGTTTTCGCCGACATCATGCGCGTTTCAAGCATCTGATTTTGAACACGCCGCAAGCCTCTTTTCACGTTGCTTTTATGGACAATCCTCTCTTTAAGCATTTGTGCATAAAGCATCATTGCTCTCTTTTCCCTTCCAAGACTTCGAGCATACGCACCTCGCGTATGCTTTGATGTTTTTGAGAAAAACTCCCGATACAACACATCTATAAAATCGAAACATAATGGTCAAACAATGTATGATTATTTTCAGCTGTCTGGCACTTGGAGAAGCTCTGGTTTGGCTGACGGGCATCAGTTTTCCGGGAAGCATCGTCGGAATGCTTCTCCTCACCGCATTTCTCCAAATGGGGTGGATAAAGATAGAATGGGTAAAAGGAATATCCGACTTTCTCGTCAGTAATCTCGGATTTTTCTTTGTGCCTCCCGGCGTGGCGTTGATGCTCTACTTCGATGTGATTGCCGCCGAATTTTGGCCGATCACGATAGCCACAATCATCAGCACCATACTTGTATTACTCGCTACCGGTTGGACACATCAAATTGCACGTCGTCATGGAAATTCTCGAAAATAACTTTGTACTGATCGCCATAACCTTTTCCACCTATTTTGCAGCCAAGAAACTGCAACAACACACCGGCCGGGTAGCACTAAATCCGATATTGCTGACCATTGCCGCTTTGATCATTTTTTTGAAAGCCACGGGCATCAGTTACGCCACATACAGCAAAGCCGGTTCTCAAATCGACTTTTGGCTCAAACCTGCCATCGTAGCCTTGGGCGTGCCGCTGTATTTACAGCTCAAAGTCATTCGCAAACAGATCATTCCCATTCTCTTGTCACAGTTGGTGGGTTGCGTGGTGGGAATTGTGTCGGTCGTCGTGACCGCCAAATGGCTCGGAGCTTCGGAAACGGTCGTTGTCAGTATTGCCCCCAAGAGCGTCACCACCCCCATAGCCATGGAAGTGGCGGCTGCACAAGGAGGCATCCCTTCGCTGACAGCTGCCATCGTCGTCAGTGTCGGACTTTTCGGAGCCGTCTGTGGTTTTCGCGTGTTGCAGGTAGGCAGGGTCAAAAGTCCCATAGCCCAAGGGTTGAGTATGGGTACGGCTTCTCATGCCGTCGGCACATCAAGAGCAATGGAAACCGGTGCAAAATATGGAGCATTCGCCGGAGTAGGTTTAATTCTCAACGGTTTGCTCACCGCCATATTGACACCGATCATACTGAGCTTGTTGAAGTGGCTATGATCAGCCTACTTTGATGCGCCCTAAACCACAGCAAAACTCACGACCGAGAACCTCGAAACGGTCTGTCGGCATATTAAATTCTATTTCTGACAGCAAAAGACACCATACATGAGAAAAGACCTTTTCAGACAATATCGAAAGCCCAATTCATTGAAAAAAGAAGCAAGCGAGAGTTTATGAAAATTAGATCAGTGACAGATATTTCTACATAACGAGTAGAAATTTTTAAGTAACGAGTAGATTTTTCTGCTCGTTACTTCGTTTACACAGCTTTCGGAGTAAGATGGTGTTCCGACGCATTAAAAACATATCCGTACAAATCGAAGAGAAGGTGAGGCCATTCTTCGTGAAAGAGCAACTTTCAGCCTATAC
Source organism: Alloprevotella sp. OH1205_COT-284 (assembly GCF_003859795.1). Taxonomy (GTDB): domain Bacteria; phylum Bacteroidota; class Bacteroidia; order Bacteroidales; family Bacteroidaceae; genus Alloprevotella. The sequence goes on along the minus strand of NZ_RQYI01000040.1, from coordinate 14,223 downwards.
AGAGAGTTTTTCTTATTTTTGTCTACATTGTCTACACTTTCCTTGTTAAGTTGTAGATATATAGATGGTTGCGAATGTAGACAATGCGGAAAATTACCTACATTCGTTGCTGCAACCTACACACTGCGTCGGGAAGACGTGCAAAGGCGCGAAATCGTTCGTGTAGGCAGTGTAGGTTTTGGGAAAATCTGTCTACATTCATTTCTATCTGTGTGTCATTGACTTAACAATTTGTTGTATACACTTTCATTTCGCTGAATTTCAGTGAGATGAAACGCGTAGTGTATGTTTTTCGGCATTTTTACGAAAAGAACCTTGGAGAGGCCCGCATAACGAGCGATTGCCCCTCTAAAAACCACGTTTGACGTATTGCCCAAGGTTCGTTCGAACACATCAGAGAAAATAGGGTGTAGTTTTGCCTCGACTTTGTTGTGGTGGAGATGTGGTTTTGCTGCGGCATCACCATACGGATTTTGTCGTTTTTATGGAAAATCCTCAGAAAGATGAATGCAAAATTTGGGCAAGAGCAAGTAAAATCACCGAAACACAAGAAACGTCTTTATTTGACGCGAGGAGGCTGCTTTTTGAAAAAGAAAGCCCGAAGCCCCACGACACGAGGCTTCGGACAAGATTTTTATGCGGTGTTGAAGTTTGTCGAACAGCAATACTCCCTAAACACGGTAAAGGAAAGCAGTTGCAGAATTTTGATGATAAACAGTGTTTAGAAAGGCACCTGTTCGGCAGACATTCCGGAGAAAGGAGCATCGGGAAACGGAGGGACGTCCGAGAGTTGGAAGTCATCATCCATGGCGATGCTTCCGCCCGACATGGGCAAAGCGACGTTTTCTCCGGGTAAAGGTTCGGCGATGCTATCGTCCGGATTTTCAAAACGGGCATACTGCCCTTTAAACGTCAGCAAAATATCGCCAACGGCACCGTTACGGTGTTTTGCAATAATGATTTCTGCCTTTCCGCGCAAATCATTGCCTTGGTCGTCTTTGAAAATACGATAATATTCCGGTCGGTGAATAAACAACACCATGTCGGCATCTTGCTCAATGGCACCCGATTCTCGCAAATCGGAAAGTTGAGGACGTTTCGCTTCATTGGTCGTTCCGGGGGTGCTGCCCACTCGGTTTTCCGTTCCGCGGTTAAGTTGCGAAAGTGCCAAAATCGGGATATTGAGTTCTTTGGCAAGGCCTTTTAGCGACCGGCTAATGGTGGAAACTTCTTCTTGACGGCTTCCGAAGCTCATGCCCGAAGCATTCATCAGCTGCAAATAGTCGATCATGATCAACTTCACCCCATGCTCTCTCACCAATCGCCGCGCTTTGGTGCGAAGCTCGAATACAGAAAGCGAAGGGGTATCGTCCACAAACATGGGCTTACCATACAAATCTTTGATTTTATTGTCCAATTGTGCCCATTCATAGGGTTCGAGCTGTCCGCTTTTTATTTTCTCGGCGCGTATTTCGCAAGTATTCACAATCAGACGATTGACAAGCTGAACGTTGGACATTTCCAAAGAAAACAATGCCACCGGAATGCCTTGATCTATGGCGATGTTCTTGGCCATGGATAAGGCAAAAGCGGTTTTACCCATGGCCGGGCGTGCGGCAAGAATTACCAAATCGGAGTTTTGCCAACCGGAAGTCATCTTGTCCAACTGATGAAAACCGGATGCAATACCCGACATGCCATCGCTGCGAGCCGCCGCCTTGTGCAACATTTCATAGGCGTCGTTGATGATGACATCTATCTGACTGTAATCTTTCTTTAAGTTGAGTTGCGAAAGTTCAAAGAGTTTTCCTTCCGCCTCTTGCATCAGTTCATCGATGTCTTGCGTGGGGTCGAAGGCCTTATCTTGGATATTTCCGGTGTAACTGATGAGTTCGCGAGCGGTGGCTTTCTGCGCGATGATGCGGGCATGATACTCAATGTGTACCGAAGAAACGACTCCTTGCGTGAGCTGTGCCAAATAAACGGGGCCTCCGGCTTCTTCAAATTGGTTGGTGGAGCGAAGCTGTTCGGAAACAGTGAGCAAATCGAGAGGTTTCTGCTCGATGTTCAATCTGCGCACGGCGTCGAAAATGATTTTATGCCGCGGATCATAAAAACTTTCGGGCTTCAAGATCTCACTGACAATGGAATAAGCATCTTTTTCGAGCAACAAAGCTCCAAGAACTACTTTTTCAAACTCCAAGTCCTGCGGCTGCAAGCGGCCGAATTGATCTTGAACTTGTGCTGTTTTCGCTCTGTTGGTGCTGTATTTTTTTTGAGGTTGCGGCATGATTATTATTTTTCTGTGGAGAGCGGTAGGGCTTCATAACATCCGATGTCGGGTGTTCCGTCGAGGAAGCGATTGTTCCCCAAACGATCATGGGGATATAAGGTGCGGGAAACCGCAGGGTCGGCTTTGTTTACGGCCGAAGAGTGCGGAGAAAGCAGGAAAGAAAAAAGCAGCTTTTTCAGGTCGAAGCCGGGAGAAAAATGCTTCGCTTTCCCCTGATCGTCCGGCAGTTCTTCTTCAAAAAGGCACTTTATCAGATTTTTATCCTCGGTCTTGGGCGTATTGAGCAAACAATGATTGAATTTATAGTTGAAAGGCTCATCTTTGTAGCGTGCAGACGGTTCGCCCATGATGTCATCGGACGAATATCCGGTAATCAGACAATTACTGAAATCTGCCTGCCACAAGGGGAAACGCTTTCCTCCGTCATGATTGGAAAACCTCACGGCCACTCCTCCCTGTCCTTGAAACACGTAAAAACGGCCGATGGTGCAATGGGTGAAAGAATGCTTTCCTCCTATCAGCCTGACACAATCGCCTCCGGCATTCGTGATTTGGGTATTTCCCACGATTGTGTTGCACATTTTGGAAGAGAAAGCCTCCGCCTCTACATTGTGTATGATCGAGTTTTCCAACAGCAGTTTAAGAGGTGTGGCATCGGCGGAATCACATCGGATGCCAAATGCACCGCTGTGAATATCACAATAGTTCAATTTGTTTTCGGTGCTGGTCGAAGCAAACACCACTCCTCCCCATTGGTTGGGGATACGGTCATAAGGCTGGTTGGAAAACATATTCCCCAACCGATCGCCTCTCATTTCGATCGGTGCTTGAAGCGTACCTTCTGCCAATAATCTGCCGCGAACGATCAAAGAGGCCGTTGGGTGAAACCACAAACGGCACCCCGAAGACAACGTTAAGGTAACTCCTTCATCAACGACCAAACTGTCAAAAATTTGATAGGGACGTTCGGAAGAGAGCACGGTGTCTTTTTTAAGCACAACGCTTCTCATTATCGTAACGCGCTGACCGCTACCCTTCAACATCATTTTTTGCAAAACTCCGCTCTCCAACTGAAAGAACAAAGTTTCTTCAAGTGCGCTCGGCAGATTCGAATCGGTAACGGGGGCGGTCAATTCTGCAAAAATTCGCAGACTGTCTCCGCCCAAAATCTCCAAATCCGTTGTTTCTCCCTCTTTCAAGGAAACCCCATCAATGTTGAGGCGAAAAAAAGAAGACTTGCCCTTTTCCAAATAAATCCGACGGATACGAATACCTTTCGAATGATGATTGAAAACTTGAAACGTATGCGTACCGGTCGGTTCTCCCGCAATGACCGTGTCAAACGACAAAGTGTCGGTAGAGAAAGTCAAGCGGGCAGACGCATCAAGCGTGTAGTCCTCCTCACTCAAACAAGAGTAGAGAAGGACACACAGCACTATATTTACAATAAAAAGGAAAAAACGTTTCACGAAAAAACGAGATTTTATTTTTGGCTTCAAATTCGGCTTCAAGCACAAATTCTCCTCCACATCCGCCTCCGGCATTTCTCCCCGTCTTTCAAAGAAAGAAAAAGAGAAATGCCGAGCAGGCTGATCGGAAAGCGGATATTATTACCGAGCCGGAATGTTTTGAAGAATATCTACCAAATGATCCCAAACCAATTGAACCGTCGGAATCAACAAACGTTCGTCGGGCGAGTGTACTCCGCGCATCGTGGGGCCGATACTGATCATGTCCAAATGAGGATATTTCTCACTAAACAATCCACACTCCAAACCGGCATGAATGGCTAAGATCAAAGGCTCTTTGGAGAAGATGCGCTTATAACTGTCTACCGCCACTTTGAGGATCTCGCTGTTGGGATTCATCTTCCAACCGGGATAACCCTCGTTGGTCACACATTGACCTCCTCCGAGTTCAAAAGCCGCTCTCACGATCGAAGCCATATTGTCCAAATTGCTGGCTACGCTCGAACGCTGCGAAGTCGTAACGATGACTTGATTGCCTTGGCGACGAATGTTGGCCAAATTACTCGACGTTTCCACAAAATTCTCTAAGTCTTGACTCATCGCAAAAACTCCATTGTGTACAACGACGAGGCTCTTCACCATTTGTCTTGCCGGAATTTCGGCCAAACATTTTTCAGGGCAGACGGCTTCTTCCATGCCAATCAGCATATCCGGCTCCGTTGTCGAAAACTCCTCTTTTGCGTTGTGTTCAAAAACTTTCAGTTCGTCTTTCAGTTGCTCCTTGAACGAGGACGAAACGGCAATGATGGCCGTGGCTTCGCGAGGAATGGCGTTGTGCAAACCGCCGGCTTGAATATCAATAATTCGCACATCCGTCTTTGTCATCATATTATCAATGAAGCGCACCAAAAGTTTATTGGCATTGGCACGTTTTTTATTGATATCGTCTCCCGAATGTCCTCCCGTCAAACCTTTCACGTAGAGTTTTACGGCACAGAAGTTTTCGGGCATTGCTTCTTCTTCTATGGTAAATGTGGCTTCGGTGCGCACACCACCCGCACAGCTCACAAAAATCTGGCCTTCGTCTTCGGAGTCAAGGTTGATCAGATAATCGCCCGACATAAATCCGGCTTTCATCCCCATGGCTCCCGTCAGTCCCGTTTCTTCATCGCTGGTGAATACACACTCGATAGGGCCGTGCTTCAAATCCGTGGCTTGAAGAACAGCCATTTGCATCGCCATTCCGATACCGTCATCGGCTCCCAATGTGGTACCTTTCGCTTTCAACCACTCACCATCCACATAGGTTTGAATGGGGTCATTGTCGAAATCAAATTCCACATCTTTGTTTTTCTCACACACCATGTCTTGGTGGCTTTGCAGAATCACCGTCTTGCAATGCTCATAGCCGGGAGTGGCCGGTTTCTTGATCAGCACGTTACCGGCATCGTCCATTTTCGTTTCGAGTCCCAAATCTTTTCCGAATTGCACAAGAAAGGCTTGTATTTTCTCTTCTCTTTTAGAGGGACGGGGCACCGCATTGATCATGGCAAAACAATCAAAAACGGCCTTAGGCGAAAGTTTAATCATATTTTTGTCGAATTAGGTTTGTTTTTCCACATTTTAAATTGTGCAAAAAACTTGTTATTTCAATCGGGTTGTGGTATATTTGCACCGCAAATTTAGAAAATTATTATGGAAAAGATACTTCTCCCCACATTAATTATTGTTGGAATATCGGTAGCGTTGCTCTCTGTGGGGATTTTTATCAAAGGTAAATTTGTAAATGGGCATGTAAGTTCGAACAAAGCTCTTGCACGCGAGGGAGTGCATTGCGCCACTACCCAAGACCGCGAGAGTCGCACCGAAAACCCACATGCCGTTAAAGAACATCCTTCGCTCTGACTTTTTATCTTTTCCGCAACATAATACGCATCATCATGACTTCCAAATCTTTAATGATAGTTGCTTTGTCGGCATTAGCATTTGCGACAAGCTGCAAAGACGAATCCAAAACTCCTCAAAAAGAAGGAGTGGAAAAAGCTGCCGCTCCCATCACCGGCAACAAAGAGATCGCTTTTGTGGAAATCGACTCCTTATTGACACAATACACCTTCTGCATTGAACAAAAGACCGAACTCGAATCAAAGAGCAAGCAGTTTGAAGCGCAAATGGCCGGCAAGATGAGCCAAATAGAAAAAGCGTACATGGAGTTTCAACAGAAAATGCAAAATGGCGGCTTTACTTCTCAGGAACAAGCGCAAGCCGCACAACAACGCATTCAAAAGCTCCAACAAGACGGTGCCCAGCTGGAACAACGGCTGACCAAGCAAATGGCTTCCGAACAAGAACACTTCAACAACACCCTGCGCGACAGCTTAAAGTCATTCCTCAAAGACTACAACAAGCAAAAAAGATATAGCATCATCGTTGCCAAACAGGGGGACAATCTTCTGTATGCGGACGAGAAATTAAACCTCACCAAAGAAGTGATCGAGGGAATGAACAAGCGTTACAAAGCAGCACAAAAGAAAAAATAAGCAACTTGGTATCTTTCGGCATTCCCGAAACATGTCGGCACATCGGCCGCATGTTTCGGGAATGTTTTTTGAACTATAACTCTCAGAACGACTTCCGAGGCGATGCAATTACACTATTTTTTTATTGAAATCTTCATAAGTCGGTAGTTTTTCCTTATATTTGTCATCCTCATGGGCAAAAAGAAAGGTTTTCTTCGCCCGCACAAGATTGAATCGCAATAATTTTAATCAGAAAAAATATGAAAGCATACGTTTTCCCCGGTCAGGGTGCCCAGTTTGTGGGTATGGGAAAAGAACTTTACGAAAATCACCCCATTGCCAAAGACTATTTTGAAAAAGCCAACGAAATTCTCGGTTTCAAAATCACCGACATCATGTTCGGCGGTACCGACGAGGAACTCAAACAAACCAAAGTCACTCAACCCGCAGTTTTCCTGCACAGCGTGATCAGTGCGTTGTGTTTGGGCGAAGACTTCCGCCCCGATATGGTGGCCGGCCACTCCTTGGGAGAACTTTCGGCACTCACCGCCGCCGGCTGTTTGAAATTTGAAGACGGGCTTCGCCTCGTTTCCAAGCGCGCTTTGGCCATGCAGGCCGCTTGCGATGCACGTCCCGGCACCATGGCCGCCGTCATCGGGCTGCAAGATGCAGAGATCGAAAAGATCTGCAAGTCTGTCAGCGAAGAAACCGGAAAAGTCGTCATTTGCGCCAACTACAACTGCCCCGGGCAGCTGGTCATCTCCGGAGAAAAGGAAGCTGTGGAAACGGCATGTACCCGCCTCAAAGAAGCCGGAGCAAAACGCGCCTTGATCCTTCCCGTTAGCGGAGCTTTTCACTCCCCGCTTATGCAGCCGGCCAAAGAAGAATTGGAGGCAGCGATCAACGAAACAACATTTCAAACCCCGAAATGCCCGGTTTACCAAAATGTCGACGGCGCGGCTCACACCGAGCCCGAAGAGATCAAAGCCAACCTCATTTCTCAGCTGACCGCTTCCGTGCTCTGGACGAAAGAGATCAACAGCATGGTGGCCGCAGGTGCCACAGAGTTTACCGAGTGCGGCCCCGGAAAGGCTTTGCAAGGCATGATTTCCAAAATCTGCCATGGCAATGGCGACGTCGTCGTAAAAGGAACGAACATGTGACCTCATTTTTCACGATGATGCCGATGTGTCATGTCCGCAGGCATGGCGCATCGGCATATTTTATACTCTTCCGCATTCGAAATACATGAACATCTATCAGGTCTTCACCCGAATATACGGAAATCCCATTTCCGCCAACAAAGAAGGAGGCTCATATTCAGAAAATGGGTCTGCCAAGATGAATGATTTCACCCAATCGGCATTAAAGCGCATTCGAGATTTCGGCTTTTCCCACATTTGGTACACCGGCATCATTGAGCATGCCACCCAAACCGACTATTCCCAACACGGCATCCGAAAAGACCACCCTTGGGTCGTCAAGGGGAAAGCCGGATCGCCTTATGCCATTAAGGATTATTACGATGTCGATCCCGACTTGGCGGTCGATGTCACGCATCGTATGAAAGAGTTTGAGCATCTTGTGGAGCGAACTCACCAAGCCGGTCTTAAAGTGATCATTGACTTTGTGCCCAACCACGTTGCACGACAATATCATTCCGATGTTGCTCCGAAAGGTGTGGAAGATTTGGGAGCATCCGACGACGTTCAAATGCACTTTTCGCCCTCCAACAACTTCTACTACTGTCAAGGCGTCTCTCTCTGCCTCGACCACATCAACAAAGAAGCGGAAGTGCCCCTCCCCTATTCGGAGCACCCGGCCAAAGCCACCGGAAACGATCATTTTTCTGCCTGCCCTTCTCAAAACGATTGGTACGAAACGATTAAGCTCAACTACGGAGTGGACTACTCCGCCGGCCGCTCCCCCCACTTCTCCCCCATTCCCGACACATGGCTCAAAATGACACATATTTTGAGCTTTTGGGCGGCCAAGGGAGTCGATGCGTTCAGATGCGATATGGCGGAAATGGTGCCGGTCGAGTTTTGGCACTATGCCATTACGAAAATAAAAGCGGAATATCCTCACATCGAATTTATCGCCGAGGTCTATAATCCCGCACTTTATCGAAACTACATTCACCACGGAAAGTTCGACTATCTTTACGATAAAGTCGGACTTTACGATACGCTTCGTGCCGTCATCAACCATCAGGCACCGGCAAGCGCCATCACCCATTGCTGGCAGCAGGTGGATGACATCAAGCGGCACATGCTCTATTTCCTCGAAAATCACGACGAACAGCGCATCGCCTCCCCCTTCTTTTGCGGCGATCCTCGCAAAGCCTTTCCGGCCTTGGTCGTAGAATGTTTCATGGGCACCAATCCCGTGATGATCTATGCAGGTCAGGAACTGGGCGAACAAGGAATGGACAAAGAGGGCTTTTCGGGGCATGACGGCCGCACCACGATCTTCGATTATTGGAGTCCTCAAAGCCTGCGCAAACTGGCCTCATTGCCACCGTTGGGCAAAACCGGAACGCCCAAAGCCAAGGCCATACTTACCGATCAAGAATGGGAGATCTACGAGTTTTATCGTCACATTTTGAGATTAAGAACGATGCACCCTGCCCTCGAAAAAGGCTTGTTCTACGACCTCATGTACACCAACTATGCAGGAGAAAGAGGGCTCAACCCCGATCGCCATTTTGCTTTCTTGCGCCGCTCTCCCGACGAGTTGATCCTTTGCGTCGCCAATTTCGGAGAAACGGAAGCTCGCATCGGCGTACATATCCCCAAGCATGCTTTTGAATTTCTTTCACTTCCCGAAGGAGTTTTCGACGGAAAGGACATCATATCCGACACTCCGGCATCCATAACCCTGTGCCAAGACGGCTATTCGGAAATCTGCATTCCGCCTCATCACGCCTCGGCCATTGCCATTGCATTACCGTAGTTTAAGCACAAAACTCCCCATCTCTTTTTCGCTCCTCCGAATAAACAGTCGGCGAATGCCATAAAAACAACCCCACTCACTCTTTCAAGCTATGATTGTATATCCTTGTTGCAAAATAAACATCGGCCTGAATATTGTGGAACGTCGTGAAGACGGCTATCATAACATCGAGACCATTTTCTATCCCATTCCCCTACACGACACCTTAGAAGTCGTATCTCTTCCCTCTTCCAACCAACCCTACCGATTGCACCAAAGTGGGATTTCATTAGACGGCGATTCGTCCAACAATCTTGTCGTAAAAGTCTACAATCAGCTGCGCGAAGACTACAAACAACTCCCTCCCATAGAGATTCGCCTGCATAAAAGCATCCCTTCCGGAGCCGGTTTGGGAGGCGGCAGCAGCGATGCAGCTTTTATGTTGCGTTTGCTCAACGAGAAATACGACCTGCGCATGGACGAGGAAGACATTCAATATCGCCTATCGCGCTTGGGTGCCGATTGTGCATTCTTCTATCACGCACGGCCGGCCTATGCCACCGGCATCGGAGATGAATTAACCCACATCGACTTCGACCTCAGAGGCTGGAACTTGGTGTTGGTGAAGCCCGACATCCACGTTTCCACCAAAGAAGCCTACTCCATGGTGCGCCCCAAGCCGTCTTCACAGAGTCTCCCCGACATCATCTCGCACCCCGTCGAGCTATGGAAAGATCTCGTGAAAAATGACTTCGAAGACAGCGTTTTCCGGCATTATCCCGAAATCGCAGAAATAAAACAAACCCTGTACGACATGGGAGCCGCCTATGCCTCAATGTCGGGTAGCGGTTCCACCGTTTTTGCGCTCTTCAATCGCAGTCAGACAGAATTGGAAGACAGTTTCCAAAACTGTTTCGTCTTCCAAACCCGTCTGCATAAATAGCCCGCTACTCTCCCCTTTTTGAGCTCTCGGCAAAAGCCTATTCCAATCCCGATTGCAAACCTATACATCAGGAAAGGACTTTCAGCCTATGTCGAAAACCAAGTTCATCAAGAAGAAAACCAAGTGGGAGCCGGTGCAATTTAGGTCTGTGATAGATTTTTCTACTCGTTACTCCGTTTAATCTACTTCTTAGGTAAAGTACGTTCCGACGTATTAAAGCCTATTCGGACAAGCCGAAGAGGAAGTGAGGCCATTCTTCGTAAAAAACAAGCAACTTTCAACCCTTACCAAGAGTTTTTCTTATTTTTATCTACATTGTCTACACTGCCTTTATTAAGGCACAGATATATAGACCGTTGCAAATGTAGACAACACGGGAAATCAACTACATTCGTCATCACAACCTACACATGGCATCGAGAGTGTGCAGATGCCCGAAACCGCAACCATGTAGACAGTGTAGGTTTTGGGAAAATCTGTCTACATTCATTTCTGTCTGTGTGTCATTGACTTAGCTTCTGTCAATGTATATCGAAACACCGCCATATACACTCCCATTTCACTGAAATTCAGCGACATAAAAAGAACAGTGTAGGTTTTTCGACGTTTTTACGAAAATACCATTGGGGAAGCCACATAATGAGTTATTGCCCCCCCTAAAAAACACGTTTGACGTGTAGCCAAAGGCAGTCGTCTGCAAAAATATCGGCAAACAGTCTTGGGTTAGCAATTAAAAGTAAAATTCCCTCCTTAACCTCATTTATAAGTAGTCTTCCCTTAAAAAGCCCTAACAAGCGAGAAGTCATCCATCCATGGCTTCTCGCTTGTTAGGGCTTTTTAAGGGAAGACTAGTTAAGCTCTTGGCTTTCCCGTTGCCGGACGAAGGGGCAGAACTAAGCCGAAGAATGTTTCTTTTCTCTGTCTTTACGGGTTTGGCATTTGCTGACTTACAGAGCCTGCGAGCCTCACAAATCGAAACGAATAGTGAGGGAAAACGATATATCCGCAAGACACGACAAAAGACAGAAGTCGAGAGCCTAATCCCACTACACCCGATAGCGGAGCAGATACTTTCACTTTACACCAAGGAGGAGAGCAAGAGGGATTACAAGATATTTCCTGATACGATGAGTAAAGGCAAACTGCTTTCCCATCTCAAGGCCGTGGGCTTGGCGTGTGGCGTTCGCACTCCGCTGGGCTACCACGTTGGGAGGCATAGCTTCGGTACACTGACTTTGGAGGCAGGCATTCCGATAGAGAGCATTGCCAAGATGATGGGACATTCGTCCATTGCTAGCACGCAAATTTACGCCCAAATCACTGACCAAAAGATTGCAAGGGATATGGAAAGGCTGATGGAGAACTGTACGACAGAAAAATGAGATAAGGAGAACTATAAAACCGCTCTCCTTATCTTTTACAGAAAAATCATCAATAGTTGTAATTAGCAGCGAAAGTACTTAATCTTGATCTGCTACATATAATAAACTCGCCTTTGTAAAGCTAAATCGGATGTTGGTATCAACTCCAATTTCTCCTAACATGCTACCAAACATAACTGCAAAAGGATTTTCCATTACTCTCTGTACATCGCGTACTTTTGCTTGAATAATAACCCTGCATGGATAGTTCAGTTTGTCAAAACTTCTATCATTTGTATAAATAGCAAAGTTCTCTCCATCTATTTTCAGCCGTTTGCCATAATTGCCCTGGTCGTCCTTACGGTCTAAATCTTTCACTTCTTTAATAGAATGCACAGTCAAAGCAAAATAATGTAACTCTTTAGACGATATTTCGCTCTTGAATGTTTCATCGAATTTCACAGAGTTGTTTGCAATTTGTTCAACATCTTCAATACTATAAGCAAATTTTATTATTAGCTCCTTTTTAAGTTTATCTATGTCTTCTAACATCTTTACGGGTATCTGAATGGGGGTTCCTCCACCTCTAATATCAATAATTTGAGCTTCAGGTTCGATACTAATGCGCTCCCCTGAGGTTGCATAGAGATAAGATTTTTGGACAAGCCAATAAGGATGTTCGAATATGTTCAGTATATCTTCTGGCAAACCGGTTCTTTCTTGTACTCTATACAGCCCATTTGCCACTGCATAATGTAAAAATACATCTTCTTCAATATCATCTACAAGCACATTTCCTAAGCGTAGTATAGATACAGGCTTCCTCTTACTTATTGGAAGCATTAAAATATCCCCATCAAAGTCATTGATCAATATTGCTAGACTATCATTAGAAGCTCCTATTTTGCCAATTCCCGATATTTCTCCTTTTTGGTTTTCACTAGGAAATATATTTACCGAATCCTTGAATGTGGTAAATAGTTTTGCTCTTTCTTTAGTCTCTAAATTGTAGTAATACAATGTTTGTAGCTTTGAACCCCAATTATCATCTACTTCATTCTCTTCATGTATCCATACAGCATATTTCTCCTTGATACAATAAAAAGCAATAGAGTCGTTAGAGGCCGTTCTTAAACTATCGCTTAATTCTGATAGTGAAGTGTAAGGGTCAAAGCCTTTGCAGGAAGACAGTAAAGAAACAAAAAACACTGCCACCAAAATTGCACAACTAATATATTTTTTCATATTACATTGGATATGAACAGGTTAACAACTTAAGATGCTGCTATTGCTGTTGCTAACAATCCGAATAAGCTAATCGTGATAATAATAGCAACACATGATATACCCAAGCCTGCTATAGCTAAGCCTCTTGGCTTTTTAAACACTCCGACAAAAGAAAGGGTCAGTCCCAAAATCCAAAGTATGATGTTTAGAATAGGTACCCAACAGAATAACAGTCCGATAAGTGCCAACACAAAGCCGGCAACTCCTAGACCATTACTCTGTTTTGTTTCAGCCTGTTGAATAATAATCGTTTGCTGAGGGTTACTTTTTGCAGCACTTGCTTCTTCGATTGCATTTTGCTTTAACTTAGACATTTCCATTTCGATTTAATTTAGAGATTAAGGTATTCGGTGATTATTTTTCCCATAGCTTCTCCATTAGTATAGGAGTAGGCACGATAGAATCCAGGATTGGGTAGCGCAAGTGTCTTAACCCCTTCGAACATTCCGACCTTTGTATAGTTGCCTAAATTCTTAATTTCTGTCACACCTACGGCAGCTAATTCTTTTAGCTCTGTACAGAGGAACAAGATATGCTTAGGTTTAACGATATGAATAAGCTCTCGCAATTTCTGTTGACAAAACATCCGTATCTCTTGGTTTAGAACCGAATTCATTTTTTGTACATTCTGTGTGTTAAAGTAATAGATGTTCATCGTTGTAGCGGTCGCTAATGTGTTTTGCAACAATGGAGTAGTAAAGACACGCGATAGCTTGTGCACCATTTTCAGATTATCTAGACATATATGACCTTCTCGTACGTCGTATATGTTATATCCTTGACTTAGCTCATCTTTCGTCCTCGCTTTCCTAAAAGGGCCACATCCTCCTGGATTGATGCCTATAACCAACAATTCAGGTTCAAAGGTTGGCATAGCACTTTGAAAACAATAATAATCAAGGTTCAGTTGTTCTGCTTTTGGGTTACAAAAGTCCACAACATCGTGACACCATCTCTCAAGCTCCTTTTCCATGAATAATTCCTTGAGGTCTTAGTCCCTCCAGACCTTTAAAGTTTAACATACAGAAGCGTGGAACTGTATAATCCACGTCTTGATGCTCAGGTCCTAGGAAAACCTTTTGTGACAGATGTGGGATAACAGCCCCACGCTATATGCGTGGAGACCATTACACCTTCTCTTGTCACATGATTGAAAGTTTCCTAGGCTTCGAGCATGCAAGAAGAAGACATAACGCCTCTTTTTCTCAAAAATGAGTATATGGTATACTCAATTGCAAAGGTATAATCTTTCCACTACATTCTAAAAGGAATCAAAGCATTTAACACAAAAACGACAGAAGTTTTTTTCAAGAAACGAGAAAAAAGAGGTTCATCCGACATTTGGAGTGATGCGGCAATCGTGCAGCGCATATAGCCTTAACAGAAAATACCTTTCATCCCTAAAACCATAGGCCAC
>NZ_RQYI01000039.1 GCF_003859795.1 Alloprevotella sp. OH1205_COT-284 | reverse complement strand
GGATTGTGTAGGGATTGGAAAGTACCGGTTTACCTATTTCTCTACTTTCACAAAAGGTTATTATTATACTGATTATCTGCTCGTATGAGACGAAAGAAATGTGGAAAAGAGAGAATTGTTTACGAACAGCTGATTGCTGATTTTCCGAAACTGCTAACAGGCATGTTTGAGAGAGGGTTACCAATTCTGCTGTTCACTATGCGAGCCCTCTGCAAAACTATTCTTTTTTATTGCTGTCCGGTAAAAAACTGAATCAACCTCAAAACTCGCTGTTATAAAGTAATTTACTTAATACAAAAAACTTTACCGGACAGCAATAAAAAAGAATAGTTTTGCAGAGATCTCGCAATATTTGAGAAACGGTGTTGTTTTTGTTCCTGGAAATTTTCCTTATGAAAAACGAGGATATGTCGTTGGTACGGCATATCCTCGTTGTAAAAAGCATTTCTAATTTATTCGTATTGGAAGCGGTTAAGTGAGTAACATACTGGTTTTGACTTGTGCCAAAGTGCTTGAATCAACAAAACGTGCAGCAATGGCAAAGGCAAAATCGGTGGCATAGGCAGGGCCTTTGGCCGTGATGATGTTTCCATCTTCGCAAACAGGGCTGTCTACGTATATCGCACCTCGCAACTCTTGTTCGAAGCCGGGATAGCAGGTTGCTCTTCGCCCGACCAAAAGGTCGCGTTTTCCCAAAATCATGGGAGCTGCACAAATGGCCGCAATGAGGGTGCGGCGTTCGTTGTGGAAAAGGAGAGATTTTCGAAGACCTTCATGGAGAGATAGGTTTTTGGCTCCGGGCATGCCGCCGGGCAAAATCAAACCTTGACTTTTGGTTGTTTCGCCTTTGCGAAACACTGTGTCTACCATGAGGGGAACCCCATGCGCGCCTCGAATCAAACGAGTACCGGTCACCGATACGGTGGTGACCTCTATACCGCATCGACGCAGAATGTCGATGGTGGTAAGGGCTTCTATTTCTTCAAAACCATCAGCTATAAAGATGTGAAGCATAATTTAGTAAAGAGTTTAGTAGTTTTCTGTTATATGAATTTGATTTTCTTCTAAATAGACGAATTTGACGTCGTCAAGTCGAGGCATTCAAGGTATTTCCGGATAGTTGTGGATAAACCCAGATAAAGCGCGTCGCAAATCAAAGCGTGACCGATGCTGACCTCTTTCAACCAAGGAATACTTTCCGCAAAAAAACGCAGGTTTTCCAAACTCAAATCGTGTCCGGCATTGACGCCCAAACCAAGAGTCTGACAATATTTCGCACATGCCAAATAGGGGGAAATGGCTCGATATTTGTCGTCTGTATATAGAGCTGCGTAGGGTTCGGTGTACAGCTCGATGCGGTCTGCTCCGAGATCGTGAGCATGAGCTGCCATTTCTTCAATGGGGTCGATGAAGATCGAAACTCGAATTCCAACATCTTTGAAACGAGAAACGATGGGGCGTAGAAAGTCTTTGTGGCGTTTGGTGTCCCAACCGGAATTGGAGGTAATTTGTTCCGGTGTGTCGGGTACAAGTGTAACTTGCGTCGGGCAGACTTCGCAAACCAAATTTACGAAATCCTCCGAGGGGTAACCTTCTATGTTGAACTCTGTGCCAATGGTGGTTGCAAGAGCTCTGACGTCACTTTTTCGAATGTGACGTTCGTCGGGACGTGGGTGTATTGTGATGCCTTGCGCTCCAAACTTCTCGCAGTCAATCGCAACGTTTAACACATCGGGATTGTTTCCTCCGCGAGCATTGCGAAGTGTGGCTACTTTATTGATGTTTACGCTTAGTTTAGTCATATTTCTTTGGTGCAAAAGACAAAAAAACGTACTTTTGCTATTGAAAGAATTGAGGTTATGCCTGTATTCTATTGCAAAAGTACAAAAACTTTTGAAATTCGGATTTTTCTCTATTGTTAAATATGATAAAGCATTGCGCTTATGAATGCTCCTTTGAAAAGGATTGCCATTTTTGGAAATAATTATCAAGCAGAAAAGAGCCGTCATGTTGAAGCCGTGATTCGTGCTTTATCGGAATTGGGCGTGGAGGTTGTCGTGGAGCGACGTTTTTTTGATTTTCTTAAAAACGAGTCTTCCCGAAGTGGTTTTCCGACTTCATGCACAATCCCTTTTCATGTTTCCGAATGTTCGGCCGATTTGGCGATTTCAATGGGTGGAGATGGCACGTTTCTCAATACGGCCGAGAAAGTGGCTCATCGGAAAATTCCCATTTTGGGTATAAATACGGGACGATTGGGTTTTTTGGCCGATGTCAGTCCCGACAATATCTCCGAAACCATGAAGAGAGTGGTATCCGGCAGTTTTGAAATCAAGGAAAGGAGATTGATAGAGGTATTGGTGGAGGAAAGAGATTTGGGAATTTATCCTTTTGCACTCAATGAAGTGGCCTTGTTGAAACACGACAACTCTTCTCTCATCGAAATCAACACTTCTGTTGACGGAGAGCTGCTTACCAACTACTTGGCTGATGGTCTTATCGTTTGTACGCCTACGGGGTCAACCGGCTATTCGCTTTCGGTGGGTGGTCCTGTGATGCACCCTCAATCTCCCACTTTTTGTTTATCGCCCATTGCACCTCATAGTTTGACGATGCGTCCCGTCGTGTTGCGAGATGAAGTCGTGATTGATCTTCAAGTCAGAAGTCGCACGGGAAGTTTCCTTATTGCCATTGACGGAAGAAGCAAAAGTTTGCCCGAAGGGACAAGGATACGTTTGAAGAAAGCAGAACATACGCTTTCCGTCGTAAAAATGGGGAGAAAGGATTTCTTCTATAAATTGCGTGAGAAAATGATGTGGGGAAAAGATCGCCGGAGCTGATTTTTCAGTTGCGATGCAAATATCTTAAAACAACAAATATGAGATTTCCTTTCGGGCTTATTTTTCAAAAAATGTGCATTCTGCGTTTATGGAGAAATTGTCTTCTTATTCCAAAATCTTGAAATGGCTTTTGAGCTATTGGGGAGAATTTCGTTTTCAAGCATTATTAAATCTGCTGATCGGCATTCTTTTTGTAGGGTTGAACCTCTCGTTTGTGGCTGCCACAAAGCTGACCATTGATATTGCCACGGGAGTAAATGGTGTGCTCGATCTTTGGCATGCCATATTTCTCCTGGTCGGCATTATGGCTGCACAAATCCTCTTAGCCTTGGGAAACCGCTGGATAAAGGCCGTTTTGGGCGTAAAGGCACAAAATCGAATGCAAGCGAAAGTTTTTTCTCGTTTGCTCCGTTGTGAGTGGATGAGTATTCGCCATTTTCACAGTGGCGATGTGCTCAATCGCATGCTCAAAGATGTTGGGAGCTTGGTTGATTTACTCACTGAGGATTTTCCTTCTTTTGTTACGACGATTGTGCAGTTTTGCGGTGCTTTTCTTTTTCTCTACTTTATGGACGAAACCTTGGCATTGGTCGTTGTCGTGGTCATGCCCTTTTTTCTTCTTATCAGTAAGCTCTATATTCGAAAAATGCGTCGTCTTACTCACGATGTTCGTGAGTCGGAAAGCCGTGTGCAAAGTTTGTTACAAGAAAGTTTGCAGCATTCGCTCGTCATCAAAACTCTCGAACGTGTAGACTATATGGTGCAGGGCTTGGGAGAAATGCACACACGGCTGCGAGGCCGTGTGGTAGAAAAAACTTATTATTCGAGCATTTCTTCGACTCTGATGAGCTTGGGATTTTCCGTCGGCTATTTACTCACATTCGGTTGGGGAGTTTTTCAGCTTAAATCGGGAGCCATCACCTATGGAGCGATGCTGGCATTCATTCAATTGGTCGGACAGATTCAAACTCCGGTTCGCAATCTTTCGAAATACATCCCGATTTTTATCAATTCTGCCACGGCCTGTGAACGGCTCATGGAATTAGAGGCACTCCCTTTGGAGGAAGAAATGACGGAAACGAAGAGTTCTCAAAAAGAACTTGTAAAAGTTTCTTCTCTTGGCCTTCGTTTGGAAAATGTGGATTATCAATATACGCCAACGTCACGTGCCGTGCTCAAAAACTTTTCTTATGACTTTTTTCCGGGCAGTGTGACGGTTGTGACGGGAGAAACAGGAGCAGGTAAAACGACTCTTATTCGCTTGCTCATGTCGTTGCTCAAACCAATGTCGGGAAATATCAGCCTTGTTTCAAAGGAAGGAGAGGTTAGTCCTCTTGCTGTGCAACATCGGTCTTGTTTTGCTTATATTCCGCAGGGTAACACCTTGCTGTCAGGGACCATTCGGGAAAACCTCTTATTGGGAGATCCCGATGCCACGGAAGAGATGATGTTTGATGTATTGAAAGTGGCCGCCGCCGATTTTGTGAGCACACTGCCTTTGGGATTAGATACGCCTTGCACTGAGCAGGGAGGAGGACTTTCGGAAGGGCAGGCACAACGCATTTGTATCGCGAGAGCTTTGTTGCGCCGATCGCCCATTGTGCTCCTTGATGAATGTACCTCTGCACTCGATGCCGCTACGGAAGAGAAGGTGATAGAACGTATCATTGCGCATT
Organism: Alloprevotella sp. OH1205_COT-284; assembly: GCF_003859795.1. Lineage (GTDB taxonomy): Bacteria > Bacteroidota > Bacteroidia > Bacteroidales > Bacteroidaceae > Alloprevotella. Next base: position 11,804 of record NZ_RQYI01000039.1, on the reverse strand, counting down.
GCAAGGGGCAGACGCTCATTTTTATTACTCATCGTCCGGCTGTTTTGCGATATGCAAATCGACAGCTTCATCTTTCTCGTACGGATTTGCAGAAATCTCTTTAACTGAAATCGCCGCATAAGAAGCTTTTTCTGAATTGTGGCTGTTTCATATTGACCGAAATGAAAAATCGGTGGCGGAATCGTTTATGTCATTCCGCCACCGATTGTATAAGGAAGATGCGTGGTTTACTTATTTTTATGCCGATTGGCGCGCCGTTGTCGGATTTCCGCTTTTTTCTTGGCCGACCCCGACTTATGAAGTCCGGTGATATAGGTCTTCTTTTTGGCTTTGGTTTTCACCTTTTCTTCGGCCGGTTTACGTAGTTTCGTTCCTTTGAAAGTTATGCCGACCATCATGGCTGTGGTGATTTCCTCTTCGCTGACGTTGCGTGCCATAGTGTTATGATATGAAAATATTAGTGATGAAATAGGCGAATGCCGGTGAAGGCCATTGCGATATTGTATTTATTGCAGGTTTCAATGACATGGTCGTCGCGGACGGAGCCTCCGGCTTGTGCCACATATTGTACTCCACTGCGATGAGCCCGTTCGATATTGTCGCCAAAGGGGAAGAAAGCGTCCGACCCGAGAGATACGCCCGTGTTTTGTGCAATCCATTCCTTTCTCTCTTCGTTCGTGAGTGGTTGTGGGCGTTCTGTGAAGAAGTGTTGCCAAAGCCCTTCGGCCAAAACATCATTGCAATCGTCGGAGATGTAAATGTCGATGGTGTTGTCGCGATCGGCACGGCGGATGTTCGGCACAAAGGGCAGGTTCATCACTTTGGGATGTTGTCGCAACCACCAAATGTCGGCTTTTTGTCCCGCCAATCGTGTGCAATGAATGCGGCTTTGCTGTCCGGCTCCGATGCCTATGGCTTGTCCGTCTTTGACATAACACACGGAATTCGACTGCGTGTATTTCAACGTGATGAGCGCGATCATCAGATCTCTGCGTGCTGCTGCCGGAAAATCCTTATTTTCAGTAGGAATATGAGAGAACAGCTCCCCTGTGGTGAGGTCTATTTCGTTGCGCCCTTGTTCGAATGTCACTCCAAACACTTGTTTTCGCTCAATGGGGGATGGGTAAAAATCGGGATTTATTTTCAGTACGCAATAAGTTCCTTTGCGTTTTTCGCGCAAGATTTGAAGGGCCTCAGGGGTAAAATCGGGAGCGATGATTCCGTCGCTCACTTCTCTTTTGATGAGCAAAGCCGTAGCTTCATCGCAAGTGTCGGAAAGAGCGATGAAGTCGCCGTAGCTCGACATGCGGTCGGCTCCGCGTGCGCGAGCATAGGCCGTGGCTATGGGAGAAAGTGGAAGGGCAATGTCGTCGCAGAAGTAGATTTTGCGAAGGGTTTCGCTCATTGGTTCGCCTACGGCGGCTCCGGCCGGCGAAACGTGTTTAAACGAAGTGGCGGCCGGAAGTCCGGTGGCGGCTTTGAGTTCGCGCACCAACTGCCACCCGTTGAGAGCATCGAGGAAATTGATGTAGCCGGGACGTCCGGAGAGCACCTCAATGGGCAGTTCGCCTCCGTCTTCCATGTAGATCCGGGAAGGTTTTTGATTGGGGTTGCAACCATACTTCAAGGCCAGTTCTTTCATAACGAATAAGGGGTTTGAGAGTGAAATGATGGACAAAGATAAAAAGATGTGTGCGAAAGGCCAAATAAACCTCTTTTTTTTGCTTTGGCCATAAAATAAAATGTTAATTTTGCGACATGTACCACACACTCTTTCCCGATTACCTTACTTTGGAAGAAGGGCGCGATCGCCTTGAAGCCCAACGATTGATAGAAGCACTGCGAAAAGTGGGGCTTGAAGCATTGCAAACCAATGTCGAGCGAGCGACGGTTTTGCGTCGCCTTGGAGAAGAGGGGGTGGAAAGCGTTTATCACCTCTTGAATTTGCAGCGAAACGAAGTTGCAGAATGGCGGAATGTAGGGCAGGTGTTTCTTTATGTCATGGACGAAATGCGGGCAGAAGTGAAGCGCGATCCCGAAGCCGTGTTGAACCGTTGGCACAACGAATTGGCAGAGTTGGTGTTTCCGGAAGAGAAGAACGCGATAGAGGAGAAAATATCTTTCTGTGACCTGTCAAAGAAGAATTTTGAGAATGTACACTCCTCTTTTTGCTGCAATGAAACGATGATGTGCATTGGCGAGGTGGAACAAGCCTTTGTCGAGATCATCGGCGTCTTGGAGCGTCGTTGGGCGCATGGCGGAGAAGTTTTAAGACGATATTTCTTGGAAAACCTTTCCGTGAAGACCCTTGTTCGTGTTTTGGGGTTGTCTTCTTCCGCTGCATTGTATCGCCTTGTAGAACGTCGTTTCTTACGCCCGTTGCTCGATGGAGGTCAGGTTTACAAATTGAGTTTAAGCCGTGATTTCTTGCAAAAGATGAACATCTTGCGGAAAGAATTGCTCTATCGTCCTGTGAACGTGCTTGAAGCCTTGCAACGAATGTCGCCTGAGCGTTTTCTGTTTTTAATGAATATGACCTTGCTGTCGAGAACAGTGTCCGACAGAGTGTGGAGCTGTGATTTTATTGTGCCTCGCGGAGAAGTGCAATCCACTCGTCGCGTGCTCCATGCGTTGATAAATGAATTGCAATTGCGTCCCGACTTTTCTACTCGAAAGAGCATCCGTATGGCCTTGGGGAAAGACGACAGGCATCCCTCTTTCAATGGATTGTTGAAACATCATCCGTGGATAGAGCGTTTGCAACATAATTATCGATTGATGAGTCCGCAACTGATGTATGATTTTTGTAGAATTGCCCGAATTTTGTGTGACACGCCCGAAGCCTTATCCGCACAAGAGATATTGATGAAATATGAACGCCGGTATCTCGAACGACCGAAACGTATTTCTTTGCATTGGGTGAAGCTGCGCTATCCCCAAGTTGTGGCTTTGAAACGAGGAGTTTGGCACTGGCAAGTCGCCACTTCCAAGGATGTTGTCTCAACATGAAGCGTGGGAAATCGTTATAGAGCCGAAATCTCTACACTTCAAGACCGCTTTTATTTTCTCCGCATAATATTCTTCGTGATATGGCTCAAACGCATTTTCGCTACGCATCAAAAGTTTTTTAGAGGGAAGAAGACACATTGATGTGGGCTGTTCCAATGTTTTTTTCGTAAAAACGTCGAAAAACATACACTGAGCCTTTCATTTTTCTGGATTTCAGTGATATACGAGTGTAGACAAGTAACTTATCCATATACATGGAAAGAGGTTAAGTCGATGATACACAGATAAAAATGAATGTAGACAGTTTTTCCGAAAACCTACACAACCAACATGAACGATTTCGGGCATCTGCCGCTTTCTCGGTGCAGTGTGTAGGTTGTGACAACGAATGTAGTTATTTTTTTGCTCTACATACATTCGCAACATGCTGAATATCTATCATTTGCAAATATAATGTAGGTTATGTAGACAAAAAGAAGAAAAAGTCTTGGCAAGGGCGAGAAGTTGGGGTTTCTACGCGGAATGGCCTTGCCTCCTCTTCGGTTTGTCCGGATATTCTTAAAGTGTTGGAACGCATCTTTACAAAAAGGGGGAGTGCAAACGGAGTAACGAGTAGGAAAAACTACTCGTTACTTAAAAATTTCTGCTCGTTATGCAGGAAAATCTATCACTGTACTTTCCAAATCGAAGTGCAACAAATAGCCTTATTTTTCATGGTTTCTAATCTATGAAAAACACCGCGGATTTGCCTCGCGGCCGGGGCGCGTAGCCCCGAAGAGCGATACCGGCAATGCAAAAAAGGAGCCCCCATTGAGGACTCCCTGAGATTAATTATCTTTGTATTGCGATGTATAAACAACTAACCTCAGAGCGAAGGTCGCAACTCTTTGCCTTACTACAAAGAAAATGCCCAAGAAAAGAGATTGCACGTATCGTGGGCATATTGCTGTTTTTAGGTGCTATAAGCAATAATGACAGAATTATTGGATTTTCCGCCTCTAAAAGAAAAAGAGTCTAACACACTATAAAAACGTGTTAGACCACTAATTGTCGGAAAGAGGCGACTCGAACGCCCGACCCCTACGTCCCGAACGTAGTGCGCTACCAACTGCGCTACTTTCCGATGGTTTGTAAAAGATTATTGCAAATCAGCTTTGCGAGTGCAAAGGTAATATATTTTTGCGGACTGACGAAATCTTTACTTACTTTTTCAACATTACGTCGATCGTAATCTTAGGACGAGAAGGATCGTTGGTGATCATCAGCACTCGGCGACGACCTCTGAAAAGATCAAAAGCCGAAGATGCCGAGATTTTCAATTTGATGGTTTCACCGGGTTTTATGGTCGATTTCGGCAAAGACACACCTATGCCGGGATTGTAAACTTGCAAAGTAGTGATTTTCAAAAGTGATTTTCCGCGATTGGTCAGCAGAAGGCGTGCTGTCAGCTTTTTCTTTCCGGAAAAACTACCCAAATCCACCAAAGTATCGATGACAGCGACAGGGGCTTGAATGCGTTGCGCTTCGGTGCAAGTTGTTTGCGGCAATAAAGTGGCGGACACTTCTATTTCGTTGTCTTTGCTAACTTTATCTCCGGAGTATCTGGCCAAATAAACACTAGTCTGTGTCAATCCCATGGTATGCAATTCGTTGCTATTCAATTGCAGACGTATTTTTCCCATTTTTCCGGGACGCACGACTTCCGGATCAGTGTAAGCCATGAGATATTTCGGAAGGTGCATCAATTCCGGCACAAAATTCTTCTTGCCTTCGTTGAAAACAAGAATTGTTTTTTCCGGCTGTTCACCGCGATTGATGTCGTCAAACTCGACATTATCCGTAGAGAGGCGGATGTCGCCGACTTGATAAGGGAATTCTTTTTGCAGATTACGCACTTCCGTGAGCACACGCCCTGAAAAAGTCAATATTCGGACAACGGTGTCGGCATCGGTACGTACAAGAATTTGCTCCGAGAAAGTACCGAGTGTCGCAGCATTGTAAGTAGCTTCAATCTCATAAGTGGAATCGGGAGCCACAGCCTGTTCGGGAAACGAGATACGAGTGCAACCGCAATCGGAGTCGGCCGAAAGAATGCGAAAAGAAGAAGGCGTATCGTTTTTAAGTTGAAAGCGAATTTTCTTCTCTACTTTCCATGGGATGTCTCCCAAAGCAACCTCTTTCTCCCAATGATGCAACGGACGATCGGCTTGAAGTGAAAGAGGAAATAAGGTCGAGAAAAAAAACAGAATCAATATTGAATAGGCTTTCATGTGTGAATGTGGATATTTTTGCAAAAATAAGAATTTTCTCTCAAAGTCCGAGTAGACTTTTGCAGAAAAAGAACAACATCGGAAGAAAGAGTGCGGGAAGCAGATTGATGGTCTTACAATCTTTGATATTCATCACTCCCAAACCCGCGGCAGCTATTAATACTCCACCCACGATGGAAACTTCTGCAATGAGTTCTTCCGAGATGAAATCGGCCGACACTTTCGCGATGCCGTATATCGTTCCCTGCCAAGCAAAAACAAAGATGGCGGCCACACACGTCCAAAACCCGTAGCTCGATGCCACGACTATCATCGTTACGAGATTGAGCGTGGCGGCCGTCATCAAATAAGTATCATCGCCTTTTAGCGCAGAAAGCACTGGCCCCATCATGGAAAGTGTGCCGACACAGCAAAACAACACCGCGGTGGTAATGCCTTCGGCCAAATTGCTCCCTTCGGCCGACATTCGTCTTGTGGCCGACTCCAAACGTTGATCTAATCTTAACATCGTTCCCAAGAGTCCTCCCAAAGCCAGGCAAAAAATGAATAACACTGGCAGACTGCTTTGTGCCATACTGCTCATGGCCACTTTTATGCCCAATACGAGAGCAGCCAGCCCCATCGCCGTATTCAAAACGGTGATGTATTTTGTACGAATACCACGTTTGGCCAAAGCGCCAATGGCACTACCGACAATAACGGCAAGAGCGTTGATGATGATTGCTGTCATGGGAAGAAGGGGGTAAGAATTGGGTGATGCTGATCAAGAAGTTCTTTCTATCGTTTGTGCTTTCGGCCAATTGACCAAATATAAGTTGGCAGAAGTCCGTGTGAAAGCCGTATACAACCACCGCAAATAAGCAATGGGGTCAGTTTCGTCGGGGATATAACCCTGATCAACATACACTTCGTGCCATTGTCCGCCTTGTGCCTTGTGACACGTCACGGCATAAGCATATTTTATTTGCAACGCATTATAATACGGATCGTTTCGTATGGCTTTCATACGCTCGCGCTTGTTTTTTATATCGGCATAGTCTGCATAAACCGCATCATAAAGCCGTTTCGACTCATCAGCAGTAAGAGAGGGGGATTCGGACTGTAATGTACGGAGAAGTATTCGACAATCCAATTCATAATCATCATAGTCTGTGAAACGAAGGGTGGCATCGGCAAATTCAAAACCATGCATTTCGTGGACATTGCGAAAAGCGACGACTTCGGCACAATCCCCATTGGCCACGAAACTCATCGGGATCGTTTCTCCTTCCGACAAGCCTGCCGCAGCTTGGGCTATCCAAAAATAATTATTTTTCACCGCCATAATCAAATCGCCTCTTGTCAGCGGATCTTCTCGATCGAATATGCGCGAACGAATACCGTTGTTGTAAATATTGGCGCGTTTGTTGCTCCGCGTCACGACAATCGTGTCGTGCGTTCCCCAATTTCGATAGCTTGTTTCGAGTGCCTCGATCAATTCGTCGCCCGGCATGACACGAACTTCACTTTTTTCGCCTACCGAGATAAGCGGCCACCCATTTTCGTTCACTTGATGCTCTTCCGATGCGCCGTCGTGCGGATTTAATCCGAAAGAGCCGTGCAATCCGATATGCTGCCGCAAACGTGTGGCGTTGTGCAACACAGAGGAACTCTCAGTCTGCCTCACCACTTCCGTCAGTTCGGCCATACGCACATGAAGTCCATAAGAACGAAGAATGTCTGCCTGCAACGCCGGGCTGTCGTCTTCACCCACCGGGGGAAGCTGCGCCGTGTCGCCTACGAACATCAATCGACAACCAAGTCCGGCATAAACAAATTCTATCAAATCGTCCAAGAGCATCCCGGTGCCGAATATGGAGTTCCCACCTTGATTGGAAACCATGGAAGCCTCATCCACAATAAACAATGCCTCTTTTGAAGCATTCCATCCCTTTCGAAAAAGAGTATCTTCCCCGTTGAAAGAGTCTTGACGATAAATTACTTTGTGAATGGTGTAGGCCGGCAAACCGGCGTGCTGCGAAAAGACCTTGGCCGCACGCCCCGTAGGAGCGAGCAAAACCACCGGGCGTTCAAGCCTGCGCCACACACGCACAACGGCTGCCACCAATGACGTTTTCCCCGTGCCGGCATAACCTCTTAAAATAAATGCTTGGTCGGTGCGCGGATCACTCAAAAAATCACCTATGGTTACCACCGCTTCGGCTTGCAACGGAGTAAAATCATGTGGAAATTCGGTCGCAATATGTTGTGCAAAAAGGCGACTAATCATTTTCTTTACGGAAAAAAGAGAAGTTTACAGAACCATAAGCACGATGCTCCAAAAAGTCCCGTCGATCCGAGAAATCAAGATCTCTGCCATGCTCCAACACAAATAATCCTCCGGACTTCAATATCCCACTCTGCATCACTCGATCGGGCAATTCCCGCAATTCTCTGAGTGCATAGGGCGGATCGGCAAAAACAAGTTCGAAAGTTTTAGGAGATTTGGCTATATACTTCAACGCATCGCCGCACAAAGGCACGGCGGCACTGTCATCAAGAGAACGCAGCATTTTGAGGAGATAAGAAAAATGGCTTCGATCACGCTCCACACACACCACTTCCAGACATCCTCTCGACAACAGTTCAAGCGTGATACTACCGGTTCCGGCAAAGAGATCGAGGGCATGGATTTCCTCAAAATCAAGATAAGCCCGAAGCACATTAAATAGATTTTCTTTGGCGAAGTCGGTCGTGGGACGTGCCTTGAAATTACGCGGCACATCGAAGTGTTTTCCTTTATACTTACCGGTGATAACTCTCATTTGGTCAAAATATGATTCACTAAATCAAAAGGGGCATTTGGAATGGTGGCCAAAGGATGACGATTGAAGACGGCGGAAGCGCGCAGCAGTCCCACGTTTTTCACAAAACGTTCCAACTCCCCAGAAACGGTCTGACATTTTTCTTCTGTTCCACACAACGTGAAAGGTGTTTGCGTCAATTCCAAACCTAAATTTTGTGCCACATTGAGTGCATAATAGGTCACATCGGAATGCCCTCTGATTTCAAAGGAATTCAACAACAAGAGTTGATATCCTTCATAGACAATTACATCCAAACGAGCATCGCAACAGTGCAAATAAACTCTTCTGCGATGTTGAGGATGTATTTTTTCGGAAAAGGATTTTAATACATTGGTTAGTGCCGAGACATAATGCACCTCTTCCCCAAACTCATCTTCAATGGCTTGACATACATTTTCTTCCAATGCAAAAATCAGTACGGCGTTGGAGAATGGTAACATGTCGTAGAACACTCGAAGCGCAACGTGCTCCCTTCGCTCACCGACGACACTGAAATGATAGAAATCTTCGCACATCTCCTCCTCAAACTCTGAAATCGGCACAAGCGTGACGGGAGAAGTCACCAAGACTTCCATACGTTGTTTTTCTTGAAATTCGATGTGTGAAGCACGAATTTCCCGCAAATTCATCTCCAAGCTGGTTGAAGGGCGCAGTTTGCGATGTTCGAAAGGAAATCTTTCCGACAACTCTTCCGGAAATTCTGTTTTTTCGCCCGGTCTTTTATAGAAAAGGGTAAGATGACTGTCGTCCAATCGAAGAAAAAGCATATACCGATATTTAAGATTAAAAAGAAGAGGGGTGTGTTTTGAAAAAATGCTGCAATCCCCACCCGAAAGGAAGAGATATCAATACGCCAAAAGCGTTGGCCAAAAAGTCTGTAAAATCACCATTGCGAGAGGTTGTTAAACAAGCCTGACATACTTCTATCAATCCTCCCAACAAAATTGGAAACAAAAAGCAGACCAAATAGTTTTGCAGGGGAAAACTGCCTCCTCTGTTACGATGTACCGTTTCGCCCCACAACACGGAAGCATACCCCCAATACATCAGCACATGCGTATATTTATCAATGAAGCGCACATCTTGCAGAGGAGTTTCGGGAATAGGAACAAGACACACGACTCCGATAATCAAAGTCAGCATCACACTGAGTCTGAAATTCCATAAACTATTCAGCATGATCGGTTCTGTTTGTTTTTATCGATTTTGAAGAAAAGACTTGGGAAAGTCAACATCTTGTTTCAAAAACAAATGTTCGCAGAAAGTATAGAAAAGCGCATTTGCTCTTTGAAAGCGAGAAATTGGGGAAGAAAAATCAAAAACCTTTGAGGCACTTTCTCCTTATTCGAAGAAAGCACACTCAAAGGCGTTGTGTTGAGGCAAGAAGGTTAGGCGCGCGGCGAACGTTCGATGTAGGCGATCACATCACCCTTCTGCACATGAGAACCTTGCTTTGCATTGATTTCCACGAGCGTTCCGCCGAGAGCGGCAGGAATTTCAAGAATTTTCCCAAATCCGTTTTCGATGTAGCAGAAAAAGTCTTTTTCGTTGTATTCCTTTCCAATAAAAGGCTCAATGGCTTTCACGCCCTCGGCATCTCCTCCGATTTCCCAAAGAACAATTCCGCTTTCGGGAGCCACGATGGCATCGGCTTTGGCATGCTTCAAAGCAGCTGCCTCTTCCGGGGTCATTCCCGAAGCATTAGCTTTGTCCTTGGCGGCTTGGAGATCGGCGAGGAAACGTTTTTTGGCCGCTCCGCTCTTATAGTCGCGATATTGAGTTTCGTGCATGGCAAACTCAAAGAGTTCTTCATCGTCCTGACCACGATCCCATCCGTTCTCTTCCATCTCCTTGATGAAGCGGTCGAGTTCGTCGGGATAGTTGGTTTGCGGATCTTCCGTAGTGAATTCATACCCTTTTTCTTTGGCCAAAGCCACGATTTCGGGATCGAGTTCTCCGGGCAGTTTACCGCTCTTGCCGAGGATCATTCCCCAAATAGAGTTGTCCATCATGGTATAGCGCGGCTTATCCATCGACTCGGTAAGAAGATTCATCAACGCAATGTTTTTGACATATTGGCTGAACGGAGTCACCAAAGGAGGGTAGCCCACACGCGGCCAAACATAAGCCACTTCGTCAAACAACTTAATGAGCAGTGCATCCTCCGAGAGGGGAGCTTCGCCTTTCTTCTCTCGATTGGCATTGATTGCGCTCATCACTCCCGTGAGGTCGGCCATCATTGAGCCCATCATTCCACCGGGCAAACCGCATCCCAAGAGGAGAGAAGACATGAGCTTGTTGTTATTGTTGATGAAATAGCCCAGCCATTCGTCGATAAATTCTTGGGTAAGTTTACGAGCTTCCATGTAAGCCTCCATGTTGATTTCTGGCACGTCGAAGCCTGCATTTTTAAGCATACTCTGCACCGAAATCACGTCGGGATGCACCTTTCCCCATGCCAAAGGTTCAATGGCCGTGTCAATGATGTCGCAACCATTGCGGCACACTTCAAGAATGGAAGCCATAGACAAGCCGGGGCCGGTGTGTCCGTGATATTCTATAATCACCTCCGGATGCTTTTCCTTGATCATTTTGCAGAGTTGTCCGAGCATGGCGGGCTGTCCGATGCCGGCCATGTCTTTCAAACAGATTTCGGGAGCACCGGCCGCGATGAGCTGATCGGCAATGTTGGCATAATACTCCGCCGTGTGAATGGGCGAAGTGGTGATGCAAAGCGTAGCCTGAGGTGTCATGCCGGCTTCGAGAGCATATTTAATGGACGGAATGATGTTGCGCACATCATTCAAACCACAAAAAATACGAGTAATGTCTGTTCCTTGTGCATGCTTTACTTTATACATCAGACGACGCACGTCGGAAGGCACGGGAAACATGCGCAATGCGTTGAGGCCGCGGTCAAGCATGTGGGTCTTTATTCCCACCTCGTTGAAAGGCTTGGTGAAAGCACGAACAGCTTCATTGGGATTTTCTCCACAAAGCAGGTTTACCTGTTCGAAGGCACCTCCATTGGTTTCCACACGGCTGAAACAGCCCATTTTGATAATCACCGGAGCGATGCGCTCCAACTGATCCTTTCGGGGTTGGAACTTACCGGAACTTTGGAACATATCGCGGTAAACCAACGAAAATTGAATTTTTCTTTTTTCCATATTCGAGAGAGGTAAATGCTATTCAGAATTGCACACTTATGTGTAATCGGTGCAAAAGTACGATATTCTTATCAATTAGCAAAATCATTCTCCAAGTAGTCGAAAGACGTTACCTCTTTTCGAGATTTTGCACAATAGAGGATGTCCTGATATTCGCAAAGTACAATGCAGAAAACGGGGGACGATTTGAACTGTTCAAGTTATGCGATAGGATGTGTAAGGGGATTGGTGTTGTCCGATAAAACGGAGCTTCCGCTGGCCCGGTAAAACTTCAATCAAACTCGAAATGGAGACCTCTGCAAAACTATTTTCTTTGTTTATTTTGTCAATTCTTTCTTTTTTTGTATCTTAACCCGATGAAGATTTCCCCCTGCTCCCAACTTAGTCTTGCCGACCAAATCGTTTCCGCTCGCAAAGTAAAAGGAGACCTCTGCAAAATCCCCTTATAAAATTGTCCAATCCGAGAAAAAGAACGGATTGGACAATTTTATAAGGGGATTTTGCAGAGG
>NZ_RQYI01000038.1 GCF_003859795.1 Alloprevotella sp. OH1205_COT-284 | reverse complement strand
TCGGGAGATTGCCCAAACGCACCGTCCGCTCTTCGGGGGAGAAATCTACCTTACGGGGCGAGAGGTCTGTGAACGGCTTTTCGTCAGCCCCCGCACCTTGCAGGATTATCGCGACAAGGGAAGGGCATTATTCCCTACACCCAAATCGCAGGGAAAATCCTCTATCGCCTCTCCGACATCAACCGATTACTGCAAGAGAATTATCGGAGATGAAACTCTTTATGACAAAATTGCTCTATATTCTTTGATTATTGTTGTCGGATATATTATCTTTGCGGCTACAAAACGATTTCTCACATGAAGATAGAAAGAATAGGGATGCGAAACGTCGATTTTTTCGGTTCATTCATTTCCTGAAATATTCAGAACATAAGACAATTTAAATATGTGGTCAAAAACGTATTCTATTACAACGAACGAAGTTGCAAGAGAACAAATGTGGAAGCTATTTGCTGATGTCAATGGCTGGCATACATGGGATAGCGGGGTGGAATATGCCCAATTGAATGGATCGTTTGAACAAGGTAGTCACATTCTATTGAAACCTAAGGGAGGTCCGAAGATAAAGATTGTCATTTCAGAAATAATAGAGAAAAAAATGTTTATCACGGTTTCCTCTTTTCCTTTGGCAAAAATTTATCACGAGCATTTGTTTGAGGAAACCTCTGATGGGTTGAGAATTTCATATACTATCACGGTAAAAGGAGTGTTGAGTTTCTTGTGGGTGAAACTTATTGCCCAAAATCTGTTCAATTCAATTCCAAAAGATGTTGTAAAACAAATAAACATAGCCAAGACACTATGAATAAGACAGACATTGTTTTTGGAGCCGAAAAGGCAGAAGATAGTTCGGGGTTTCTGCTTTGGCAGGTTACAACACTTTGGCAGCGTCGCATAAAGCAATCATTGGATTTATTGGATTTGACACACACGCAATTCGTGCTATTGGCAACCGCTGCTTCGCTTTCTCAAAATGGTAATATCGTAACACAGATTGATATTGCAAATCAAAGTAAAACCGATCGTATGATGGTCTCTAAGGTTTTGCGCACACTACAATCAAAAGGACTGATAGAGAGAAGAGAGCATAGAACGGATACGCGAGCCAAAGAAATAACCCTCACTCGAAAAGCCTTAGACCTTGTACAAAAAGCAGTAGTTGCAGTGGAGCAAACAGATAGAGAGTTCTTTGGAGTTCTCCGCACCGAGCGAGAAAGTTTCAACGAAAGTATGCGCCAACTAATCAAGAACGACATAGGTAGTTCCTCAACGTAACAGACATCATGAAAATAGAACGAGTTACCAAAAACAAGAAACAATTTCTTGATTTATTGCTGTTAGCGGACGAACAGGAAAATATGATTGACAAGTATTTGTCGTGTGGAGACTTGTTTGCCTTATACGACGATGACTTGAAAAGCATTTGCGTTGTAGTGCCTGTAAGCAGTGATACCTGTGAATTGAAGAACATAGCGACATACGAGCAATATCAGGGTAAAGGTTACGGTAGAAGATTGATAGATTATATTTCCGATTTCTACAAAAAAGACTATAGGGCAATGCTTGTCGGTACTGGTGAAGTTCCTGCAATCCTATCGTTTTATGAAGGCTGTGGTTTTGAAAAGTCTCATCGGATAGAGAATTTCTTCACTGACAATTACGACCATCCAATTTTCGAACGAGATATACAACTCGTAGATATGATTTACCTTAGAAAGGATTTATGACAATGGGAATAGACAATATCTTGAATAAGATACAGCAAATTGAACATGGGTTTCAGCATATTATTGATGGAGCTGGCGAGGTTGTTTCCACACACCCGAAAGAACAATGTTTTGAACTTGCACTCACTTTGTTTGAACACGAAGCCTATCAAGCACGAATGTTGGCAACAACAATCTTGGGCAGATTGGCAACAGAAGATAATAACGCACTTTGTCTTCTGAAAAAGCGAATAAGCACCGATGAGAATTGGAGAGTGCAGGAAATGCTTGCAAAGGCTTTTGATGAAGTTTGCAAACACAGGGGGTATGAAGCATCTTTACCTCTCATTGAAGAATGGTTGAATGATAACAAACCGAATGTTATCCGTGCTGTAACGGAGGGGTTGAGAATTTGGACAAGTCGCCCGTTCTTCAAAGAAAACCCATTAGTTGCTATTGCTCTAATCGCTAAGCACAAAGGACACGACAGCGAATATCTTCGTAAATCTGTTGGAAACGCTTTAAGGGATATAAGCAAGAAACATTCAGACTTGATACGGCAAGAAGTGGAGCAATGGGACTTATCTAATCCTCGAATTATGTTTACCTACAAACTTGCAACAAAATTATTAAAATAGAAATTCAACTTTGCTATAGAATAACAACATGCTTGATCAATCTTTTTCTGCACATAATTTTGAAACCATTTATTGCCTTGAGAGTCGTAAAGGCAATATAGACATACAGACTATGCCTGAAGAGTATCGTGATGTTTTAGCAAGATCTGAGGAGCTAAAGAAAGCGGTGTCAGTTCTTAGGCAGAAAAAAGACAGAACACAGGAGGAAGCATTAGAACTTGAAATAAAAAAAGTCGAATTAAAGAACCTTATAGAGCAAAAAAAGGATGTATTACGCATTTATTTGGAAGCTATCGACAAACAAGTAAATGCTCATGGCTTTAAGTTTTCTTTGAATAAATTTGTTGCCGATGACAACAAAGAAGTTTATACGTTAGATGTGACATCTCACGCATATCTATTTGCCATTAAGCAACTTCAATATAATATTCGACAAACCTTCAAGGTAAAGCAGGCTAACCGACATAGCATATTGGCAAACATCAAGACTTTTTTGAATTCTGATATTCCAGTTTATGTTATTCGAACAGATATCTCAAGTTTCTATGAGTCTATACCTCATGACAAACTAATGCCGATGATATTTGACAACACCTTACTATCTAATAAATCTAAAGCGTTTATTAAAGGTATATTGGGAGAATATGAGAAAATCAAAGGTCATGAATTCGCTTCTCCATCACGAGGAGTTCCTCGTGGTATAGGGATCAGTTCATACTTAAGTGAGTTATATATGAGGGATATTGACGCTAAAATATCTTCTCGAAAGGAGGTGATGTTCTATGCAAGGTATGTTGATGATATTTTTATCATTCTTTCCTCATTGCCTATTGAATCTTCTATAGACCAGTATTATGCCGATATGACAGCTTTTTTCCAAACTTATGGTTTATCTTTGAAACCATCTGGAGATAGATCCGGCAAGTGTCGCATTATGGATTTTACCAAAGACAATTATGTCGAAAACCCTATGAACTATCTAGGATACTGTTTGTACATGAATCGAACCGCAAAAAAACTGTCAGTTTCGTATGGGCTTTCAGATAAAAAGAAGGAGCGATACCATAAAAAAATTGATCATGCAATAGACCATTTTGAAACTCTCTGCAAGTACAATATTAAGCAAGCATATTGTGATCTATTTGACTCATTGAATATTCTTACTGGTAATTTCAAACTATTCAAATCGAAGAATAGCGTAAAGGTTGGCTTGTTCTATAGTAATGATTTGCTGGATCGCAAGGAAGATCTTGATGAACTTACAACATACCTAAAAGAGCACCCCATAGAACCTTATGCGGGATTAAAAGATTACGCAAAAGTAAAGGCTAAGCTCGTTAAGCGTATATCAAGCATAGATTTCAATCATAGATGGAGAGAACGTAAAATGTTTTCCTTCAGTATTCAGCGTATTCAGGAAATAAAGAAATGGTTATGAGAAGAAAGAAAATCAGACTTCGCTACAAGAAAGAACGAGTAGTATTCTCGGATGTACTACCATACGAACTTCCATTGATTTTTAGTAATCGTTACTTTTATCGATTTCTAGTGCGTAATGGTATCTGGATAGAAATAGGTAGAGAAGGGCAAGATACATTACATTGGAATAGAACAGACGACAAAGGTATATTGGGTGTGTTGGCTATAATCTTTTGCCGAAAGATTTCTGAATTCGAAGGTAGGAACTCTTTGGAGCTCAGAACACATGACCTCAAACGTATTCCATTCGTATATAGCATACAGCACAAACCTCTGAAACATAGATATCTTTCATTGATACATCCTGCCAATCAAATTAAAGTGGTTGATTTATACAACAGATATAAGGATACCATCATATATCTCTGTTCTAAAAGTAATTTTTCCATAAGATACCCCAATAAAGTAGCTTGTTATTTTTATTATAAAGATCGGCTCCATCACGTGCTTATGGGAAAGAAAACAGATAAAATGGAAATGTACTTCAACGAATATGAGAATCTAAAAACATTCTTTAGCTATAAACAATACACTAATATCTATAAATTCTATGAAGATTATAGATATCAGCGTGCTGAAAAGAAGTTCTCTCATCTACTAAAGATGGATGTACAGAACTGCTTCGACAGTATATATACGCATTCAATAGCTTGGGCAATTAGTGGTGGTGTGGACATATATAAAGACACATTTGAAGGTAAGTGTGATGGATCCGTTGGTGCATTATGGGATAAGATGATGCAAGAGATGAACTATAACGAAACAAATGGCATAGTCATTGGACCAGAGTGTTCACGCATATTTGCAGAAGTTATTATGCAACATGTTGATCAAATGGTAGAGCAGCAATTATATGAAAAAGGTTACCGAAACAAAGTGGATTATGAATGTTATCGCTATGTGGATGATTATTTCTTTTTCTACAATAGCGAAGCTGTTAAGGTTGATGCCGAACAGCTATTTCAAATGTATCTAAAAGAGTTTAAGTTGAGTCTTAGTCAAGAAAAGAGTAAGACTCTTGAACGTCCTTTTGTTACAGATATAACAAAAACAAAAATTGCGATAGACAGTTTACTCAATGATACTATCAAACTATATACCAACGAACCTGAATCTGATCAATCTATTGAAGAAGAAATAGAAGAAACAGAACAGGACACATCAATGGAAGCAGAGGAGCAACTTCTAAAGATTGATCGTGAAAAAACGCTCAGTTGTTTAACTACTGATATTTATTTTCGCTTAAATGCAACTGATTTCAATAAACGATTTAAGGCTATTGTATCTGCCAATAATGTAGAAGCTAAAGATGTCCTCAACTACACAATGGCTCGCTTAGCCATTCGACTAGAGAGAAACCTGAAAAAGCTTGATGGATACTATAAAGTCCTGTGCTTATCGGCAGTTGATTTGAATTTAAGGGATTTATATCCACAAGTAGAAAAGAAAAGAAGACAACTTGAAAAGGTTTTGTCGAAATACCTTTTTAATATTCTTGATGCAGTTTTCTTCCTCTATGCGAACAGCAAACGTATTAACACGACTCTCAAGGTAATGCAAATTCTAAATATTATTTTGATTTATTTGGACAATAATTATAGTTTGAGGGTAGGCAAGAATAAATCAATAGTTCATCGTTTTACCGAATACACTCGTGAGATAGTGTTCAAGAAGATGCGAGATGAAATAAGCGTAGTACTACAAACAGCCCCCATGGATGACAATGTCCAGCTAGAAACATTATATTTCTTAATCATACTACGCAGTATGAATAGCAAATACCATTTGTCCCTACTTGAAATAGAACGATATCTTAGAATAAGGTATAACAACGATAGAACGATAAAAACATTCCCGAAGTTGAATATGTTAGCAGTTACAATTCTGGTATATTACTTCGGTAATGTGAAACAGTTTATAGATCTAAAGAATCTTATTGTTGACCACGCTCTGAAAAAGATAAATGAAATACCTGCTAATAGAAGATATATATCTGCTGAATATATTATATTTGCACTAGATATGGCTGCTTGTCCTTATATTTATCCGAGTAAGAGAATAAAATTTCTTCAAGCTGTAGGTGTTTCAAAAGCAGAAGGACAGCAGATTGTTAATTATATGAAAGATCAGAAATACATGTTTACAAAATGGACAAGCATTGATATTACGAAGGAACTAAACGCAAAAATCAGTCAAGAAGTTTATTCTTGATAGATGTATGCCCCAAACAAGCATAGGGTATAGAGCTCAAATATTTTTCACACACATAACCCTATGTCGTGACTTATGAAGTCTCATCAAAAGAGCCTAGAGCTCAGGCTCTTTTTCTATTGTATACTACACCTATCGTTACATCAACCTCTCCATATCTCTTGCAATCTTTTGGTCAGTGATTTGAGCATAGATTTGCGTGCTGGCAATGGACGAATGTCCCATCATCTTGGCAATGCTTTCTATCGGGATACCTGCCTCCAAAGTCAGCGTACCGAAGCTATGTCTTGCCATATGCCAAGTCAGCGGAGTACGAATGCCACACGCCAAGCCAACGGTTTTAAGGTGAGAAGACAGCTTACCTTTGCTCACAGTATCGGGGAATATCTTGTAGTCTCCTTTGCTTTTCTCCTTTGTGTAGAGAGAAAGTATCTGCTCCGCTATCGGATGCAATGGTGTCAGGCTCTCGACTTCTGTCTTTTGGCGTGCCTTGCGGATATATCGTTTCCCATCGCTGTTCGTTTCGATTTGCGAAGCTCTCAAACTCTGTAAGTCGGCAAATGCCAAACCCGTAAAGACGGAGAAAAGAAACATTCTTCGGCTTAGTTCCGCTCCTTCGTCTTGCAATGGGAATGCCAAGAGCTTAACTATATCTCCTTTGCCTAGGAAACGAGGTTTATTCTCCACGGCTTCATACTTCATCCCCTCAAATGGATTGAAGCGGATAGTCCCTTGACCAACGGCTCGATACATCAACCGACTCAACCAACAGAGATGCTTGTTTATCGTTGCAGGGGCATAGCCTTCCTTCTTCAAATGGAAGCGATAATCATCAAAGAACTCTATCGTTAGAGCCGTTAGAGAAATATCCTCTTCGCCACGATTTCGCACAAAAGCATTGAGCTGTTTATCGGAACTTCGATTGTTGCTATACGTTCCCTTACTCTTGCTTTCTCTTTGGGCATTGAGTTCCTCTGTACTAAGGGCAAGAAGTGTCGTTGGATTCCGTCCGATGCCTTGTAAGTAGTTCTTCAGAAGCTCGGCACTCACTGCTCCATATTTGTAGAGCAAAGTATTGTAACCTTGTTCGATTTCTTCCCGAAAGTTTTTCAGGCGTTGATTGGTTTTCTTGTCCGTTGTTTCTCCTCGCTTCGCACACCAACCGTGGGGAACAATGCTTTCGCCTGTGGTTATTACCACGTTTGAACCATCAATAGTAATACGACAAAGGATGGCTGTTGTGCCGTCTGCTTTCGTTTTATTCTTATTGATATAGAATAGAATTTTGAATGTACTACGCATAAGGCTTATAGAGTTAAGGTTAAGTTTTCGGTGAAAGAGAGAAATCGCTCGAACTCATCGAAGAGCTTTTTCGGGGTGACGTGGGCGTATCGTTCAGTCGTTTGTATGTTGCTGTGCCCCAGCATTCGGCTCACCGTTTCAATGGGAACGCCACGTTCCAAAGTAATCAAGGTCGCAAAAGTATGGCGACCAACGTGTGCCGAAAGAGGAATAGATATACCTGCTCGAAGTTGCAGAGCTTTGAGTTGGACGAGATAAGCCGAATAAGCAATGGGTGCAAAGAGCGTAGTTCGTTCGTCAGATTGATACCGCCCTATCAAATGCACCGCTTCAGGCAAGAGCTTCACACGACAAAGGGTATTGGTCTTTTGTCTGCGGAACTTCAACCACAACGCCCCCTCATCATCCGTAAAGAGATGTTCCCGACTAAGGATGACCATATCGCAGTAAGGAACACCCGTAAAGCAAGAAAAGAGAAAGAGATTGCAAGCGGTTTCCAACTCCACTTCATATGGCTCAAAAGTCAGGTTCTGCAACTTATCCAATGAAGCTCTGTCCAATGCACGAGGTTGTTTATTCTCTCCTCGTTCTATCTCCACGTGGGCGAATAGTTGTCGTTCGGTTAGTCATTCATGAGAAGGTGTATTGTTTCCCTCACGGAAAAACAAGAGCCAGAGGCCTTACACAAGTCATTCCTTAATGAAAAGGAAATAAAGAGAGAAATCTTGTGCGTATCAATAGGAAGCCGTATTTTTGTAACATGAAGATCGAATCTGCAACTTCCATTGATGTGACGCTTGTTCGCAAATTGTTGCAACCGCGTTGCGTTGATGGTCACAAAGGAACTTTCGGGCATGTTTGCCTCATTGCCGGTAGTCATGGAATGATGGGCGCGGCCCTGTTATCTGCCGAGGCGGCATTGCGAAGCGGTGTCGGAAAACTAACGGCTCACATTCCGGAGCAAGATGCGTTTATTTTTCAAGTAAAACTACCGGAAGCCCTACTCCATTTCGACGAGAACTCCCCAACTCGCTTTGCCACACCTTGTTTTTCCAATATTTTCGACAGTTTTGTCATCGGCCCCGGAATAGGCACGGAGTATGAAACCTCATTGGCGTTGAAAACACAAATGAAACTCCTGCTTGAAGCGGAATGCCCCCCCCAAAAAAACACTCGTCTTGTTTTAGATGCAGATGCGCTCAACCTATTAGCTGCCGATTATCAGCTGTTTTCTCTTTTGCCCAAAGACACCATCCTAACCCCTCATATAGGAGAAATGCAACGAATTTGTGCTGCTCTCGAAATGCCTTCGGAAAGTGAAGAACAATTACAAGCATCTGCCCTTAAAATTGCTTATGAACTGCATTTGAACATCGTATTGAAGAACTCTCAAACTCATATTTTCACATCGAACGGACAAATCTACAAAAATGGATTGCCGAAAAATTCCGGTATGGCAACGGCCGGCAGCGGAGATGTGCTAAGTGGCATCATTGGCGGACTGCTCGCCCAAGGATATGCTCCCCATGAGGCTTGTGTTTTAGGAGTATTTCTTCACTCCATGGCCGGTCGTCATGCGGCACAACATTTAGGCGAACACTCCATGTTGGCCTCAGATATTATAGTTCATCTGCCCGATTCTTTCCAAACTATACATTAAATAAAAGCTCAACATGAAAACAATTAGAAAACAGATAATCAAGACCTTACTATCCCCTCTTTTCCTTTTTTCTTGCATTTCTGTTGCTCAAACACAAATAACGCCTTATCGACCGGGGATTACAACGGAAGGCGTCACCTACTTTTTGCCCAAGACGCAACTGCACATTATTCTGCGCGCAGATAAAGAAACATATCTGCCGGGAGAATATGCCACTTTTGCACGACGTTTCTTGGGAATAGAAAATGTCGGAACAAAGAAGACTGAGAAATGGACGTTAAGGTCAGTGGAAGTTATCCCTTTTGGCAGTGCCGACAAAAGTAAGAGCTATACCATTGCCCTAAATCACAAGACCTCGGCTCCTTTGGTTTCGCTGGCTCCGGATGGGCGTTTGCTGGGGATAAATACCAAAGTCGCTCCGCTTCCGCCATTGGAAAAGGGCACGATTACACAGATCCAAAAACCTCGCAATAATGCTCATCGTTTCAAAACACAAGAAGTGATTCGTGCAGGTAATCTGACGGCAAAGGCAGAAACGACAGCACAAGAAATATATGACATACGAGAAAATCGCACCCTGCTGGCCAAAGGGCAAGCAGATTTCAATCCTAAGGATGGAGAACAGCTCCGCCTCATGCTTGCACGTTTGGATGAACAGGAAGAAGCACTAACCTCCCTCTTTATAGGTACAACGAATAAGGAGGCTTATAGTTTTGTTTTTGAATATATCCCTCAAAAAGAAGTAGTTCGTGAAGAACTCTTTCGATTTTCCAAGCATCTTGGGTTGCTTGAAACAGATGATCTTGCCGGAAATCCTATATATATATCGATAGAGGACAAGAGGACATTGCCAACAGAAGAAGCTCCACGAAAAAAGAAAAAGGAGGAGGAAGATTTGCGATATTGCAATCCGAGCAGTGCACTCGTAAAAATTTTCACTTCCGAACGCACATTATATGAAGAAAGCATACCTATTGCACAATTTGGCAGAATAGAACATCTCGGCGGAGTGCTGTTTAATAAGAAATTCAATACCCGCGTAACATTATCTCCGATCACAGGAAGCATAGAAAACATAGATTTAGAACAACTTGACAAATAACTTGATGCCTCATGAAATATTTTTTTCTTTTAATCTTTTCGTTTACTATATCCTTTCTTTCGGCCACCAACCCCACAAAGAGCAAAGTCTACGATATGGAAACTTTCGCGGGGCTTGTTCCTGACGTTTCCAATGTGTACGACTACTCTTCACGATTATCCGCAGCCATTGAGCGAATACGACGTGAAACTCCCAACGGCACACCAGCCTTATTGAAATTTAAGAAAGGAAGATATCATTTTTTCTCATCCGACGCCTCTCGGCATGATCTCTACATTTCCAACCATGACAACCCGAAAGGGAGAGCCGTTGGTATCATGTTGAAAGGATTGAAAAATATAACCATTGACGGAAACGGTTCTATTTTTGTTTTTCACGGGCGCATGATTCCGTTTTATTTGAAGTCCTCCCATGGAATAACTTTACAGAACCTCAGTATAGATTTCAGCGATCCTCAAATTTGTCAAGTCGAAATCATCAAAAACCTCGGAGAAAACGGAATTACATTTCAAGTGCCCGACAGCTACAACTACACGATAGATTCAAAAGGAAAATTCACGGTGAAAGGCTTGGATTGGGAGCATTCTTACCCAACCGGCATTGCCTTTGAAAAAGACACTCGACACATTCTTTATCGCTCCTCCGACCTCGGTGTCAATCTGTCAAACGTAAAAATGCTGCAAGGAGCACGAATGCTCCATGCCCCTTTATGGAAAGACTCCAAACTTCTGCCCGGCACAAAGGTTGCCCTGCGCAGTTATCATCGTCCTTGTCCGGGAATCGTTCTTGACCACTGTGTCAATACCGTGATCAACAATACCACCGTACACTATGCCGAGGGTATGGGACTTGTTGCGCAACGTTGTGAGAATGTCACGCTGAATAAGTTTAATGTTTGTCTTCGAGGAAAAGAAGACTCTCGTTGTTTCACCACACAAGCCGATGCCACTCACTTCTCCCAATGCAAAGGGCATATAGAAAGTGTTGGCGGACTCTATGAAGGAATGATGGACGATGCCATCAATATACATGGTGTCTATTTGAAACTGCAAGAGTTAAAAGGCGATCGTCAGCTCCGAGCTTCCTTCGAACACCATCAATGCTATGGCTTTCCTTGGGGAGATGTAGGAGATGAGATTAGTTTTCTGCGTTCTCAAACCATGGAGAAAATCGACACGCACAATCGCATTAAATCCATCCGTCCGGCAGACAAAGAAACTTTCGACGGTTGCAAGGAAGTTTGGATAGAACTCGAACAGCCCTTTCCTTCGGCACTGAAAGCCAACGAAACTTTCGGTATCGAAAATGAAACATGGACGCCTACCGTACGTTTTGCGCACAACGTCGTTCGCAACAATCGCGCACGGGGAGCACTTTTTTCTTCTCCTCGTCGCACCATTTGCGAATACAATTTGTTTGATCATACTTCCGGGACAGCCATTCTTCTCTGCGGAGACTGCAATGGTTGGTATGAATCCGGAGCTGTTCGTGACTTGGTTGTGCGCAAGAATAAATTCGTCAATGCTCTCACCAGCATGTATCAATTCACAAACGCTATCATTTCCATCTATCCGGAAATCCCCAACCTCGGCGGACAAAAAGACTTCTTTCATGGAGGAACACCGAGAGCCATACGCATTGAAGAAAACGAATTTCACACTTTCGACAAACCACTGTTGTATGCAAAAAGCGTGAACGGATTGCTTTTCAAAAACAACAAGATCTTCGAGAACACCGACTATCGGCCATTCCATAGAATACAACAACCCATTTTGTTAGAACACGTGAAAAACGCCGAAATAGAAAATTACAAAATAAAGAAGACCGGCTCGTCTGCCCGAAAAGACGCCAAACATTTCTAATATGATGATACCCCAAGACATACAAATCCAACAATATAACTACGATCTGCCGGATGACCGCATCGCAAAATATCCGTTGAAAGAACGCGATGCTTCTAAGCTACTATTGAGAAGGAGTGACGGACAAATTCAAGAAGACAAATTCCTGAACATCGCGAAATACATTAAAGAAGGTAGTTTAATGGTGTTCAACAACACTAAGGTCATACAAGCCCGCCTACATTTTCAGAAAGCAACCGGAGCTCAAATTGAAATCTTCTGCCTCGAACCCCACACACCATGTGATTATCAACAATCTTTCTCTTCCACAGAGGGAGTAAGTTGGATATGCTTGGTCGGAAACTTGAAAAAATGGAAAGAGGGCTTACTCGAACGGTCGATACAGGTGAACGGTAACCCTCTCACACTCATCGCCGAGAGGATCGGAGCCAACAAGCAAGGAGTTGAAATACGTTTCCGTTGGAACAATCCCTCCGTGACATGGAGTGAAGTGTTGGAAAGTATAGGAGAACTCCCCATTCCCCCTTATTTGAATCGGGAAACAGAAGAAAGCGATCTTCAAACATATCAAACCATATATTCGAAGATCAAAGGATCGGTTGCAGCTCCCACTGCCGGCTTGCATTTCACCGAAAGTGTCTTGTCGGCCTTAAAAGCCAAAGGGGTAGAACGTAGCGAAGTGACGCTACACGTAGGAGCAGGCACCTTCAAACCCGTAAAAAGCGAGCAACTCAAAGGACACGATATGCATGCGGAATGGATTTCTGTGTCTCGACAAACCATCGAACGCTTATTGGCGCACGATGCCAAATGCGTGGCCGTTGGAACAACTTCCGTCAGAACCGTCGAAAGTCTATACTATATTGGTGTTCGCCTGAAAGAAGCTCGGACGAAAAATATTCCCGTTACGGATGACGTGTTGCGCATCCCACAATGGTATCCTTATGAATACGCCAACCGGGAAAGCTCTCCGCTTTCTCCCCAAGAAGCGCTGCAAGAAGTATTACACTACCTTGAAGAGCAAGAGCTTTCCACCTTGCACTCTTCCACCCAAATCATCATTGCTCCCGGATATACTTACAACATCGTCAAGACCATTATCACCAATTTTCATCAACCGCAATCTACCTTATTGCTTTTAGTGAGTGCTTTTGTTGAGGGGAATTGGAGAAGTATCTACAACTATGCCAAAGAACATGATTTCCGCTTTTTAAGTTATGGCGACTCCTCTATTCTCAATTACGACGCCACATAGGAAGCGATATTCCACACAAACCTTATCCTCCACCATTTATATAAACACATGGTTTACAAGAAAGAATAGATCATCATTTTGATTTTTTCTTTATCCTCTAAAACAACCGATAGCCATAGGAGAACATCCAAATGCGGATACAAGAAATTAGGCGGAATGCTTCACAGCATGCCGCCTAATTTTTCGTTTCGAATAGGTATTAGTTCTTTAAGGTAAAAAGATTGTTTTGGATAACGATTGCAAAGTTCATTATTTTTTTTGAGGTGACCAAAAAAGTCTAATCATAAAAAAGAGAAACATAAAGATCTGCCAAAGAAAATAATGCTTACTCCGTTTTCATTTCAAGCTGCAACAGTTCGCAAAACTGCTCTTCATCCATAAGCGGAACGCCTAATTGGTTCGCTTTTTCCCTTTTTGACGGCCCCATACCTTCTCCCGCCAAGACAAAAGAGGTTTTAGAGGAAATAGAACCAACGTTTTTACCTCCGTACTGCTCAATGATTTCCTTGTATTCTTCACGAGAGTGAAACTTAAAGACTCCACTGATCACAATGCGTTTTTCGTTCAATATATCTCCGAGACTCTTTTGAACGGGAAGAGCCATTTGAAGCCCGAATGCCATAAGCTCTTCAACAAGCCGTGCATTCTCCCGATTGGCGAAATAATTGACAACACTCGTAGCGATGCCCTGCCCCACCCCTTCGACTTGCAACAATTCATCTATTCCTGCCTCACGCAGAGCTTGCACATTCTTAAAATGATAAGCCAAAGTTTTTGCCACCACTTTTCCGACAAAGCGAATGCCAAGGGCGAAAAGCACACGATCAAAGCCTACGCTTTTACTGGCTTCTATCGCTTCTATCACCTTTTGAGTAGCCCTTTGAGTGACCAACATGGCCGGTGTGTTGCCTTTTGTTTCTCCGAAAAGATCGGAAGGAGAAAACTCTCCCTTACTCAACCACCAAGCGTCATCCCATTTTGTAAGGCGAAGACGATAGAGGTCTGAGGGAGAAGACAGTAAACCTTGTTCATAATACTTATCGACCACTTCGGAACCGAGGTTCATAATATTCATCGCATCTCTGCCGATAAAGTGTTCTATGCGCCCTTTGATCTGCGGCGGACAAGAAGCCTCGTTCGTACAATAGTGAGCGGCTTCTCCATCGTAGCGTATCAAGGGAGCACCACACTCCGGGCATTCTTTGATAAATGCAATTTTTTCTCCCCTTTGCTCATTCTCCGCAACCGGTTCCACACCTACTATTTGAGGAATAATTTCTCCCGCTTTTTCAACATACACCCAATCTCCGAGATGAAGATCAAGTTGCTTGATGACGTCTTCATTATGAAGCGAAGCGCGCTTCACCATGGTTCCTGCCAAAAGCACCGGTTCCATGTTGGCAACAGGCGTCACGGCACCGGTTCTCCCCACTTGGAATGTCACCGCTTTCAAACGAGTTTTTGCACGTTCTGCCTGAAACTTATAAGCAATTGCCCAACGAGGAGATTTGGCCGTCGCTCCCAAAAATGTCTGCTGACGAAGATCATTTACTTTCAACACAACGCCATCTGTGGCCATTGGCAAATTCTTGCGCTCTGCCTCCCACTTTTCCAAGAAGTTTTGTATATCCTCCATCGTTCGGCAAACGGTCATCGCATCGCTCACCTTAAATCCCCATTCCTTTGCTTTCTGCAAATTAGCTTCATGTTTCTCCAAGGGCAGTTCGTCGCTCATCACGGCGTATGGCAAGACATCCAAATGGCGTTGAGCCACCACACGGCTGTCCTTGCTCTTCAATGTGCCGCTTGCGGCATTTCGAGGATTGGCAAAAAGAGGTTCGCCGGCTTTTTCGCGTTCTTCATTCAAATGTTCAAACGACCGCCATGGCATAAAAACCTCTCCTCTCACTTCCAGCCGTTTAGGGTATTTGCTATCGGGAAGCAATTGCAAAGGAACGGAAGCGATCGTCCGCACATTGACCGTGACATCATCTCCACGCAAACCATCGCCCCGAGTCAAGGCTCGTTTCAACACTCCGTCCTCATAGATGAGCGATATGCTCAGCCCGTCAAATTTCAGTTCACAACAAACCTCAAAATCTTCGCCCTTCAAAGCCTCGGCGGTTCTTCGATAGAAGTCGCTCACCTCTTCTCGGCTATACGTGTTACTCAACGAAAGCATCGGCCGCTGATGTTCCATTTGTACAAAATCGGTAGAAATATCGCTTCCCACTCTCTGTGTCGGAGAATTGGGGTCGTACATTTCCGGATGCTCCTTTTCCAAGGCGATGAGCTCGTTCATCAGTTCATCAAACTCTCGGTCGGTGATTTCCGGTTTGTTCAAAACATAATAGTTATGATTATGGCGATGCAATTCTCTGCGCAGTTGTAGTATTCGTTCGTTCATGTCGCGATGAAAATCTTCATTATTAGATTGCAAATTTACTATTTGTCGACGATTTTCCTTACCTTTGCCGTTGAAATATTTTTATCGTCTTATACGACAGCCCGACAAAACGACATTTTCAGACTTCTCACTCCATGCGTATTGATATTATTTCCGTCGTTCCCGAAATGCTCGACGGTTTTCTCAACACCTCTATTCTTGCACGAGCTCAAAAGAAAGGACTTGTTGAAATACACGTACATAACCTCAGAGATTACAGCAACGACAAACATCGGCGCGTAGACGACTATCCCTATGGAGGTTTCGCCGGTATGGTCATGAAATGTCAGCCCATCGACGACTGCATCTCTGCCTTAAAAGCAGAGCGCGATTACGACGAAATCATATTCACGACTCCCGACGGCAAACAATTCGATCAACCCATGGCCAACGAATTGTCTTTAAACAAAAACCTCATTATACTTTGCGGGCACTACAAAGGAATAGATTTCCGCATACGCGAACACCTCATCACCAAAGAAATCTCTATCGGAGATTTCGTGCTGACCGGCGGAGAACTTGCGGCCGCCTGCATCAGTGATGCTGTCGTACGTTTGTTGCCGGGAGCCATTGGCGACGAGCAATCGGCCCTGTCCGATTCTTTTCAAGACCACCTCCTTGCCGCCCCCGTCTACACACGCCCTGCCGAATACAAAGGCTGGCGCGTTCCCGACGTGCTCCTCTCCGGCCATGATGCCAAAATCCACGAATGGGAAATGGCGCAATCCTTAGAGCGCACCCGAATGCTTCGACCGGATTTACTCAACAAATGATCGGCGGCGGAAAAACCGAAAAAGAAAGATTAACAAACACTAAGCATGCACTTTTCCACTCATTTTTTATAGTGAACCTTTCAAAACAATCTTTGATATTTTTCGTTACGTTTTTTCTTTTCGGTTTCTGATAAAAACAACTTTTTCGACAAACCTCTTTTCTTTGCAGTTACAAAATAAAGAGTTACCTTTGTCGTGCAAAAGCTTTATCGTCTGCAAAAATATTGCGGAGTGCTCTTTTTCAACAAATAATACTTAATCAATATTCAACTCAACCAAGTTATGATCAACTACAAAGACCTTGGCCTTGTGAACACTCGCGAGATGTTCAAACGTGCCGTAGCCGGAGGTTATGCCATCCCGGCTTTCAACTTCAACAACATGGAGCAACTGCAAGCCATCATCAAGGCTGCCGCTACTCAAAAGAGCCCTGTCATTCTCCAAGTTTCCAAGGGTGCACGTGATTATGCTAACCAAACTCTTCTCCGCTACATGGCAGAAGGTGCCGTGCAATACGCCAAAGAACTTGGTTGCGAACACCCCGAAATCGTACTTCACCTCGACCACGGCGACAGCTTTGAAACTTGCAAAAGCTGCATCGATATGGGTTTCAGCTCCGTCATGATCGACGCCTCCCACCTTCCTTTCGAAGAAAACATCGCCCTCACTAAGAAAGTGGTGGAATACGCTCACGCTCACGATGTGACCGTCGAAGCCGAACTCGGAGTTTTAGCAGGTGTTGAAGACGAAGTTTCTCACGAAGTGAGCCACTACACCAACCCCGAAGAAGTGGTTGAATTTGCCACCAAAACCGGTTGCGATTCTCTCGCCATTTCCATCGGCACAAGCCACGGTGCCTACAAGTTCACTCCCGAACAATGCACCGTCGATCCTCAAACCGGACGCCTCGTTCCCCCTCCTCTCGCCTTTGACATTCTCGAAGCCATCGAGAAGGAACTCCCCGGTTTCCCCATTGTGCTCCATGGTGCTTCCTCCGTGCCCCAAGAAGAAGTGGATACCATTAACCAATTCGGCGGTAAACTCCCCAATGCCGTAGGTATCCCCGAAGAGCAACTTCGCAAAGCAGCTGCCTCTGCCGTTTGCAAAATCAACATCGACTCCGACTCTCGCTTGGCCATGACCGCCGCCGTGCGCAAGGTCTTCGCAGAAAAGCCCGCCGAATTCGATCCGCGCAAATACCTCGGCCCTGCACGCGATAATATGCAGAAGCAATACGAACACAAGATCGTAAACGTTCTTGGCTCCAACAACAAGCTCTCCAAGATCTAATTATTGAAGGACAAAATCAAAAGCATTTCAAAAAACATTCCTCACACCTCATGGGTGTTTGAGGAATGTTTTTCGTATTTCAACGGTCATGCTTTCCAAGCCAAAAACAGCCGTGCTTCTCAATCGCATCGAGCGACAGCATAGTGAACAGGAAAATTGGTAATCCTCTCTCAAAAACGCCTGTTAGCAGTTTCGGAAAATCAGCAATCAGCTGTTCGTAAACAATTCTCTCTTTTCCACATTTCTTTCATCTCATACGAGCAGATAATCAGTATAATAATAACCTTTTGTGAAAGTAGAGAAATAGGTAAACCGGTACTTTCCAATCCCTACACAATCC
>NZ_RQYI01000037.1 GCF_003859795.1 Alloprevotella sp. OH1205_COT-284 | reverse complement strand
GATATTCCATTATAGCATTATAAACACCTCCAAAGGTATGAAAAAGAGAGCATTATGCCCCCTTTCAGGAGTACATTTGACCATTAAGCCGCTTTTTGAAACATTTTTCTTGGAAGAGGCAACGGATCAAAGAACCAAAAGCTTAACGATTGCTTTTATGAGACCTCTGCAAAAGCCCCTTAAAACGTGATAGAGCCGACAGTTTTTCTGCGTTGGAGTTAAACCGCTTCGTTTCCCGAGCGGCTGTCATCGGGCAGGCAAAGGGTAAATCCGAATGAAAATTCCGGGCAAAAAGAAGAGTCGGCGAGAAAAAGTCCCGGATATGTCGCAAACCATATATGAGCAGAGGTGCTCTTTGTCGGTGATTTGTGGGGAAGAGGTTAAGGCGAAAATGAAAAGCCCTCTCCTTTTTCGGTTCGCTTCATCACTGCGAAAAGGGAGAGCTTTTTCTGCGGCACCGGCCGAAGCTCATTTTGGTTTAGCGATAGTAGGTTTTCTTACCTGCTGCGAGGGTGTTGAGCATGAGCATGCAAATGGTCATCGGTCCCACACCGCCGGGCACCGGGGTGATGGCACCGGCTATGGGAGCGACGGTGTTGAAATCGACATCGCCCGAGAGCCGAAAACCGGAAGGGCGCGAATTGTCGGGCACGCGAGTTGTGCCGACATCGATGACGGTGGCTCCGGGTTTGACCATGTCGGCCGTGATGTAGCCGGGACGACCGATGGCGGCGATGAGGATGTCGGCTTTGCGGCATTCGGCTGCCACGTCTTGGGTGTAGGAGTGTATGCAGGTCACGGTGGCATTGCCGTGCTCTTTTTGAAGCATAAGCTGCACCATGGGTTTTCCCACGATGTTGCTTCGTCCGACCACTACGCAATGCTTACCGGCAGTTTCGATGCCGTATCGGCGCAGGAGAGTGAGGATACCCAAAGGAGTGGCACTGATGAAACAAGGGAGGCCAATGGCCAAACGCCCCACGTTGATCGGGTGGAAACCGTCTACGTCCTTGCGGTGGTCGATGGCTTCTATGACTTTGTCGGTGTCGATGTGGCGAGGTAGGGGAAGTTGCACGATGAAGCCGTCGATGTTTTCGTCGCGATTAAGTTCGTCGATTTTTGCAAGTAATTCGGTTTCGCTCACGGTGTCTTCAAAACGTATGAGGGTAGACTCAAATCCGCAGGCTTCGCAGGCAAGGACTTTGTTTTTGACATAGGTTTCGCTGCCTCCGTCGTTTCCGACGAGGACGGCGGCAAGATGAGGGCGTTTGCGGCCTTCGGCCACGAGGGTGGCCACTTCTTGGGCGATTTCGCTTTTTATTTGGGCTGCGGTGGCTTTTCCGTCGATGAGTAGGGGCATAAATTAAGACGATCGTTTAGGGTGAAAAAAGAGGGGGATAGGGTTGTGTGGTGTGCTCCGATGGAGGTGGGTATGGAAAAAGCGAGTACTCGTGTCGATGCTCCGCGTGGTGCATTCGATCCGTGTACTCGCGTATGATCATTTTAGAGTTTGGGCATGCCGGGAAATCCCTTGGGCATACGGCTCATCATTTGCTTCATGCCTCCGCCGGTGACCATTTTCATCATTTTCCGGGTTTGGTCGAATTGTTTGAGGAGTCGGTTTACATCTTGCACGGTTTTTCCTGAACCTTTCGCGATGCGTGTTTTTCGCGATGTGTTGATGGCTTCGGGGTGACTGCGTTCGTAGGGGGTCATGGACAAGATCATGGCTTCGACGCCGAGCAATGCGCGATCGTCGATATCTACGTCTTTGATGGCTTTTCCTACTCCGGGGATCATTGCAGCGAGGTCTTTGATGTTGCCCATTTTTTTGATTTGCCGGAGTTGAGCAAGAAAATCATTGAAGTCGAATTGGTTTTTTTGGATGCGGCGTTGCAATTTGCGCGCTTCTTCTTCGTCATATTGTTCTTGTGCCCGTTCGACAAGGCTGACGATGTCGCCCATGCCGAGAATACGGTCGGCCATGCGCGAGGGGTGGAAGACGTCGAGCGCATCCATCTTTTCGCCCATTCCGACAAACTTGATGGGTTTGTCTACGACGGCGCGAATAGAGAGTGCGGCACCGCCACGGGTATCGCCGTCGAGCTTGGTGAGCACCACGCCGTCGAAGTCGAGCCGAGAATTGAACTCCTTGGCCGTGTTTACGGCGTCTTGTCCTGTCATGGCATCGACCACAAAGAGGGTTTCGTCGGGGGTGGTGGCGGCTTTGACGGCTGCGATTTCGTTCATCAATGCCTCGTCGACGGCCAACCGACCGGCGGTGTCGACGATGACCGTGTCGTAGTTTTTGGCCTTGGCTTCTTGAATGGCGTCAAGGGCAATTTTGACCGGATCACGCTCTTCGAGATTCATGAAGACGGGCACACCGATTTGCTCGGCCAAAACACGGAGTTGCTCAATGGCCGCAGGGCGATAGGTGTCGCAAGCTGCAAGGAGCGGACGGCGGTTTTTCTTGGTTTTGAGGAAGAGTGCGAGTTTTCCAGAGAGCGTGGTCTTACCGGCTCCGTTCAATCCGGCCATGAGGATGACGGAGGGGCGGTGTTCGAGGCGCAAATCGGCGGCTTCTCCTCCCATTAGAGCGGCCAACTCATCGTGTACGATCTTGACCATGAGCTGGGAGGGCTTGACGGCTGTGAGCACGTTTTGGCCGAGGGCTTTCTGCTTTACCGTGTCGGTGAAGTTTTTGGCCACTTTATAGTTTACGTCGGCATCGAGCAAAGCACGACGCACGTCTTTGAGGGTTTCCGCGACATTGATTTCGGTGATTTTTCCTTCACCTTTCAGTATTTTGAAAGAGCGTTCGAGCCTTTCACTGAGATTATCAAACATAGTTGTGAGCTTGTCTTAAAGTCTTAAAGAGCTGTGGGGTTAATGGCAAACAGGTATTCAAAATGAATGCACATTGTTGTTTGAGGGAAAATGCGTTCTTCGTCGGCTTTACGGTCTCTCTGCCTCTCTCGCGCGAGCCGATTTCGGCCTCGGACGTCGTTCGCGTGCCTTACATTGCACGCTTTTTTTGACGGCAGACCGACGCAAAACGGCATCAATTCTAATCGTCGTTCATTCCGAATACTTGCTTATTGTGCAAAAATACAAACATTTTTCGAGATGACGAAGTGACAATACGGCTGTTCTGATTCCTTTACGAAAAGGAGGAAAGCATACTTCCGCCGGTTGCACCAAACGCTATTGGGACAATCGTCGGGAGGAAATCAAAATAAATGGACTGAAACCGCTGTGGCGGAAACTGTCGGAGGAGAGCATTTGAGGCATCGGAAAAAGACTTCTTGATGCTGTCGGCGAAATGGAGGTTTTACGCTAAAACAGTTCTAATTGAATGGGGCCCAATTTTGGCTTCTCCGGCTTTTTCCCGTAGAAGATTTCTATTTTCGAAAATTGCTTGTCGGTGATGCAAAGCTGGCAAACTTTGCCGTGTTCGGGGATGAGTGCCCGAACGCGTTTCATGTGTACTTCGGCATTCTCCACACTGGCGCAATGACGGATATAGATGGAGAACTGAAACATCGTAAAGCCGTCTTTGATTAAATCCTTACGAAAGTCGGCTGCGGCTTTGCGCTCCTTTTTCGTTTCTGTGGGGAGATCAAAAAGAACAAGAATCCACATGACACGATATTCACTGAAACGATCCATCGACGATTTACATTTGCGGATAACTTATTTTACGCATTTCGCCCGTGAAGCATTTGTAGAGCGATGCCGTTGTCTGTGTCACACCGACCATGAGCGGACTGCGCTTGCCGTCGATGCAAACATCGAGCGTAGGGATTTGCAAGAGGTATGCCTTGATGTCGGTGGTGAGTTCTTCGTAGGAAACCCCGCTTCGCACCCATGAGAGCACGTGGGCATCGACATAGGGGCGATAGGGCTCCATGATGTCGTCGGCGAGGCAGTAGGCATTGTAGCGGTTGTGGTGGTGGATGCCCAAAGTGGGCAGCATGCCACTGGACACCAATGCGCGGGCTACGACGGCTCGCAAAATGGCATAACCGTAGTTGAGAAGATTGTTGGGCGGAGCCTCTTCGCGACCTCTGACAAAATTGTCGATTTCGCGCACAAAGATGTTTTTCCAATAATATACGGCCGCCCTGCCTTCCAAATTGTCGGTATCGCCGCTGCGCACGTCTTGCGACCATTTCAACATGCAGCGGGTTTCAGTGTCGGTCATCTGCTTCAATACGGCCGCCTGATTGGAAATTTTTTGTTTGACGGTCTGTTGCCAAAGTTGCTTTTTAAGGGGCTGAGAAGCTTCGATCTGACATTGAAAACGCTCGGACTGTGTCGTGTTGACGGCCAGAGGGAGCAGTAAGCCTGTGGGCATTCTTCGAGCGTTGCAGGTGATGATGGCGCAGTTGTTGTCGAGCAATGCCGCGATAAGGGCATTGGTGAAGGTGATTTGCGGATGATCGATCACCATGACACCAATGTCCTCTATCGGGCGAGAGACCACGCATTCCTCTTGGCCGGTTTGTCCGCTCTCACCCTCTTTGTCGATTTCAGGTCTTCTGATGATGAGCTGACGGTTCGACAAAGAAAGATAGGCGGGATTGCCAAAATAAAGAGTACGTTTGATCATAGAACTAACGGATAACGTTGAGAATATTGCCTAAACGATCGACTTCGAGCTTCCAACAAACAGCTTTGATCATAGGAGCTTCCGGAAGGTTTACCGGGAGTTTCTCCGCGCAATAGGCTTCCAAATGTATGGCACGTTCCATTTTGTTGAGAGCTTCAAACTCAACTTTGTTTTGTATGGCTTTTGTCACGATATGGGGAACGAACAAACAGCTTTTCCCCGTGGAACTCACCATTTTGTAAATGCGCGATTTGTCCAATTTCTTAATGTCCGTTTGACTATCCTGTTCTTCGGGTGTGGGAACATAGACCAAATCATCGGGCGAAAGCCAAAATTTGAGAGGAACTCCCGATTCATTCTGATTGGGAACGGGAGAAAGTCCTTGTTTCAATCGTTCGATCACTTCGTTCAAAGGAATGGTGGCATAGTGGCGTTTGCCCTCGGAGTCTTCGTAGATGGCGAAATAAAGGTTTGTGCCTTTTTGGGCTTCTACGAACTTACTCTTTTTGTTGCCTTTTTGACCGACACAGAATTTCTGTCCCAAAGGTTCAAACAACCTTACTTTCTTTATAGGTTGATGAGGCTTGCCGTTGTTGAACGATGCAATATTCGCATTCATCTCCGTGATGCCTTCCGGAGAGAAAGCCAAGGCCGGATCTCCTCCTTTGTATTCAAGGAAATTGAGCAGGATCTTTTGGATACCCGTATCGGTGATTTTTTCGATTGTCTTTTTGTCGAAAGTAGTATCCACGGCCTTTCGAGTTGCCACCAAAGGCTCTTTGTCATCGCTAAAAGTCCAAATCTCCACTTTGGTGACATCGCGCTCTTTGAATTGGTAATTTTGCTTTTTGAAATAGGCTTGTAGTTGATTCTTGTCGTATCCTTGTTGCGAAAGTTCGAGAAGGCGATGGCGCAAATCTTTATCGACAATGGCGGGAATATTTTCGAGAGCTTTGGCAAATGTCACTGTTCCTTTCCGTTTCAAGTTTACTTTTCCGTATACGGTGTCTTTGTGCAAAGGCTTTCTTACAGCTTTTGCCTCACCCTTTTGTGTGCGAAGCTTTTTCTTTCCCTCTTCGTCGTAGTGTTCGTATCTGTTGGTGGCTTTGTTGAGGATGCGGATATTGTTTTTGAAACTTACCACAATTCCACGGAGAGCCGCCTCCGCATCTTGTGTGAATGTTTCCCATGGTTTGCGGATTTGGCGTCCTTTCACACAAAGCAGTCTGCGCAAATCCTCTCGCCTTTGGGTGTCTTTGGCACTTTCGTTGTTGAGGAAATTGACGATGTTTCTCGAAGTGCAGGCTATGACGAGAGCGTCCATGGCGTGGTGGCGATGGTCGATGCGTTTCTTGCGGAAACCCTGTTGGAGTTCAAGCGGCATCTGGGTTTGAAACACGCGTTTTCCGTCTTTCTTGTCCCAATAGCCGAAGGCTTCGGAATTGGTGAGTTGGTTGAGGCGTTGGAAGCGAGGGTAAACCAAACTGTTCCAAACATCGTTCAACCCCCAATCTTTTTTGAGCCGGTCGGTGATGCTACCGTTGCAGGGAATGAGATGTTTGGATGTTTCCTCTTCTTCGCCTTCTTCTCTCACGATGTTGGACAGCAGTCCTTTGATCAATTTGCTAATATGGCGACTGTCGTTTAGCTGTCGTTGCACAAAGTCCTCCGGAATGTCTTCCATCAGCAGCTTCTTTTTCTTCGTGCGAAGCTCTCGTCCTTGATATTGGTCTTCGATAAATCGTTCGTAGTCATCGGCTTTCAGTAGTTTCAAATCTCCCAATATCGGAGAGTGAAAGATTTCTCCGCCGCGTTTCTTGATAAACTCGTAGCCCAGCATGCTGCCTTTTTCGCGATTGATTTCGGTTTCGCAAATCACTTTGTTGCTCATCGAA
This sequence comes from Alloprevotella sp. OH1205_COT-284, assembly GCF_003859795.1. Classification (GTDB taxonomy): domain Bacteria; phylum Bacteroidota; class Bacteroidia; order Bacteroidales; family Bacteroidaceae; genus Alloprevotella. The sequence continues at coordinate 11,747 of NZ_RQYI01000037.1, read as the reverse complement.
TCGTCAAAGTATCTCGCTTGCGGAATGATGTGTTCGATTTCATACGCCGTTGTAAACAAGTGGCTGAGCGAAATGGGACGTCCCGTGTAGGGAGAGCGATATTTTTGTTCGAGCCACAGTTTGTAGCGCGTCAGTTCGGCAGAGGTGGGGTGTGCCGATTTGGCAATTTTGCTGATTTCGTCGTAGTCTTTGTCATCTTCTTTCAAATTGGCCAATGCTCCCTCCTCATAGATGCGCAAGATTTCTTGTTGCCCCGGCGAGTAAGCTCTGACATTTTCTATCTTACTGTCGTTTTTGAGTTCGGCAAGCAGATATTTGATGCGCATGTTTCTCGTTTCGTTTTCGAGTACTTTCTTCGTATCTTTTTGGCGTTCGGCGGAAGTTTTCTTCATGTCACGTCCCATCTCTACGTGGATTTCGTCGATCTGTCCGTATTCTTTCCAAATATCGTGTACGGTGCGGAGCGTTTCGAGCACCACTTGTTCCACAATGGGATTGCGCAGTGAGTGCTGTTTGAAACCGTTGATGTAAGCTCTTAAACTTTCCGGTTTCTCCCAATGTTCTATTGTTCCCGATTCGCTGTGGCGACCATATACAATATAGCAGGCCACCCATACGGGAAGTGCCTTGAAATCATCGATTTGTTTCAAAGGAAGAGGATATTTGCCGATTTTTGCTTTGAGCTTTTCCTCTATATCTCCTTTGATGACGGCTTCGATTCGCTTTTGTGTTTTGACATCTATGCTTTCTGCCGCCCAGCGATTGCCTCGGCGCATTAAGGTCAATAGCTTTTTAATGGCTTTTTCCGAATAAGCCGCATAGCTTTTTTCAAAAGGCTTCAAACGCGCGAATGCCTGCACGAAATCTTCGCCCAAGTTCCATTTGCGCAATGCTCCTTCCAATTCGAGCTTGTCTTCCACGGAGTAGAGCAGGTGCCAAAGTGCATATTCTTTTTCTTTTGTGTCGATGAGGCTTGCATCAAGGCCGGCTTTTTTCAACGCGCCAAATATGGCCGCGCGAGTTTCGTTGCACGGATATACCTTTTCTTTATCCTCCGCGTAGTTCCAACGCAGGGGGTATTCGGCGTCTTTTCCTTTCGGCTTTTTGAGTTGGAAAAACTCTTTCAACAAGGTTTCCTGCTTGATCTCCTTGCGGTCGTTGAGGTATACAAACAAGCGTTCGTAGTCGTCCTCCGTTGCGAGATATTGGGACGTCACTTCCGCCTCCGTCGTGCGGTCAAACAGACGAAGATTACCGATGAACTGCCACAGTCTGAACTCTTGAAAATAAGGATTTGATTTGGCGGCACACTTGATGGGCTGTTCTTTGATCTCTCCGGTCGTTTTGTCCACGTACGAATAGCTTTCATACGGACAATTGTCGATCAACCCCTTTTTGCTTTTCAGCGGCCGTTGATAGAAGATGAGGTCGTCGATCAACAGGTAAACCAAGTCTTTTTCGCACAAGCTCTTTTTTCGTGCCAAGTTGCGCGCATACAGCTCCTCGGCACAAGCATGCAACATGGCCTTATCCGTGAGTTCGGGAATAAACTCGCATTGTTTTTCGAGAATGGCTTTCAGTTCGTTTTTGTAGAAATACCGCTCTATCGTGTGTACGAAGTTGCCACGAATTTTTGTGGTCGGTTCAGCCAGAAGTTGTTCGTAGATAAACGTCCCCACGTGCTTTCCGCTGTTTTTCAGATCGTGTTCGGTGCGTTTCTTTTTCAACGTCCAGTCATCTTCCTTGGGCATTCTGATCGAATACTTGTCATTGCCCTCTTTGTCGCGTTTCGGTGTTACGCCGTCTTTTTCGTATTCGGTCGTCAGGATAAACGCATGTTTTTGTCCGACGATGCTTTCAAGCGGAGTTTTGCTCGTTCTGCGATAGACCAGTCCGTTGTCCAAGTGGAGGTTATACCAAGTGTCTTTGCCTTTTTTCGCCTCTTCGGCTTCCACTTTCACCACCACGGCCTCCATAAACTCCACGCGTTTTTGCACGTTTTCTTCCTCCTCTTCTCCGCGCAACTGATAGTATCCGCGTTTCTGATTGAAGCTGAGCAGTATCCAAGCCAATTCTTCCTTGCTCACCTGTTGCGTCAAGGCTTTGTTGCGCAGATAATAGAGCGTCCAGTCGAGCGGCACTTTGGTGCCCGCCTTCCATTTCGGACTGCGATGGACAAAGTCGGCCAGCATCTCTTCAAATGCCTCCATGAAGATAAATTCCATTTTCCCGTCTTTTCCTCTTCTCCATGCCACTTTCGGTTCTTCGCCGTTCAGAAACTTGCCGTATGTTTTGTTGTCGTTTTTGTCCCAACCCAATGCGGCGTCGAAATGTTCGGGAAGGAAGCGCAGCGTGTGGAGCACTCGAAACAAGCGTTCGCGTCGTTGCAGGCAACGTTCACGCAATCGGCGTATCGAACGAAAGCTCGTGCGTTCCTTTGCCCCCGAATTGGTGACACCTTTTTCAAAATCGCTCATCACGTCTTGCGACATCGGGATGATTCGGCTTCCCAAACGAATATCGCCGACGGGTTTACCCTGTTCGTCAAAAGAGACTTTAGCCCAACCAATACTATTGGTTCCCAAGTCTAAACCAAGAATATTTTTCATTTTTTCTTGTAATTATTTGGACAATATAAAATAATACGCTATTTTTGCATCACTGATTTAAGCAAATCACAATAAGGATTATTCCGTTGTGTTTTACAATTAAGGCGGGGCAACTCGCCTTCTTTTTTTGCTCTACCGGGATTTTGTTTTGTGTTTTTATGAAATAGATTTGCAAATTAAATCATTTTTGTTCAATTTTCTAAATCTTTCTTTATTTTTTCCTTGTGTTTTCGGCCGGCTTTTCTTTTCGCCTGCTTTTTTCTTGTCGATGAGGAAAATTTTGTTTTCGGCGAGGCGAATGATGTTCTTTTCGTGCTTTTCAAACAGCAGGACAAAGCACTGTGCAAAGCATTTCGCCGCCACTCTTTCGGGGGAGTAGCGGCGAAATGCTTTGTTGTCCATTGTCATTCTTTTTCATCAAAAGCGGCTGTTATTTCTTTTTTGTCGCTTTTTTTGATTTTTTGGCAGGAGTTGCGGCCGCTTTTTTCGGAGTTTTTCCGGTTTCGGCTGTTTTGTCGGCCGTTTTGTCTGTTTGGGTCGCCTCGGCGTCTTCCTGTCTGCGTTCTTTTTCCAAACGTCCGATGAGATTTTTGAGTTTCTGAATCTCTTTATTTTTCATCATCAGTTCGTCGCCTTGGTTTTTAATTGTGGTGAGCAAGGCGTTCAGTTCGTCGTTTTCGATTTCGAGGGGATAGAGGTCATTGACGCGATTGATAAAATCTCCGAGGATGTTCATGTAATTGGTGAAAGCATCATACGGCGAAGAATATATGCCTCGATAACCTCCGTAGCTGTTGGCTTTTGTCGAGATGAATCGCAAATTGTTGGAGGCTTGCAGATAGTCCCAGTCTTGCATGAGTTTTTTGTCGCGAGCAATGCGTACGCGGTCGGCCACGGAATAGAGTTTGTTGAGTGCCTCTTGCTGCATGACATTGCCGAGCCACGGCGAGAGATCGCGTTCCTCATCGACCCATGTCGTGGGAAATTCCACGTGTATCGGCCCCACACTGTCGAGGCGTTCGCAGATTTCGGACGGTGTCGAGAAGGAAATGCCGCGATTTCGGAGTTGTTCGGGAAGTGCTTTGAAAAATTCGAGGATATTGCTCGAAAGCGGTTGAAACATGCCGAGCGCACAGAGTTCCATGAAGATATTGATCACCTGTTCGTCTTCGGGCAGGTTGTCGATCCATTGCGCATAGGTTTCGGCAAAGAGCGGATATTCGCTCCACGAGCTGTCGTTGAAGCGGAAACTGATGTCTTCCGAAAGGGAGGGGTCGCGGAGGAGCAGTTTGAGGTTCGGGTTTCTGTTGCAGTGATACACGAAGTGAGGGCTCTTCCATCCGAGCGAATGTTTGGCTCCCTCGGCCAGCATTCCCTTGAAGCCCATTTGTCCGACGAGTTCTCCGATGTCGTCGGAATACATCAGGCAGGAGTTGCGAAACACCTTGGGCGTCTTTCCAAACAAACTTTTGATTTTGTCAGACAGTCGTTTCACTTCGTCTTTGAAGCACGCTTCGTTTTTGATGGACGAAAATCCGTGGCTGTATGGTTCGGCCAGAAACTCCACGCATCCCGTTTTGTTGAGCTGATCGAGTAGTTCGAGCACCTCCGGACTGTATTGTTCGAGCAGTTCTATGGCCGTGCCCGACAGGGAGAAGGCACACTTGAAGTAGTCCCCATAGCGGTGTGCCATTTCGATGAGTGCATTGAGTGCGGGGATATAGCTGTTTTCGGCCGTTTCGATGATCGAACGCTCGTTTTCGTAGTCGTCATAGTAGTAGTGATCCGTACCGATGTCGAAAAAACGATAACGTTTGAGGTGAATGTTTTGGTGAATTTCAAAATATAGACAAATGGTTTTCATGAGCGGGCTTTATTTTTGGGGAAGTGGAGAAGAAGTTGGTTGTTTCAGCCGTTGTTATTCAATAATATCGGGCTATGGTTTCGTCGTAGCATCGTCGTATGCGCTGTCCGACTTTTTCCCATGTGATGGCATCTACCTCTTTTTTGCCCTCGTGTTGCAGATATTCGTACAGACCGTCGTTCGTGCAGATCGAATACATCGCATCGGCCATGGCTTCGATGTCCCAATAATCGGTTTTGATGCACTTGTTGAGAATTTCAGCGCAACCGCTTTGATAGGAAATGATCGACGGCACACCACACTGCATGGCTTCGAGGGGCGAGATGCCGAAAGGCTCCGAAACGGAGGGCATGACGTAGACATCGGAGTCGCGAAAAGTCTCGTAGACCTGCTTGCCTTTCATAAATCCCGGAAAATGGAACCGGTCGGCAATGCCGCGTTGTGCGGCGAGGTCTATCATCGCCTCCATCATGTCGCCCGAACCGGCAAAACAAAATCTGATGTTTCGTGTGCGTTTCAGCACCAAGGCGGCAGCCTCCACGAAATATTCGGGCCCTTTTTGCATGGTGATGCGTCCGAGGAAAGTCACCACTTTCTCTTTGCGTTCGGCCGCCGGTCGCCGTTGTGCAATGATGTCTTGTATTTCCTTGTCGAGCGGATAGACGGCATTGTGCATCGCCACACATTTGGCCGGGTCTTGGTGATAGTGGTTGATGACGGTGCGGCGCGTGAGTTCCGACACACACATGATGCAATCGGCGTGATCCATGCCGTCTTTTTCTATGCCGTAGACCGTCGGGTTCACCTGTCCTCTCGAACGGTCGAAGTCCGTTGCGTGTACGTGTATGACGAGCGGTTTTCCGCTCACGCTCTTGGCGTGTATGCCTGCCGGATAGGTCAGCCAGTCGTGTGCATGGATGATGTCGTAATCCTGTTGTCGGGCTATCACGCCCGCCACGATGGAATAGTTGTTGATCTCTTCGTGCAGGTTTTGAGGGTAGCGTCCGGAAAACTCTATGCATCCCAAATCATTGACATTTCGATAGGAAAAATCGGCATAAATATGGTCGCGCAAGGCATAGTATTGTTCGGGCGACATCTTCCCGGCAAGTCGTTCTTTGACATAGTCGTAGTTCACGTCTTTCCACACCACGGGCGTTTCGCTCAGTCCGATGATGTTCATGAAGCTCTTGTCTTCGTCGCCCCAAGGTTTGGGTATGCAAAAAGTGATGTCCATGTCAGACTGTTGTGCCAATCCCGCGGTGATGCCGTAGGAGGCCGTGCCCAATCCGCCGAGGATGTGTGGGGGAAACTCCCAACCAAACATGAGTACTTTCATAGAGGTGTTTTCTTTTCTTTCAAGGTTTATGGCTCGCTGCGCAGCCGTCGGCTGCCAACGGGGGCGGAGAAATCTCTGTGGCGGCAATCTTTTCGCAGTCCGTTTGCCGTGCCGCCTTCGGGGGATGTGTTATGATTCTGTTTTGGGTTGTTCGAGCAGGCGGATGGCGCGCAAAATGCCGCTCACGTTCATGGCAAACGAGATGGCGCCGCGTCCCGAAAAGCGGGGGTTGCCGTCAAACAGCTCCGGAATGGTGCCCACGCAGTGATAGTAAAGCTCTTCTTCAAACCCGATGAGTTGCCGTTCGATGTAATTGACGCCGCTCATTTTGTAGACGCTCAAATAGGCTTCGAGATAAAAACCCGTCAGCCACGGCCAAGCCGTGCCCTGATGATAGGCATGATCTCGGCGATCTTGCCGCCCCACGTAGTAGGGCGTGTAGCCATCGCTCTTGGGCGAAAGCGACCGTATGCCCTTGGGCGTGTTGAGTTCGCGAGTGACGAAATCGAGAATGCTTTTGCGCTCCTTGCGATCGAGCGGCGAGTAGTCGAGTGCAATGGCCAGTAATTGGTTGGGTCTTACGCTCCAATCGGCCGCGTGGCTGTCCACATAGTCGAAAAGATAGCCGTGTTCGTTGAGAAAGACCTGCTTGAAAGACTGTTCGAGCAGTTTGCATTCCTCCTCGATGTGTTCGGCGATGAGCAGGTTGCTCTTTTCGCCGCTGTCCGTGAGCATCTGTCTGAAAAACTTTTTGGCGTTATAGTAGAGCGCGTTGAACTCCACGATATACCCCGACCGCGGAATGATGGGGCGGCCGTAGGCTTGCGAGTTCATCCACGTCACGGCTTGGTCGCGCCCGTTGCTATACAGCAATCCGTTCGAGTGCACAAAGAGATTGGGATGTTTGCCCTCAAAGATGAAGCGCATCATTTTGGCGAGCAGGCCGCCGTATTTTTCAAAACACTGCCGCCGCCCCACGAATTTTGCATATTGCTGAATGCACCAAATGGCCCACAGCAACGTGTCGGGCTGCTCCACTTCGTAGATCTGCACGCCGATCGGTCGCCCCTCCATGAAGTCGTCGAGGGCTTTCTCGGCCGTTTGCATGTATTTCTCGAATTGGTCGATCTCCCCGATCGACAGCGTCAGGCCGGGCATGGCGATAAACATGTCGCGAGCGCGCGCTTTGAACCACGGATACCCCGCCACGAGATATTCCTCACCCTTGATTTGCTGCCGAAATTGGTGTGCCGCATTGACAAGGCAGTGATAGAAAGAGTCGCGCGAGTCGTGTTTCTCGATTTCTTCGTCGAGAATGGGGGCATAGGTCTTCGGGTCGCGCTCCGAAAGCGATGCCGTGAAGATGATGCTCTGACCGTTTTTGATCGGCATCTCAAAATATCCCGGCACCAACAAGTCTTCCGTTTCTCCGTATCCCCTCTCCCGCTCTTTGGGGTAGTCCAAACCGCGATACCAGTCGGGGTGATGCCGATATACCGCCTCGCCCGTGTTGAGCTGCATGTAGAGATCGGGATAGCCGTCATAGAGTTTCATGCGGATTCCGTTTTCCACCTCGGCATATCGCGTGTCGGCCACGCCGTTTTCGTGTGTCCATTGCCGCACGCTGCGAAACGCCAAATAGGGACGCAGGCGCAACGTGGTGGGCGAGTGCGATTCGAGCAAGGTGTAGCGGATGAAGATGCGGTCGCGCTCGCCTCTGAACATCATTTCCTTTTTCAGCAAAACGCCGCCGATGCGATAAATCCAAGTCGGCACTTTGTCCCACTCGAAACTCAAAATATATTTGTGACCTTTCGGACTGTAATTCTCACCCACATATTTGTGAAGTCCGAGGTTAAACTCCGCACCGTGCTGAATTACCGTTTCGTCGAGCGAAGAAAGAAGCACATGGTTTTCGTCGTCGATATTTTCTACCGGCACCACCAACAGACCGTGATACTTGCGGATATTGCAGCCCACAAGCGTGGAGGAGCAATATGCGCCCGACTTGTTGGTGAGCAAGAATTCCTTCATGAGGGACTCTTGCAGGTTGGTCATTTGCGTTTTATCAAATTTGAGGAAAGGCATAGACGAGGGCGAGGTTAAGGTTATAAAAACAAAATAAGTGTGTCGAAAAACAACAATTCCGTTCACAGCGGCGCGTGGCACGCGTGATTGCAGTTCAAAGATAGAAAAAAGAAAACTTAGAAAAAAGTTTTTTTTTCAAAAACTGAGATTTCAGACCGAAATTTAGCAAAAAAGCAACCAGTAAAGGAGTTTTAGAATGAAAATAAAGTCTTTTCGGTGAACGGAATAGAAGAAAACTGTCTTCTTTGAAAGGTTGAGCTGTCAAAACACCCCTATCCGTAGTCCGCGCCGTGCCTTTCCTTGCCTTTCCTTGTTGCCAAGCCGTTCCTCAATGCCTCTCCGCCTTTTCTCCCGTCTCTTTTTTGTCCGGCGTTTTTCTTGGCCGGTTCTCCTATTCTTGCCCGATCTCCTCCACCGGGGAGGCGGAGCGATTTAGCTCCAATGCCGAAAAATTTTCTTCCAACGTAGAAAAATTTTCTTCCCATGCAAAAAGTTTTTTCTCCCATGCAGCGTTTTCACCGCTCGGAGCGATCACCGCAAGCCGACACGCCGACACGGCATTTCGAGCATTGTGCGCCATGCCGCTTCTCGCTCCTCCATACTCCTCCGTGCTGCTCTCTCGCATGCGCGCGCACGCGCGCGCATCTCCTTATGTTGTGTTTTTGCCTTCACTGCCTCCGCAAAATCGACCAACTTGCTGGATTTCAGCGAGAAACTTGCGAAGGCAAGTGAAGGCAAAACGAAAAAACAAATCGCAATGCCTTGTAAATCAGATTGATGAACCCGATTTTTGCCTTCACCTCCTCCGTTTCGCCGTTTCTACTCCGATAATTGCGGAAGCAAGTGAAAGCAAACGGTGGGTTTTGCCTTCACCGGAGGTGATTGACAGTCAGGCTGTTATTTTTCGCTTCTGCGTTTTGCCTTCACTTGCCTTCGCAAGTTTCTCGCTGAAATTCAGCAAGTTGGTCGATTTTGCGGAGGCAAAACAGTAAAAAACAAAAAACAGGGTGAAAACGGCCGTTTTATTGGCCGTTTGGCCTTTGTCGAGCCCTCTGCAAAACCATCTCCTTTTTTTATTTCGTCAATTCTTTCTTTTTGTATCTTTACCCCATGAAGATCTCCGTTTGCTCCCAACTTTGTTTTGCCGACCCAATCGTTTCCGATCGCAAAGCAAAACATGTATTCGTTTGCTCAAATCAATCAACTCATCGACCGGAAACCTCTTGCCCGATTGATCGAAAAAGTCTATACGCAAGGAAGCTCCTCAACGAGACGTTTCTCTTATGAGGGTATTCTTTTCTTCAAGATAGAACTCCTGCGCACTTGGCATGGTTTGAGCGATCCGGAAGTGGAGGAACAAATCAAAGGCCGCCTTTCTTTCATGCGTTTTTGGGGATTGTCTTAGGGCACAGTATTCCCGACAGCCCCTGTCGCCCACCGGCTCTCCCCCTCTCTTTGAGGGCTTAGGGAAAAGCTTTCCCCCACCCCCGGGAGGGGGCAGGGGTGAGCCTTTTACTTTTTGATGATTTTCTTACCATTATATATATATACTCCTGCGGGCAGGCGGTCGGGGTTGTCGCCGAGGCGCACGCCTTGGAGGTTATACACGCCGCGCTTGCCGGCAGGCACGGCGATCGTCACGGCTTCGATGGCGGTTGGCTTCCATGTGCCGTGCAGATAGATGTTGGCGGTGCCGCCGGCGGTGTTGAGTTTGTCGCGTGCGGCTTCTGCTTTTGCCTTGGCGATATTTTCAAGCACGATGCAGGGCGCACTTTCCACGAGATCTTTTGCTTCTTTAAGTCCGATTCCGGTGAGTTCGCGGACGACCTTGATGCAGGTTATTTTATTGTTGTTGTGCGCCTCGAGCACCACGTCGTAGGTGCTAACCGACGGCTCGATGGTCACCTTGTCTCTGATGATATTTTCCGAGGCGTCGCACACGGCGTGCTTCCTGTCGTTCCACACCGCTCCGGCGGGGCTTGTGATTTTGCAGCCGTCGAGGGTGAGGGTCCGGAGGTCGCAGATGGAGCCGGACGTGCCCTCTGCCGTCACCGTGGCGTTGCGGATGGTGAGGGTTTCCGAGGAGCCGTCATTTCCTGCGATGCCCCATTTGCCTTTGACATTGACGGTGCAGCCGTCGATGGTGAGCGAGGTATTCTTGACAAAGATGCCGCCGTTGTTTGTGCTCTCTGTGTTGAGCTTGCCACCGCCCGCAATGGTCATCGGCAGGGTGTGGCTGATGGCTGCTTTGTTCACCTTTACCGTGTTTGTGCCGATGAGCTTCACCGTGAGGTTGTCAATGCTTGATACGATGCCGGCGTTGTTACCGCCGGCGTTGATGGTGGCGTTGTCGAGGGTGAGGGTCTTGGTGGAGTGCTCGTACTTCACCGTTCCGCTCACGCCGTCAATCACGCTGAGGTCGTTGCAGTTGGCGGAGGTTACCTGCGTGCCGGCAATTTTGAGGTCGTAGGTGGTAACCTGCGGCTCGATGGTCACCTTAGATTTGATGATATTTCCCGAGGCGTCGCACACGGCGTACTTTTCGGCGTTCCACACCGCTCCGGCGGGGTTTGTGATGGCGCAGCCGTCGAGGGTGAGGGTCCGGAGGTCGCAGATGGAGCCGGCCGTGCCCTCTGCCGTTACCGTGGCGTTGCGGATGGTGAGGGTTTCCGAGTCGCCGTTATTTCCTGTGATGCCCCATTTGCCTTTGAGATTGACGGTGCAGCCGTCGATGGTGAGCGAGGTTCTTTCGGTATAGATGCCGGGGTTATTTGTACTCTCTGCGTTGAGCGTGCCGCTACCCTTGATAGTCATCGGCTGGGTGTGAAAGACGGCTGAATATTCCGCCGTTACCGTGTTGGTGCCGGTGAGCTTCACCGTGAGGTTGTCGATTTTTGAAAAGATGCCATTGTTGTTACCGCCGGCGTTGATGGTGGCGTTGTCGAGGGTGAGGGTCTTGGTGGAGTGCTCGTACTTCATCGTTCCGCTCACGCCGTCAATCACGCTGAGGTCGTTGCAGTTGGCGGAGGTTACCTGCGTGCCGGCAATTTTGAGGTCGTAGGTGCTAACCGGTGCAATGGTCACCTTGTCGGTGATGATATTTCCCGCGGCGTCGCACACGGCGTTCTTTTCGGCGTTCCACACCGCTCCGGTGGGGCTTGTGATTTTGCAGCCGTCGAGGGTGAGGGTCCGGAGGTCGCAGATGGAGACGACCGTGCCCTCTGCTGTTACCGTGGCGTTGCGGATGGTGAGGGTTTCCGAGGAGCCGTCATTTCCTGCGATGCCCCATTCCCCCTTGGCATTGACGGTGCAGCCGTCGATGGTGAGCGAGGTTTCTTCGGTATAGATGCCGGAGGCAGCTGTGCCCTCTGCGTTGAGCGTGCCGCTACCCTTGATAGTCATCGGCTGGGTGTGAAAGACGGCAGCAGAATTCGCCGTTACTGTGTTGGTGCCGGTGAGCTTCACCGTGAGGCCGTCAATGCTTGATTCGATGCCTTTGTTGTTACCGCCGGCGTTGATGGTGGCATTGTCGAGGGTTAGGGTCTTGGTGGCGGGGTCGTACTTCACCGTGCCGCTCACGCCCTCAATCACGCTGAGGTCGTTGCAGTTGGCGGAGGTTACCTGCGTGCCGGCAATGTAGAGGTCGTTGTCGGTCTGCGCCTGCGCCGTCTGCGGCAGGGCAAACAGGGCAGTGAACAGCGCGACTGTCGCCGCGAACGTGTTCGTAAGTAAATTTGTTTTCATGATTGTTTGAAATTAAATGAGACCTCTGCAAAACTATTTTCTTTTTTATTTTGTCAATTCTTTCTTTTTTTGTATCTTTACCCTATGAAGATCTCCCCCTGCT
>NZ_RQYI01000036.1 GCF_003859795.1 Alloprevotella sp. OH1205_COT-284 | reverse complement strand
ATCGTAAGCTTCATTGTTCTTAGTCTGTTTTCGAATTTCACCACAAAGATAAGAACTTTGGAGCTTACACACTTTTATAGGACAGTATCCAAGGAAAGGGCAGGAACTCGATACACTGCTACTCTCCCCTCTTGGGAGAGGCCTACAGCTTGCGGGAAGGATTGGTAGAGGCTTTGAATTGGCCAAATAGATCTGAGGGATTAAAACAATTCCTCCGATGGTTGGAATTGGCTAAACAATCCACGCTTGTCCCTTTCAAAAAAGTGGCTAACTTCTTTCAAAATCATCTATTTGGCATCAGAACCTACTTTGAGAAAGGAGCCATTACCAATGGATTATTCGAAGCGCTTAATGCAAAAATTCAATTGGCAAAAAGAAGAGCGAGGGGATTTGCAAATATACAGAGTTTCATCAATATGATTTATTACATCAACGGAGGAGAGAATTTCGCTTACCCACTAAAAACGTTATAGAGCCAAAACGTCGACACACGCCACTCCTTACATATTGCTGAATTTCAGCAATATGCGATTATAAGCAGAGCACTTATGAAGGATTTCCGAATAATCTCGGTGGCAAGCTCCTTTTGTCATCAAGAATAGAGTTTCACCACTCTATACGAGGGATCAGCAAAAGCCGCTTATAAGCAAATAGCATAGTGTTGCACTTGATAGTTGGCTCTACGGAATTTATTTTTTAATACAACTTTTGAAAAAAGGCTCGAAAGCCCTTGTCAATTTCAAAAAAAGCAGTATCTTTGCACAGCGTTTGAGATAAAGCGCTTCCGAATACAAACTTCCTCGGAATAAAAACGCGGAAATAGCTCAGTTGGTAGAGCACAACCTTGCCAAGGTTGGGGTCGCGAGTTCGAGTCTCGTTTTCCGCTCTTTTTCACACAAGTTGAATCTCCCTTAAAGCCCAGGTGGCGGAATGGTAGACGCGCTCGTTTCAGGTGCGAGTGTTTTGCGACGTGCAGGTTCGAGTCCTGTTCTGGGCACCGAAGCAACAATACAAGAAGAGCTTCGACACGAGTCAAGAGATTCGACAAAACTTTTCGAAGATGGTATCAAGCCCCCTCCCGATATCTTCACTCCGAAAAGTAAAAGATATTGGAGAGGTGGCGGAATTGGTAGACGCGCTACTTTGAGGGGGTAGTGTCAATTGCGACGTGGGAGTTCGAGTCTCCTCCTCTTCACTTGTTATCTGCGGAAATAGCTCAGTTGGTAGAGCACAACCTTGCCAAGGTTGGGGTCGCGAGTTCGAGTCTCGTTTTCCGCTCACAAGCGAACTGCCCATGGCAATTCGCTTTTTTATCTTTATCGCATTATCGCACCTCATACAACACCTCTCTTACTCAGCAACACACGCCATCCAAACATGAACATCTACGTACGCTATTTCGATCACGAAGCCATCACCCACAACATCGAAGAGTTAATTGACTTTCTTGCTAAACTCAATGAAATTCCCATCACCAGAACATTGGTTGATGAGCTAACCGTCTATGTTAACAGCGAGATGCCCTATCCAAAGCGCTACAAAGTTCGACCACGCGTCTATTTCATCCTCATCAAAACAAGCGCACAAACCCTCGATGAATTTAAGGCTAACCGCAAATCTCACGACACTCCACTTGCCTACTCCGCAGAAAATCAAACACAAAGAGAGCCACGAACCACACAGCTCCAAGAAGTGCGCAAAGGTTGGTATTTCGGAAGGATCAATTTCAAAAGGGTTCTATTAATTCCCGGAACACAAAAGTATCAGTATCGCGACACGACATTCTCCGCCTACGTTCTCGCCGACTCCGCACAACATTGCTACACTCGCATCATTGATCATTTGAAAAATCGACAAGACGTAGATCCGAGAAGCCAGTTTCCGTCGGCAAAGGGAACTAATTTCAACTACGAATATATGGGCGAGAAACTTCGTCAAGAATAATCGGCTTCGCTGTTCCGAGATATCTTTAACCTCTGCAAAATCCCCTTATAAAATTGTCCAATCCGTTCTTTTTCTCGGATTGGACAATTTTATAAGGGGATTTTGCAGAGGTCTCCTTATTTCATTTTTCCTTGTAAGTAACTTTATCACAACGAGTTTTGAGGTTATATCAGTTTTTTTACCAGACAGCAATATATGGTACGAAGGAACTCTCCATACGTTCCTTTTAAAAAGCCGCGAACTCCTTGGGGTAACACGTTCCCTGAGCAACAAGATTTAAGGATGTCTTTCTGCTAATATATGATATGATAGATCTCTGATGAACCGTAAAAGTATTCGGTAAAAATGTCCGGTAAAAGAGCTTGTTGTTTAAAGCCCTTTTACCGGACATTCGATGAAATTAGAAACGATATCCGAGTGTTAGAATGAAACCGTGACGTTTCAAGTCAAGATGTTGAGCGGGAAGATCATTTTTCTCTCCAACCCGATTCTCCGCATTATAATGGAAAGGATAAACATCAACTCCTTGTTTCTGATATTGGTAGGCAGCATCGACATAAAAAGCGTCGCCACGATAACCTAATCCGCAAGTGTAACGATGGATTGATCCCAAATTTGCATAATCCGTTGAAGTGGAATACTGATAAGAGGGACTGTCCGTATAGAGGTTCAAAAATGCGTTTTTGCTAAAAGGAGAACTTACCCAGTTATAACCGAAACGGGCAAAAAGACTTTGTGCGATCCGTCCTTCGAGTCCCAAACGCAGCGTGTGAACATCCTTCAAATAGTTGTCAATTTCATACTGCATCACTTTGTCTTTCCGACCTATGCCCCAATTATAATAGGGGCCATCACTTGTACTTTCAAGATAGCGCACCTGAGCACTGAGGTGGTCGGCTATTTCATATTCGGCACCTATGGCGAGACGATTACCGATTGTAGAACCTATACTGAAATTCACTTTCCAAGGCGTCCGAAGGAGATAATCGTTGGTTGTTGTGAGATAACCTGTGGTATAATCATAAGATTTTCCGGTATCGGAATTTGTGTGTCCGTGGTGCGAACGAATATCAAGACGTGTGGAAGAGCTTATGGAATAGAACGTCGGAGTAGTGACGGAAAGTCCAAGCCGCAGAGGACTTTCGGCTAACGGACGAGCAATAAAACCGAACTTGGCATCAACGCCGGTTCCGGTGATTTGCTCTTCTTGGTTCATCACATAAGTTTTACGCTGTCCGTTGGCTGCGAAAAAAGGCTTTCCGTCTTCTCCAAGAGATGCCTCCTCATATTCCAAACTACTTTGGGCATCTATATTATAGACCCCGATATTTACACCGAGATAATAACGCTCGCTAAAATTGAAAGAAAGGTTGAAGTCGTATTGTTGGATCCCCCCTTGATTGGCTCTTCCATAATGATAAGCCTCGGCATAACTGGGCTTATAATTGCTCACTTTATTATCAACAAGCACCGGGTCGATCAAAAATGTTTCATATCCCAAAATGGCAAGAGGCGTGGTCATGGCACGATCGTTTTTATCGGTAAGATCGAGCCAACGATCACTGATCTGTGCCAAATCACGCATTTGCCACGACTGCGACATTCCTCTTGTTTGCCCGTCCATCATAGCGACAGGAAGAGGTATGTCATTAAGCACCATTAGGTTTCTAAAATTACGCGATTTCTTATAGTTGAAGCCGAAGTTCACAAACTTGGTGATGCTGTCATCGAGTTTGAAAGTGTACACAAACCCCATTTGATCAATGCTGGCTTTTGTTTTACTCGAATTGAAATATTCCGCATCGCGACTATCGCCTGAATTGGTGATAAAGCCGCCACTGACAGAAGCATCTCCGCGACGATACAATGCCGATGACGCCGGATTGCTTCCTACGGCAGAAAGGTTTGCTCCAAGAGCACTCATGGCTCCTCCCATGCCGACATATCGGGCATCTCCGTTAAGATCGAATGTTGAAAATTTTTCTACTTTATAAATATCTTGTGCGGATAGAGAACCGCCCCCACAACAAGCACAAGCTGCAATCGCCAAGAAAATATTTTTCATATCGAATAGTCTTTTATTATCAAGTGCTTACTTATTCTTTCTCCATATTGAAATGAGAGTTTCTCCATGTTGAAAGAAAAGAAAGAGCAATTTTATTTTTTTCTTCAAGAGAGAGATTTCTCCGAGAGAAACCCTAACGACGCCCTCCCACAATAGAGCCTCCACCACGCGAACTGCCACCGGATGAGAAACCGCCGGAACGTCCGGTAGAAAAGCCTCCTCCGGTAGAGAAACTTCCTCCGGAGCGTCCGGAAGAAAAGTTTCCTCCGCGAGAACCACCCGAGGAATACGTTCCGTTTGAGGATTCATAACTTCGGGTATGACGATTGTCTTGCGTGCCATAAGAGTTTGAGCTTTGGCCACTACGACTATGCCCTATGATATTGCCACGACGCGAAGTTCCCACATTGGCGTCTATGTTTCGCCCTCTGTGTTCCATGGATCTTCCATAGCCCGATTCACGAGAGCGGGAAAATTCACCACCGGAACGAGAAGAGCGATATGATCCGCCTCGCTCTACGAACGAACCTCCGCGCGATCTTCCTCCGTTCTCACGGGAAGCGAACGAACCTCCTCGTGTTCCATAGGACACATTCGAGCCTCTCGTTCCTCCGTAATAAACAGCGTTTCGGGGGGCGAAGGTATAAGAGTTATTCCACCAAAAGAAAGGATCATTCCAACCATAGTGAGGAAACCATGGATTCCAGCCCCAGCCTCCATACCAAGAATAATAGCGTCCATAAGGCCAAAAAGGATTCCAAGGAGAGAAACGGATATTCCAACCTATTCCAAAATAGAAAGGATCCATCCAGCCGTACCACCCTATTCTACCCCAATCGTAAAACCAAGGATCGTAGTAGGCAAGGTCATAATAATAATCGTAATAATAAGGGGAGGCTACAATGGCGGCGCGCGGTGAACGGAAACGCACAATACGTCCTGTCATATTTTGTTCCTCCACGTCATTTTGACAACAAGAAACACTATCGTGCTGACGGGCAACTTTTCCTTTTTTATATCGACGGTTATATTCATCGACGCTGCGCGTTCCCTCAGAGCGTTCGTTGCTCCAATGATCATATTCGAAAACATCATCGCTACCCGAATATGTCTTGTTCATATATTGACGCTGTTCATTTTTCAGTGCCTTCTTTGTAGGTACAAAGTAGACATCGTCGTCTTGTGCCCACGCTACATTCACGAAGGTCAGAAGAGCCATAAGAGAGAAAACAAACTGTTTCATAATCGTTGTATTTGAAGATGAAGTAGATACTGCGAAGATATGTATTATTTGGTATATCTGCCCACATTTGCCTTAAAACCTTTCCTCCAAGGATATTTTTTAACAGTATGCAGGGATTATGCTCCTTTTAATTTGTTGTTTTCAACAACTTGATGTACATTTGCACCTTAAACACAGAGTTCAAAATGCGTAATTACAGAAAGCCTCAATATACCCTCTTCACCGTCAAAGAAGAAACCACTCTACTCCCCTACATCATGCGTTGTCTTGACGGCATCAGTCGCTCCAAGGCCAAAGCCATTCTTTCGGGAAATGGCATACGTGTGAACCGGAAAAACGTTTCACAACACGACTATCCCTTACAGCCGGGAATGCTGGTTGAAATATCCAAGCAAAAACAGCGCACACCGTTTCAGAGCAAATTCGTCAAAATCGTTTACGAAGACCCGCAAATCATCGTGATCGAAAAAAACATCGGTATCTTATCGATGGCGAGTACCCAAGGGCAATTTTGTGTCAAGACGGTTTTGGACGATTATTTCCGAAAAAGTCGCCAAAAACGCACCGCACATGTTGTCCATCGCCTTGACCGCGACACCTCCGGCCTGCTGGTTTACGCCAAAACGATTGAAGCCGAGCAAATCCTCGAACACAACTGGCAACAAATCGTCACCGACCGCCGCTATGTCGCATTGGTATCGGGAGAGATGGAGAAGAAACAAGGACATGTAGAAAGTTGGCTCAAAGACAACAAAGATTATATCACCACCTCTTCTCCCGTAGACAACGGAGGGAAATATGCCCTTACGCATTTCAACACGCTGCGATCTTCTTCCGGATACAGTTTGGTAGAACTTGTTCTCGAAACCGGAAGAAAAAATCAGATACGTGTTCACCTCCAAGACCTCGGCCACCCCGTTTGCGGCGACATTAAATATGGAAACGGCGACGATCCCATAGGACGTCTTTGCCTTCATGCCTATCGACTGGACTTCTATCACCCCATAACCAACGAGCATTTACGCTTCGAAACCCCCGTTCCCAAAACTTTTCTCAGCGTTTTCAAAGAAAAGTCGAAAGAAACGACAAAAGAATAAGCATTAGTTCGCTCACCTCCTTATCGCAAAAACAATTTTCACATGCCGAAAATATCCGAGAGAGCCGTCGAGATGCCGCAATCCCCGATCCGCAAATTAGCCCCATTGGCCGGAAAAGCCAAGGAGCGCGGCCTCAAAGTCTATCACCTAAACATCGGACAGCCGGATCTTCACACGCCCAAATCCGGTCTTGACGTGCTCAAAAACATCGATCGTCAGGTTTTGGAATATTCTCCATCGCAAGGTTTCAAAAGTTACCGAGAGAAGTTGGTGAAGTATTATGCGAAATACAACATCTCGCTTTCGGCCGATGACATCATCATCACCTCCGGAGGCTCAGAGGCCGTTTTGTTTGCCTTTCTGTCTTGCTTAAACCCCGGCGACGAAATCATCGTTCCCGAACCGGCTTATGCCAACTATATGGCTTTTGCCATCTCTGCCGGTGCAAAAATCCGTACCATATCCACGACCATAGAAGAAGGGTTTGCCCTTCCCAAAGTAGAAAAGTTCGAAGAGCTGATCAACGAGCGCACACGCGCCATTTTGATTTGCAACCCCAACAACCCTACGGGCTACTTATACAGCAAGAGCGAAATGAACCAAATCCGAGATTTGGTAAAACGTCATGACCTCTACCTCTTCTCCGATGAAGTGTATCGAGAATTTATCTATACCGGTTCTCCTTATATTTCAGCTTGCCATCTCGAAGGCATTGAGCAGAATGTTGTTTTGATCGACTCCGTATCCAAAAGATATTCCGAATGCGGCATCCGTATCGGCGCACTGATCACCAAGAACAAAGAAGTTCACAATGCCGTGATGAAGTTCTGCCAAGCCCGCCTATCTCCCCCCCTCATCGGACAATTGGTTGCAGAAGCCTCCATAGAAACCCCTGCCGAATACATGCGTGAGATGTATGACGAATATGTTTCCCGTCGCAATTGTTTGATCGATGGGCTCAATCGCATTCCCGGAGTATACAGCCCAATCCCCATGGGAGCTTTCTACACCATGGCACGTCTGCCCGTAGATGATGCCGAAAGTTTTTGCGCATGGTGTTTGAGCGACTTTGAATACGAAGGCGAAACCGTCATGCTTGCTCCGGCTGCCGGTTTTTACACCACCCCCGGCGCAGGACGAGATGAAGTGCGCATAGCCTATGTGCTCAACAAAGAAGACCTTACACGCGCACTGTTTGTCTTGCAAAAAGCTCTTGAAACCTATCCCGGCCGTACTATCTAACCAATCACATGATGAGTTTTTCTTTTTTTGTTGCCCGGAGATTTTTTCAAAACATCGGAAAAGACACGCGTCAAGCCTCCAACCCGACAATAACGATTGCCACCGCAGGAGTGGCAATCGGTTTGTTAGTGATGATTGTTTCGGTGAGCGTCATTCTCGGTTTCAAATCGGAAATCACAAAAAAAATAGAAGGATTTGGCAGCCACATAGAAATACTCGACATCAACGCCATCACAGCTCCCGATGGATTTCCGGTGCAAGCCGACAGTTCTTTCCTTCGTACCTTACGGGATTACGATTTGGTGAAATCAGTCGATCGGATAGTGCAGAAAATGGGAATTTTCAAAACCCAAAACGATTTCATGGGGGTTGTTTTGAAAGGTTTGCCGTCGAATTATGACACAACATTCATGGCACAAAATTTGGTTGAAGGTCGTTTGCCCGATCTGAAAACCGAAAACGGAAATGAAATTCTCATTTCAAGCCAACAAGCCAACCAACTCAACCTTAAAACGGGAGATCGCGTATTTGCCTACTTCTTCGAGGAAAGTATCAAAATGCGGCGTTTCACAATCAGCGGCATCTACCAATCCAACATGGGGATGTTCGACAAAAACATCGTCATAACCAACCTGTCCACCATCGAACGTCTCAACCATTGGGACGAAAATCGTGCGTCATTGATCGAAATACGCCTCAACAACTTCGCCGATATTGATCGGGCTATGCCCGATATTCAAAAAATCTGCAATCAACAAAACCTCATTCAAGCCTCCCCCGCTCGTCAGCCGTTGAGCATCAAGGAGCACTACGCACACGTGTTTGCGTGGCTCGACCTCTTAGACTTCAACCTAATTGTGATTCTCATTTTGATGATCATCGTGTCGGGTTTCACAATGATCAGCGGTTTGTTCATTTTAATTTTGGAACGCACCTCTACCATAGGCATACTCAAAGCCTTGGGGGCGACGAACACCGGAGTACGACACATTTTCCTATACTTCTCCGGTTTAATCACATTGCGAGGCCTACTGATCGGCGACATTTTGGCTTTCCTCGTGCTGTTCATACAGAAATATTGGGGAGTGGTTCACTTAGACCCGGCCACATATTACGTAGAAACAGTTCCGATCGAAATCAGCCTTTTCGCCATCGCGCTCATCAACATCGTCACACTGATTCTAACCACACTCGCCTTGGTTGCCCCAAGCTATATGATCTCTCGCATACAACCGGCAAAAGCCATTCGGTTCGAGTAGGATATACCCGAAAAAGTCTACGATGCTCCGACGAGTGTTTCTTGTTGTAGGCAACACGTCAAAACGCCCAATAAGATTATTCGCATAAACAATCTCCTTCTCCCCGAAAAATCATTTATGATATTCGGAGAGAAGGAGTTATGATTTATGAGCCTGCGCTTTGACGTTCGAAGATTTATCCCGACAAGCCTTGAAACGTTTCATGGAGCTTTTGGCGGGCACACATCTAATTGAGAAACAAAAATAAGAAAAGCCCTATTCTCACATCGAAGAGGATTCTTTAATTTCTTTCAAATCCGCAATTCTATAAGAACGCTTATAGGGCTTCACGCAAACCCGGACACGGGTATCTGCCGCCGGAATGATCTGTTGATCGGAATATTTAATTTCAGATCTGTGAAATTTGACTTCAAACCAATCATTTTCAATCGGAGTAACATAGAGCGTTTCCAAATTTTCCTCCACGCAGTCATGCCCTTGAATAAGTATCAGATAGTCCAAATCTTTATATTTCTTCCGTAATTCGGGAGCACAAGTTTGCAAAAGCGTGTTGGCGATTGCACCGGACGCATCATACATCACTCCACTCATGTATGCCACATAGAAGCCATACAGAAAAAGAGCCTTTTCTCTTTGTTCGGGAGTATTGCATTGAGCAATATGCCCTGCTGCACGTTCATAATGATTGTCCGTCGAAAGGGTGTTTCCTCTCAAAGTCAAAGAAGGCATCATCAAAAAGACGAGAAGGAAACGCAAGAAGTAAACTTTCATAATACGAAGATTTAAGATCATACAATAAGGGGGTAAGCCATAGCCGAGACACTCTCCTTCTTCCCATTGTCCATGAAAGATCGGGCGCAATGCTCACTGCTTCTCTTGAACATGGAAGGGATGTTTGTCTGACAATCAGCCCGGAGCGAACTCTTCAAAAAAATCTGTTTCTTCAAGAAACGCTTTTTATTTTGACGCCACAAATTTATCTACTTTATTTTTAATCGGAAAGAAAAATGGCAACATTTTTCTTCTTACTCATCGCCTTTGTTCCATTTCAGTTTATCACCACTACCTCCAATGCCGGATTTTCTACCTCCAATGCAGTGATTTCTACTTCCCACCTTGTGTTTGCATTCTCCCTTTGTCGATTGTTTATTCATCGTTCCGAGCAAGAACAAACGATTAAATCCTTGTCGTAAACTTATCTTTCAAACCAATATCCCCTTCTTCTGTTTTTTCTCTTCTTTTTTCCTACATATCCTACACAGGTCCGCCTTACCTTCTAATTATCAATACCTTATCAATGTACACAAAGAAAACAAAACCTACACTCCGACACCCCAAACCGCTGATCATCAACACTTAACGTACTACACACCGCATCCTTTCGATATTTCCGGCTCCTCGTCGCCTTTCCTCAGCAACAGCCTCTCACCGGAAAGAACGATGTAAGAAGATGTAGAAAATGTAGATAAAAAACAAGATTGTCTACATTCGTTTCAATCAGATTTACAGATACTTATTCTGACAAGTGTAGAAAATGCAGACAAAAACACAAACACGGTGGATATAACCTCAAAAACAACCCCTTCAAGGGCTCTCACACGATTTCAAACGGAATGAATGCCCGACAAACTCAAAAACGAGCCCGAAAATGCTTTGATATGAGGATAAATAAGTAAATTTGCACGGAATTAAATTCTTTCTTCTCTTATGACAGCCAATTTCATTGCAGACAAGATTGTCATGGACGGTCTGACTTTTGACGACGTCCTTCTCGTTCCCGCTTATTCCGAAGTACTTCCTCGCACGGTATCGCTTTCCACAAAGTTTTCGCGCAACATCGAGTTGCAGATCCCCTTTGTTACCGCCGCCATGGATACCGTCACCGAATCTCAAATGGCTATTGCCATAGCCAGAGAAGGGGGCATCGGAGTGATCCACAAAAACATGTCGATCGAAGAGCAGGCCCGTCAGGTGGCTATCGTCAAACGTGCCGAAAACGGAATGATCTACGACCCCGTGACCATCAAGCGCGGAAAAACGGTGCGTGACGCATTGGAGTTGATGAAAGAATATCATATCGGCGGCATTCCCGTTGTTGACGATGACATGAAATTGGTGGGCATCGTTACCAATCGCGACCTTCGGTTTGAGCGAGATTTAGACAAACTCATCGACGAGGTCATGACCAAAGACAACCTTGTGACGACAAACACCCAGACCGACCTAATGGCGGCCAGCGAAATTTTGCAAGAAAACAAAATAGAGAAGCTCCCCGTGCTCGATCAAGAAGGAAGATTGGTCGGCTTGATCACCTACAAGGACATCACCAAGGCACAAGACAAACCCAGTGCTTGCAAAGACGAGAAAGGTCGCTTGCGAGTGGCGGCAGGAGTAGGGGTCACGGCCGACACCATGGAGCGTATCGACGCCTTGGTGGCGGCAGGTGCCGACGCCATCGTTATCGACACTGCCCATGGACATTCCAAAGGGGTCATTGAGAAGCTGAAAGAAACTAAGGCCAAATATCCCCATGTAGATGTGGTGGTGGGCAACATTGCCACGGGAGAAGCAGCCCGTATGCTCGTTGAAGCAGGAGCCGACGCCGTAAAAGTAGGCATCGGCCCGGGGTCGATATGCACCACGCGTGTCGTTGCCGGAGTGGGAGTGCCTCAACTTTCTGCGGTCTACGATGTGGCCAAAGCCCTCGAAGGCAGCGGAGTGCCCCTCATTGCCGACGGCGGTTTGCGCTATTCCGGCGATGTGGTCAAAGCCATTGCTGCCGGCGGATGCAGTGTGATGATCGGCTCTCTTGTGGCCGGATGCGAAGAAAGCCCCGGCGAAACCGTGCTTTTCAACGGTCGCAAATTCAAGACATACAGAGGAATGGGTTCGCTCGAAGCCATGGAAAACGGTTCAAAAGACCGATATTTCCAAGGTGGAGTGGGCGACGTGAAAAAACTTGTTCCGGAAGGCATCGCCGGACGTGTCCCCTATAAAGGAGCCGTGCAAGAGGTGATCTACCAACTCGTCGGAGGCCTCCGTTCCGGAATGGGTTACTGCGGCGCATCGACCGTAGAAAAACTGCACGACGCCAAATTCACACGTATCACCAACGCAGGTGTGCTCGAAAGTCACCCCCATGATATTACCATCACCAGCGAAGCACCCAATTATTCTCGCAGTGAATAATCCGACATCATATTCGATACGGGAAGCCTCATCGCCGCATTCATCGTCATCGAAACAAATCACCTCGATTTCCGAAAATGGTCTTCAAGCTCTCTGTCGAGTTTGAAGACCTTTCACGGCATTTGGCATCAAATGCTTCGGTAAAGCTCTCATATCCCAACATCGTATGTTTTGATGCATACCACAACCCGAAAAAACTTATCCATTTCACCAAGAAATCCCATGAAACACATCTTATTCGTATTTTTACTTTCTTTTCTCTGCATTGACGCAAATGCACAGCAAACCGCGAATCCCGTGTTGATGCACATCAATGGCAAAGCCGTCACACGCGGAGAATTTGAATATGCCTACAACAAGAACAACAGCATCGAAGGAGCGGTGGAACAAAAGACCGTGGCGGAATATCTCGACATGTTCATCAACTACAAGCTCAAAGTGGCCGCAGCAGAGGCTTTACGCATGGACACGCTCCAATCGTTCCGCGATGAATTTCGCACATATCGCGACATGCAACTGACGCCGGCCTTGATCGATCAGGCTTTCATCGACTCCGTTGCCCGCAGCCTTTACGACCGTCAGGCCAAAATTGTGGACGGCAAAGATCTTCTGACGGTTTCCCATATTTTGTTTTTGGTAAAACAAACCGCCACAGAAGCCGAAAAACAAGCCGTGGCACAACGTGCCGACAGTGCTTACGACGCCCTCGTGGCAGGTGCGGACTTTGCCGAATTGGCCAAAGCCGTGAGTCAGGATCCCGGCTCTGCACCCCAAGGCGGATTGCTCCCCACCATTTATCCGGGAATGACGATCAAAGAATTTGAAGATCAAGCCTATGCCCTTGAAGCCGGGCAATTCTGTCGTCCTTTTCTTTCAACCGTGGGCTATCACATCGTTTGGGTTCAAGCGCGCAAACCGCTCGAAAGTTTTGAAGCCCTCTACCCCACCATTCTCCAATCTTTGAAACGTCAAAACATAGAAGAAGCATCTGCCGAACATCGCATCAACCAACTCATTGCCAACGGAAAAAGCAGAGAAGAAATCATGGACAGTGTGTTGCAACTCCGTTTGGAAGAAACTCCCGATTTGCGCTATCTCATACAAGAGTATCATGATGGGTTGTTGCTCTACGAAGTAGCCAAACAAACCGTTTGGGATGTTGCCGCCCAAGACGAAAAAGGTTTGGCTCACCGCTTCCAAACAAACAAGAAGAAATATGCTTGGGCTGCCCCTCGTTTCAAAGGGTTTATTATCAGTGCGAAAAACAAATCTATCGCCAAGAAAGCACGCAAACTTCTCAAAAACGGTCTTCCGCAAGGCAAAGAACTCAGAGAGTATCTGCAAGAAACCCTCAACAAAGACTCCGTGGTCGTAATGGCCAGCGGACAGCATCTTGTGGAAAAAGGCGAGAACTCGACCATCGACCATTTGGCTTTCGGCAACAAACAAGCAAAGATAAGAAGTGTTCGCAGCGGCTACCCCGTCACGCTGTTGGCCGGCAGAAAGATGAAACGCCCCCAAACTTACCACGATGTGAAAAGCCAAGTGGTGGCCGATCATCAGCAGGCACTCGAAGCCGAATGGGTAAAAGAATTACGCAAACGTTTCTCTTTCACGGTAGACGAAAGCGTTCTCAAAACCGTAAACAACCATTAGTCATCCCCACTCGCAGTTTTATGTCACACAAAATATCTCTCCTCGTCCTCGGCTTACTGACCTTCGCCGGCGTCTTTGCACAACACAAGAAGAACACCGTCGATGAAGTCATTTGGGTGGTAGGCGACTCGCCGATTTTGCTCTCCGACGTAGAAGAATATCGGCTCGAAGCCGAAATGGCCGGTCAAAAAATACCCTATACTTCCATTCCCGAACGTTTGGCCATTCAAAAGCTGTTTCTTCATCAAGCAGAGTTAGACTCCATTACCATCGGCGAAGCCGACTTGATGCACTACGCTGACCAAAGATTGAATGAGGCCATACAGTTTTACGGTTCTCGCGAAAACTTGGAAATGGCATTGAATAAAACCATTCCGCAAATCCGAGAGATGTTTAAGGAGCAAACGCGCAATATGGAAATTCCCAACATGGTGCGCCGTAAACTCACCGAGAACATTCGAGTGACTCCTGCCGAAGTACGCGATTTCTTTTCAAAGCTCCCCAAAGACAGTTTGCCACTCGTGCCGACACAGGTGGAACTACAAATCATTACCGCTGCGCCCAAGCCCTCTCGTGAAGAAGTGGAACGCATCGAAGAGCGTCTTCGCGACTTCACACGTCGCATCAACGAAGGCGAAGCCGACTTTGCTCGTTTGGCGCGCCTTTACTCACAAGACGGCAGCGCGCGCAATGGCGGTGAACTCGGCATGAGCGGACGAAACCAATGGGTGCCGGAATTTGCCAATGTCGCTTTTTCACTCAATGATCCCAAGAAAGTTTCGAAGATCGTGAGAACGGAATTCGGATTCCACATTCTCCAATTCATCGAAAAAAGAGGAGAAAAAGTAAATGTTCGCCACATTTTGCTCCGTCCCGAAATACAAGAAAGTGAATTTGAGAAAAACATCGCCCGGTTAGACTCCATCGCAAACGACATCAAAGAGGAGAAATTCAGCTTTGAAATTGCTGCTCAACAACTTTCGGACGACAAAGACAGCCGCAACAACAATGGGCTGATGGTCGCTCGCGACGAAGAAGGCAACATTTTGTCTGCCCGCTTCGAACTCACGCAACTCAATCGCGAACTGGCAAAAGTTGTGGAAAACCTCAAAGTCGGAGAAATCTCAAAAGCTTTTCGAATGGTTGACCCTAAAAGCGGTTCTGAAATATGCGCAATCGTAAAACTCAAAAACAGAATAGAGGAACACCGTGCCAATTTCACCGATGATTTCCGATTGCTCAAAAACGTTGTGATGAACCAACGACAAAACGAAGCGGTTCGTAAATGGCTGACCGAAAAAATCAAAACCACCTACACACGCATCAATCCGGAATGGCGAAACCTGACTTTTGAGCACGAGGGTTGGGTTAAATAAACACGACACAGCCGTCACCGACATCATTTCTCGTAAAGCATCTCCTTTTGAAAAAACATCATCAAATTCGCAAAAAAGTTTGGATGGGTTTCGGGATATTATTCCTGTTTCTCATTCAAACTTATGCGTTCACGCCGAACGGAACGCCGAAACGCTCAACAGCCAAAGACGAAAGAATTCAAATTCATCATGCCGACCGATTGTTTAAGGACATCACCATTACGGCAGACGGGCAAGTGTTGGTGGGCAATGTTCATATCACCCACAGCGGAATGAGATTGAAGTGCGACAGTGCGGTGTTCTACGAAGCGTCAAATTCATTTATGGCCTATGGACGTGTGCGATTTACCCAAGGCGACACACTCTCGTTGAAGGGCGACTCTATCTATTACGACGGGACTTCGCAATTCGCACAAGTTTTTCAGAACGTGGAAATGCGTCATCACAAAATGACGCTGTACACCGATCATTTGAACTATGACAGAATAACCGGGCGAGGTTTTTATGATGTCGGAGGAAAAATCGTGGACGGAAAAGCTGTTTTGACTTCTCAACAAGGAGATTACTATACGGCAAGTAAAGAAGCGGAATTTTATGAAGACGTGCTATTGGTTAATGGAGGAAAAGACTCTCTGATCACAGACACCCTGCACTACGACACTCGCACGAAATGGGCGCATGCCAAAGGCCCGACCAATCTGCTCAGTGGCGACAGCCATATTTACACCATAGACGGCACCTACAATACCAATAGCGAAAGAGCACATCTCACTCGACGTCCCCAACTTTTCAACAAAGGTAGAAAGTTAGTGGGCGACTCTATTTCTTACAATAAAAAGGAGGGTTTCTGTGAGGCCTTCGACAATATTGTGTTTACCGATTCTTCCGACAACAACAATAAAAACATATTGATGGGAGAGTATGGGTATTATGACGACATAAAAGGAGAAGCTATGGCAACAAAGCGCGCTTTGGGCAAAAACTTCTCTCGCAATGCCGACACGCTTTATGTCCATGCCGACACGCTCCGTCTCTATTCCTACAATCAGAAAACCGACTCGGCTTATCGTGTGTTGCACGGCTACTTTCGTGTGCGTGCCTATCGAACGGATGTCCAAGCCGTATGCGACTCTTTGGTGTTCAACTCAAAAATCAAAAAACTCACACTCTATCGCGATCCTATTGCATGGACGGAACAACGCCAAATTTTGGGAGAAGAGATCAACGTTTTTAGCAATGACTCAACGATAGACTCCATTTATGTAGAGCGGCAAGCACTTCTTGTAGAGGCCTTGCCCGATTCTACCCTCTACAACCAAGTGTCGGGAAACTTGATGATGGCCTACTTCCGCCAAGGTGAACTCTATCAGTCAAAAGTAGACGGAAATGCCATGCTCATCAATTTTCCGATGGAGAAAGATTCATCTTTTTTGTATCACAACTATTGTGAAGCAGCTAAACTCCGTGTTGATACCGAACGGAGAAGGATGAAACGTTTTTGGGCAGGTCCCAATCCGATCGGGAAGACTTATCCCATTGGAATGGCTCCCAACGAACATACCCGACTGCCGAATTTCGCTTGGTTCGACTACATACGCCCTCTATCGCCGGAAGACGTGTTTGAATGGAGAGGAAAAACCGCTGCTGCCAAACTCAAACATATTCCAAGACGGCAAGCACCTTTGCAATCTCTCGAAAAAGCAAGTCATACCACCAACAAAGGTGTCGCTCCACCACCCTCTGACGCCCTCCCATCCCCTTCAACAGACCAGCCTCTTTCTCCGACGCCGGACTCCTCGGAAAAATCGGAATAAACTTCATCATTTGCCATGTCAGACATTATTCATCTCCTCCCCGACTCCGTTGCCAATCAAATTGCCGCCGGCGAAGTTATTCAACGCCCGGCTTCTTTGATAAAAGAATTGGTAGAGAATGCGATAGATGCCGGTGCGTCATCCGTTCAGGTGATCGTGACGGACGCAGGAAAAACTTGCGTACAAGTCATTGACAATGGGAAAGGAATGAGTGACACGGACGCCAGACTTTCTTTTGAAAGACATGCGACTTCCAAAATCACTTCTGCCGATGATTTGTTTTCACTGACGACAATGGGCTTTCGGGGAGAGGCGTTGGCTTCGATAGCTGCGGTGGCACAGGTCGAACTACGCACCCGCATGGCCAACTCGGAATTAGGTGTCAGCATACAAATTGAAGGTTCAAAATTTATCCGACAAGAACCAATCGCCTGTCCGACAGGTGCCAATTTCATCATCAAAAATCTGTTTTTCAATGTTCCGGCACGACGCAAATTTTTGAAAAGCAATCATACCGAACTCTCCAATATCATTGCAGAGTTTGAACGCATTGCATTAGCCCATCCCGACATCGCTTTTTCGCTGTCTACCCCCGAATCGCTCTTATTGGATCTGCCGGTCGGAAACTTCAAACAACGCATTGTTAATATCTTCGGTAGAAAATTCGACAAATATCTGATTCCCGTTCACGTCGAAACATCTTTGATCAAAATCACCGGTTTTGTCGGAAACTTGGAGAGCAGCAAGAAAAAAGGTGCTCAACAATTTTTCTTTTGCAATGGCCGCTACATGCGACACCCTTATTTCGCCAAAGCTATTCAATCCGCTTTTGATCGCTTGCTTCCCGAAGGAGAACAAGTTCCTTTTTTTCTGCAAATGTCTGTTGCTCCCTCGAAAATAGACGTCAATATTCATCCGACTAAAACAGAAATCAAGTTTGAGGACGAGCAAGACATTTGGAAAATTCTACTCGCCGCCATCCGAGAAGCATTGGGAAAACACAATGCTATTCCCACCATTGATTTCGACACGGAAAACTGTCCGGAAATACCGACTTTCGACAATGGAGCAAAAGATGTGGCCATGCCTCAAATCAGCGTGGATCTTTCTTTCAATCCATTTGAGACCGACTCCCCTTCCTCACCCAATCCTTCAACCGCATTTACCAAGCACGGCACCTATGCCGCACCTTCTGCAATCGCCTCCTCGAAAAATCAAGAAGCGATATACACAGAAGTCTTCTCTTCTGATATTTTTTCGAAAGCCGAAAGCGAAACATCCGAATTCGCCCCCCTTACTCCCCTACACACACAAGAGCAATCGCTATATGCGGAATTAGCTCCATCACAACAACAAGCATGGGAAACGGCAACGGCAAACTACCTTCAATATCAAGGCAGATATATTTTATCGCCTACCGAAAACGGATTACTCATTGTGGATCAACACAGGGCTCATATTCGCATCTTATATGATGTTTATATCGAGCAGATCCGCAAACAAGATTCACCGTCACAAGGACTTCTTTTTCCGCAAATCATAGAGTTGTCTCCCTTGCAATGCGCCACTCTGCAAACCATTGAGGCAGAACTTTCTGCTCTTGGTTTCGAACTTTCTTTCCTTGGCGGCGGAAGCTATTCCATTTTGAGTATGCCGGCGGGAGTAGACGGACTTGATCCCGTCAATCTATTACAAACGATTGTTGATGAGGCCATGAGCAAACCCACAGACGTTCGAGAAGAAATTGCAGCATCCATTGCTCTCTCTCTCGCAAAAAAAGCAGCAATACCCATTGGGCAGATGCTTTCGTTTGAAGAAATGAAAGACTTGGTGGTACAATTATTTTCCATAACTTCTCCGGCATTTACTCCGGATGGCAAAGCCACATTCTCCCTGCTCCCCCACTCTACTCTTATCAAAAGTTTTGACTGAACGAACAGACTTATACCTTTTCGGTTTTTAACTTTCATTCTTTCACATGCCATAAACTCTACTCCGATCATGTCCGATGGTAATTTCAATCGAAACCTTCTCCCTTACAATAGTTATCAAAGCGGATTTCGAGCGGGAAAAGCTCGAATGAAACAACATGCCCTTGAAGCATTCGAAGTCACGATAAAAAAGCACTTCTCCCAAACTCTTTCCGAAGAAGTCCAAAAAGAAGTTTTTCAAAGTTATCTGCAAGAACTAAACAAAAACAACACTTAAATAGCATTTATACTTCATAACAACGACTTTAAGTGTTTTTTTTGAAGAAAGTTCTTGTTTATTCATTCCTAATTTGTAAATTCGCAAAAAATAGTAGGCTGTCCAAATCCCTTGACATGCGTAGCGCCCACGAACGTTTTCACTCATACGGAACTCGCTCGTCATCTAAGATCGGTTCAAACTGAGTTTTGCGATGAAATCATTCACCCTCATCTGTTGCATTTTGGCTTTATCTTTGGTAAACAAAGTTGAAATTCATGCACAACGTTTGCTCGGCACAACCGGTTTAATGAACATTCCCACCGCCGACATGAAACCGGCAGGAACATTTGACGGAGGTATAACTTTCATGCAAAAAGGCGTGACCAATGATGTTTACAATTTCGACACCGGAATTTACTACATCAATATCACACCCTTCAACTTCTTGGAATTTACATTCAGAGAAACGTTGCTAAAAACCCAACATTCCGTCAAGAAGACAATGGGTTACTACCAACAAGACAGATCGACCACTTTTCGCTTGCGCCCTCTTGCGGAACAACCCAACAGATGGTGGCCGAGTTTTGTCATCGGCATCAACGATATCTACTCTGCATACGGAGACAGTTTCTACACCGGCATTTACGGAAGCCTGACAAAACATATTCCTATCGGAAAACAAGGAAGTTTAGCTGTCACTACGGGGTATTTTCACCCCTTCAATAGTGGAAAGATGTATGATGGCTTCTATGGCGGAATAGAATATTCCCCTTTTCAGAGTCAATGGTTGAACATCATGGCCGACTATGACTCCAAGGGCTTCAACTTCGGTATGGCATGCCGATTTTGGAAAAGTCTAAACGTCTTCTGCTATACACAAGAATGCAAAGGAATAGCAGCAGGAGTCAGTTACCAACACACCATCAAGTTCTGAACGCCATGAAAGCAGAAAGATCTCGCCATTTATACGTTTCAGAATTATCGATCCTAAAATGGGGGTTGCTCATAGCTCTTTGGACGGCTTCATTCTACCATTCCGTAGCCAATACCGAAATTGATGACATACTCATAAAACATGGATTTGAAAATATAAGAACTGCAACGGAAGAAGATACACTCTATGCAGCATTCGAAAATAGCACCCACCGTGCCTCTTATCGAGGTATAGGTGTCGCCATAGAAAAGTTATCGGAAACAGCTCCTAACATCAGCATTTTCAAGATATTGGTATTGGAGTATTGCGTTCCTCGAATTTCCGTCGTCGCGCAAAAAGCCGAAAATAAGTGGAGTGTTACAGTCAGCTACGAAACCGTAGAAATTCAACATAACCTGCAACGTCTTACACCCCAAAATACGACAAAAGCCTCAACCTTTGGAAAAATAGACCTGACACTTCACCCTATTATTTCCATTGACAACCATCTCCTTGACAAACTTGCCGAAGTTGGAATTTTCATTGCTCCGGCCATTGAGACAACCCTTTGGAAAGGAAGTCGCATAACTTTCCAACCCATTTTGCCGCTATACACCAATCTTTTCAAAAACAACCCCGACAGACTTCCACAATTAGGTGTAATGGCAATAAGACAAGATTGGGTATCCAATAGGAAATGGACGCTATCCACAACCATCGGCTCATTCTTGTATAACATCATGGGGTTGCACCTTGACGCCACTTATCACCTCAATGATCGTTTAGACTTTGGAGTTCGTAGCGGATGGGCAGCAGAACAAGTTTTCAAAAGAAGTGGCTGGAAAACCGGACATCTTAATAAGATAACCTGCATGATCAATGCAAACTATTACGAGCCCTACACATCCCTTCAAATAAAAGCTTCGGCCGGGCGTTTCCTCTATGGAGATTATGGCTTTCGAGGAGATCTCGTTCGTCACTTCGGAGAAGTTGCCATAGGAGTTTATGGAATATATACCGATGGCGAGAAAAATGCGGGCTTTAATTTCGCAATTCCTTTGGGAGCGCGCAAACAACACCGCAAAGGTCGAATCAGGCTGTATCTACCCCAATACTTTTCTTGGGAATATAGCATGATCTCTTATTACCGATATGCCTTTGAAAAAATGGGACGCGAATATAAAGAATTCCCGGACAAAAACTTCACGACCCACTATTGGCAACCCACCTATATACAACAATATCTCCAACGCTATCTTAATGGATATATTCGTTGATACAAACCTTTAAATAAGTTTTCCACATAATACTCACTCTTTAATCTTTAAAATTATGAACAAATTTTTCAAGTTCCTCCTCGGTGCAGTGGTCATCGTAGCTTCTACTCTTTCTTTTACTTCTTGCAATGACCAAGAAGACACCGAGCCTGTACAAGTTCACAATGGTGGTGCCGGTAAATAAATTACCACACACCGTTCATTAAAAGAAACCGTGTCAAAACCTTTTTTGGCACGGTTTCTTTCTATTCGCACCCAAAATGGGATCAGCGGAAGATCCGGTAATGTCCGAAAAAGTGTGTAAGATTTCCCTCCGTTCCTCCCCCAGGCTTTGGGTTAACCCAAGCCTGGGGGAGGTTTGTGGTGTTGATTTTAGGTTATCGTTTTACTGTATTTCCCATTCTCTAAAGTACGGCAGTCTCCTTGCATACGCCCCCTCGGTCTTCT
>NZ_RQYI01000035.1 GCF_003859795.1 Alloprevotella sp. OH1205_COT-284 | reverse complement strand
GGGAGCAGGGGGAGATCTTCATAGGGTAAAGATACAAAAAAAGAAAGAATTGACAAAATAAAAAAGAAAATAGTTTTGCAGAGGTCTCATAATGAGAAATTCTTCAAGTGCATGTCGTTGTTTCCGGTAAGCCAAGAGAAAAGCACCAATTCAAAAAAAATGGTAACATCCATTTTGGGCAGGGACGAATACTTCAAAATAGCCTTACCTATACGCTCATAACTGCTTTTGTACTTATCTTCCGTTTGCCTCTCCGTCAGTTGGCACATGTCTTCCATGGCTGTCTTTTCTCCACTTGCCGTTCTGTCTACTCTGCGGGTAAGATAGCAAAGCGTATCATCTGCCATCCGCATCAAGGTATGGGGGACGACTTCGATATTTGCCACTTCCGCAAGGTGCATCGTCAAATCCTCCACCTCCGGCATCATTTCATATTCTACGGTCTGCGGTTTACAAATGTAAGCCCCCCAAAGTCCTACAATGGTCAATCGCCGGCTACCCTCATGTTTGTTAAGATGCAATGACAGCTTCGGCTGAACACCGGTCAGAGAGGTTTGGTCTTGAATGATTTTCAAGGCAAGCCGATCAAGTTGCTCTGTCGTATAGTCAAGTACAGGCAAAGTCGTCACCCCGAAAAACTTCTTGATGCAAGCCTTGTGCATATCTTTTTCTCCATTTAGGAGCGGACGATAACAATACAAACAATTACACATCGCTTTCCTCCCTTTCTTCAACAGGTACAACGCTCACCGCTCCGATACAATCTTTGCAACAGGTTAGCAACAAAGACATGCGGTCGAGCATGCTGATGTCGGTATTGCGCAAAGCCACATCCAGCAACCACCCCTCGGGGATCAAGCCGTCGAAAAAAGGAAACAACACACGGCTTGTGTATGTTTCTCCTCTCAAAGGCAATGTCAAACTGACGGCTTGGGGCGATTCCATGGAGAGATAGTCCGAAAGATAGCGGAACTCATATCCGGCATCGGTCTCGGTTAAAACACCGGCATGCCGGTCTTTATAAAATATATTGGCCTGTTTCATCGTGCAGCCGATTTTTTGGTGGCGACCATTTCATAATTAAAGAAATCAAGAAGTAGATTCACCTTATCAAGACGCAGCGTTTTCTTTCCTTGTTCAAGATCTCGGACAAAGCGAAGCCCGACTCCCGATTTTAGCGAAAGCTCTTCTTGGGTCAGGCCATATTGCTTTCTCAACATCTTTACCGTGGCAGACAGATTATTCATGGGCATGAAAATTGTATCATATCGGGTACAAATTTAGCCATTTGTTTCAATATTATTCCCGAAAAGGTATAAAATATTTGTTTTCGTCGAGATTATATCATATCGGGTATTGTCTTCAACGCTCACAAACTAAGGTTAAACTTTTGAGAGGCCGCCGCAAAACCTATCCCAAACGCACAGATCAATACACATGACATGCTGATCGTCAAATGTCGGGCGTGTGGTTTTGCGGCGGCCTCTTTAAGGAAATCTTCCCCGAAACGGAAAGCGATCGGCCGAAATCAGAACAGATAGCTCACCGAGAGGGTGTAGAGTCGGTTGTTGAGTTCGAGCATCTTTTGGAAATCGGAAAAAGCATGGTCGTAGCCCAGCCCGATTTGGAAGCGGCGACACAACTCAACACCCATTTGGAGGCTTGTACCCCACTCCTGCTGTTCTTGATAGCGCGCGAGGGAAGCTTCGCTGTCGCCGAAAACTTTGGTTTCGGTAAAAAACATTCTTTCACTGCCGTCAATCGGCTGAGAGGTGTGGCGGGTCTTTCCGAAAAGGCCGTAACCGAAATAGGCACCGGCTTTGGCATAAAGGCGCACATTGGTGGCGAGGTCGAACTTGCGACCGATGCGGAGAGGAACATAGAGGTAACAGGGGTCGCTCTCGCGAACGCTCAAACCGGGCTTCGCACCGACAACGGCCGTTGTGACGAGCCGGCGGTAGTTCCAACGCTGCTGCCGCAATCCGACAGCGGTTTCCGCATACCAGCCTTTGCCCAACTGCGGCAAGGTCATTTCGACCTTCGCTCCAAAGGAGACGCCGGCTTTCAGATCGGAATAGGGAGGGCGGTTGAGAGTTGCGCCGGTTTCGACACCAAACTTAAACTGCTGTGCCGTGGCGGAGATGCCGCTGAAAAGGGCGAGCAAAAGAAGAAGAAAAAGAAATGTTTTTTTCATTGAAGGGATATAAGTGTTTGAGCAACGACATCTTTATGACGCCGGCTGCAAAGGTAGTGCTTTTTTGTGAAGCACCCCTCGGCCGCTGCTTTTTTATTGCGATCGGGAGGGCTATAAAGACAATGAGCGTATTAAAATCGGCCTAAAAAATGACGGATTTTCCGAAAGGAGGGTGAAAGCATTGTTTGTTGCGATCGAGACGTGAGAAGAACGGCATTGGAGGTAGAAAAAACGGACTCTGAGCTAAAAAATCCTACCTCAGAGGTAGACGGACGGGGAGAAAAATGCACGAAATAAAGAGGAAATGACGGAAAAGATAAGAGTGAGGCGAAAAATCGAAAGAAATTGATTTGAGTGCTCGCAAGAAATCGAAATAAATAAATGTTTTTGGTTGCTGAATTCGCAACTATTTATTACTTTTGCGACTGCAAACGATCGAAATCGAAGAGGAAAACACGAAAAACACTCAAACAAAGAACGATATGCCGCAGATTGAAAAGATAAAAGTGGAGGAAGTTGCGAAACAGAGAGCGATAGCAGGCGAGAATGCGAGAGAAACCGCGGAGCAATAAGCGGCAGTAGGCGTGAATGCGAGAGAAGTCGCGGAGCAATAAGCGGCAGCAGGTGCGAATGCGAGAGAAGTCGCGGAGCAATAAGCGGCAGCAGGTGCGAATGCAGGAGAAACCATGAAACAACAAGCAACAGTAAACACAAAGACGAGAAAAACCATGAAACAAAAAGCAGACGAAGGAATAAAAGCGAGAGGAACCGCGAAACGAAAGGCAAACGCAACTGCGAAAGCGGAAGGAGAGAAGAGAAAAAGAAGCGGATTTATGTTTTACACGTCGTGGATCGACGATATTCGGAAGTTGCCCCTCAACGAACAGAAAGAACTGATTTTTGCCCTCGTCATGTATGGCACAAAAGGGCTGAAACCCACAGCATTGTCGATGAACACGGAGATTTATTTCAACTTCTGCCACCGCGTCATCAACTACGACCTCGACCGATATGGCTTGGGGTCGATAAAAACGGCCAATCGCACCTATCGGAGCGGAGAAGAAGCCCTTTTTTCGAGCTTGACCGAAAATGTCGAAGAAACTTTCGAGGACAGTGTGGCGGCCGAACGAAGAAACATTGCGCAAACATCTGATAGTCACCAACGAAGCATTGAATCGGAGAGGTCGGAGCAAGAAGCAGACGAAACCGAACGAAGAAACATTGCGCAAACATCTGATAATCACCAACGAGCGGACGGTATGGGCAAAGCGGACGGAGGGGAAGAGGGGATGGCTGCGCAACGTGCTGATAGCGAACAACGAACGCCGACTCATATATTATCTATTACAGATTACGGATTACCCATTAAACATTTGGCAGAAGAAAAAGAAGAAGAAAAATCTTCTTCAAAAGAAGCCGAGGTTTTTGCTTCGCTCTATGGGGTGGTTGGAAAGGACGACAAGGCTTGTGCGGAGAAATCTGCGACGGAAACGAAGGAAATAAAAGGGGAGGAAAGTGTGTTGGACGAAAATTTACGAACCGAAGGAGGAGCGACGGCGAAAAGTGACGAAAACAAGAAGGGATGCGAAACAAATGATGCGGCGTATATGTCCGAAGCGGCGGCGAACGGAGAGGTTGCGGCATCGAACGGAGATGCGCCCTGCTCTTTGAAGGAGGCGAAGGCCTATTGGGAAGAGATGGGCTTTCAATCGAGAGCGGAGGAGTTTTACGGACACTACGAGGCCAAAGGTTGGCGGACGCGGCAGGGGGGCAAGATGCGATTTTGGAAAAACGCGGCGCGGTGTTGGGAGCAGTATTTCGTCAAAACGGTCTATCCGCTCCGTCGGCGCGAGGCCGAAGCCCGAGAAACGGCCGAACGTGCCGAGCGGCAGGTGAGGGAGAACCGCGCTGAGTGGGAACGACAACGGCGAGAGCGCGAGGCCGAATACGAACGGCAGGAAAGGCGTGCCGTTTCGCCGCAGGAAGCCCGCAGGCTCTACGAGGAGGCGTTGCGACAGACGGGGGGCGACGCCGCGGCGGCCATCGAACTGCTCAAACAATATCGGCCGCCGAGCTTGGAGCGGAAGACGGCGCAGGGGGAGGGGACGACGAGGGCGGAAACGGCGGCGATGGGCAATGAACGACATTTTTTATCTCAATCTCAAACACCATGAACACGACTATTTCTCTTTTCAGCCGCCTTGTTGCACCGCGCCTGCCGAGCATTCGGCGGTGGGTGGCGGCGGGGACGCTGCATGCTTCCGAAATCGACGACAATCTGCAAACCGTGCTGACGGAAATCTTTTTGCAACTTCCGCCGCAGCTCGAAGACGAGGCTGCCGAGGCGTGGCTTCAAGCCTTTGTGCGACGGCGGTTGCAGACGTTCAACTATCGTCATCGGCGCGACCGCGGCAGGTGGGCGGAGGCGCCGACGCCCGACACGTTTGAGCGCATGGCCTGTCCGGCCGACGATTTCGACGATCTCGACGTGGCGATCCGTCCGCTCCGTCCTGCCGCTCCGCCTTGTGCCGACGCGCCGACCTCTGCGCCGCGTGCGGACAGGGCTTCGGCCACTCGTCTTGACTGCTATGCCGACCGCGCGCTGGCCGCGGCGGTGGAGCGGTTGCCGCCGCTGCAACGCCGTGCCCTCTGCCTGCATGCCGACGGGTGGACGACGGGCGACATTGCCCAAGAGTTGGGGTGCACGCCGCGCTCGGCTCTCCGACACTTGGAGCGCGCCAAGGAGCGGATGCGGCGGCAATATGCCTGCGGCGATTTGCGAAGGGTGGGGCGCATGGTTCCGATCGGGCGTGTCGGCTGACGCCGGGATGTGTCGGGGCGGTATGCCTGTGTGCCGATCGGGGCGCGGAGGGTGTGTCGGGGCAGGGGGTGGGCTGCGTTGTCGTTCACCGCTCTTCGCGGCGGCCGTCGGCTTCGTTGGGAGGGGCGGGTCGGCCGACGCTTCGGTTTTCGGTCTATTTGTTTTTTTCAAAAATCATCTTTTCAAACTTTTCTTATTATGATTCTCGAACTTCAACGTATTGCCGTGCGCAATACTTACAGCATCGGCCGTCTTTCGATCGACGGGCATTTTTTCTGTCACACGCTCGAACCTCGCGCCATCGACTGGACGCGCGAAACGAAAACTCCCGGCCGCACGGCCATTCCGGAGGGTCGCTACGCGGTGAGGCTGGACGTGGTTTCGCCGCGCTACTCGCGCCCCGGCCGCTATGCTTGGGCAAAGCCCTATGGCGGTCGGCTGCCGCGTTTGGTCGATGTGCCGCATTTCGAGGGGGTGCTCATTCACGTGGGCAATGCTCCGGCCGACACGCGGGGCTGCATCCTCGTGGGGCGCAACACGGTGGTGGGACGCGTGACGGAGAGCATTGCCACCTTTCACGCTCTGATGCGCCGCCTGCATGCGGCGAAGACGCCGATCGTCATTGACATTCGCAAAAAAGTATGACGAAAGGGCGAAAATGAGGGTCGTAGTCAAAAAAAACGTCAAAATCGGAAAGTTTTTTGGCAAAGCTGTCCGATTCGGCCTCTCGTTTTTACCTATATATATGTAGGGCGGCGGCCACCGCGCACGGCGACGGACTCCCGATGCCGACATTGCGCACCGCGCCGCTGCCCCGACCTTGGCGCCAAAAGGGTCGAAGGGCGGATGTTCCGCCACCACCGTTTGTTTTATTCATTCACCATCAAAAAAAACATTTGCCTTATGATGACTTATCACATTGTATCTCGCAAAAATCCCATTACGAAAGTCAAGAAGTTTTATCCCGCCCTCATCAGCCCCGTGCCGATGAACAACGCCAAAATCATCGAGCGGATCGAGAAGAAATGTACGCTCGCCTCGTCTGACGTGAAGGCGGTGGTCGATGCGCTCGAAGTGGAAATCATCGACTGCTTGCAGGCCGGTCTGAGCGTTCGCCTCGGCGATTTGGGCAGTTTCCGCGCTTCGCTCCGCTCGAAGGGTGCGGCCAAGGCGGAGGATGTTGTCGTGGGCAACATCATGGGCGTACACGTGGTGTTTACGCCGAGCGGCAAGATGCGCCGCGCGCTGAGCGTGAAAAACGGCATGATCAAATTCCTCAAACAGGGCGAAAAGACCGTAGCCCCCAATCCCGGTATCGGCGGATGATGCGTTCTGCGACGATGAAAGCCGCTTCTCCCCTCCGCCTCCGCATTCAGCAGGCCACGGCGGTGGGGATGCTGGCGGTGGGCACGGGGTTTGCGCTGCTGGGCTTTTGGGCGCCGCCGGTGGGTTCGATTGACGAGAGTGTGTTGTGGATTTTTGCCCAATGCCTCATCTACACCGGTTCGGTGTTGGGCGTGGGTTCGTATCTGCAAACGCTTGCCCAATCGCTTCGCTCCGACATGGCGGCCACGGCAAGCGGCGCGCCCGACGTGTCTGCCGGGCACTGCGACGAAGAGGTGTGTGGCGACACGCCTTGATCCCTCCTCCTCGGCTGCCGACCTCCTGCGCCGGCCTCCTGCCACGACCGCGCCGGGCGGCACGAAGGGGGGAGAAAAAAAGAAGAAGACCACACGCGAGGTGTGGTCTTCTTCGGTTGTATGGGGTTGTGGACGAGGGGGTTATTCCTCTGCGGTTGCCCAGTCGGCTTTGCTCATGCGCACGTAGCTCTGATAGCGACGCTTGGCGTTGTCTTCGCAGGCTTGGAAGAGTTCGGCGGCTTGTTCGGGGAACTGCTTTTTGAGAGCTTGGAATCGTACTTCTCCGGTGAGGAAGTCTTGGAAGTCTGCCCAGTTGGGTGCTTTCGAGTCGAGGATGAAGGGGTTTTTGCCTTCGGCTTCGAGGGCGGGGTTGTAGCGCCAGAGGTGCCAGTATCCGCACTTCACGGCCAGTTCTTCTTCGGCCTGCGATTTTCCCATGCCGGCTTTGAGTCCGTGGGCGATGCAGGGTGAGTAGGCGATGATGAGCGAGGGGCCGGGATAGGCTTCGGCTTCGCGGATGGCTTTGAGGGTTTGTGCGTGGTCGGCTCCCATGGCGATTTGTGCGACGTAGACGTAGCCGTAGGTGGTGGCGATGAGTCCGAGGTCTTTTTTGCGAATGCGTTTTCCTGATGCGGCAAATTTGGCCATGGCTCCGACGGGGGTGGCTTTGGAGGACTGTCCGCCGGTGTTGGAGTAGACTTCGGTGTCGAGCACGAGGATATTGACGTCTTCTCCCGATGCGATGACGTGGTCGAGTCCGCCGTATCCGATGTCGTAGGCTGCTCCGTCGCCTCCGATGATCCACTGGCTGCGTTTGGTGAGGAAGTGGTCGAGTTCGGCGAGTTGTGCGCAAACGGGGCATCCGGCGGCTTTTCCTTCGCGGATGAGGGGTTTGAGCTTGTTGGAGGCGGCTTTTGAGGCTGCGGCGTTGTCTTTGCCTTCGATCCATTCGCGTGCGGCTTGCTTGAAGTCTTCGCCGGTGTGTTCGGATTGGAGGCTTTGTTCGAGCAGGATGCGGATGCGTTCGCGCATTTTGCGGTTGGCCAGCGTCATGCCCAAGCCAAATTCGCAGAAGTCTTCAAAGAGCGAGTTTGCCCATGCGGGGCCGTGTCCGTCGGCGTTGGTGGTGTAGGGGGTGGAGGGGATGGAACCGGAGTAGATGGAGGAACAGCCGGTGGCGTTGGCCACGAGCTCGCGGTCGCCGAAGAGTTGGCTGACGAGTTTGACGTAGGGTGTTTCTCCGCATCCGGCACATGCGCCCGAGAACTCGAAGAGGGGTGTGGCAAACTGGGTGTTTTTGGGTATGTTGGTGATGTCGAGCAGGTTTTGCTTGCTCTTGACGTTTTTGATGAGGTAGTTCCAGTTGTCTACTTCGTTGAGCTCGCCTTCGAGGGGCATCATTTCGAGGGCTTTGCCGCCTGCTCGGGGATTGCCGGGGCAGACGTCGGCGCAGTTGCCGCAGCCGGTGCAGTCGAGCACGCTGACTTGGATGCGGAATTGCATGCCTTTGAGCTGCACGGGGGCTTTGATGTCGAGTGTGGGCGACTCGAAGCCTGTTTTCTCGCTGTCGTCGAGCACGAAGGGTCGCACTACGGCGTGGGGGCAGACGTAGGCGCACTTGTTGCACTGAATGCAGTTTTCGGGTTTCCATCGGGGCACGAATGCCGCCACTCCTCGTTTTTCGTAGGCGGCTGTGCCTTGCGGCCATGTTCCGTCTTCGTGTCCTTTGAATGCGCTGACGGGGAGGTCGTTGCCCATTTGGGCGTTGATGACGCGGGTGACGTTTTTGATGAAGTCGGGGGCTTGGTCGTCGGTGTTGTGGTTGTCGGCGAGGTTTGCCCATGCGGGATCTACGGGTACTTGCCGGTATTCTCCTCCGCGGTCTACGGCGGCGTAGTTTTTGTCGATGATGTCTTGGCCTTTTTTGCCGTAGGATTTGACGATGAAGTGTTTCATTTCCTCCACGGCCTTGTCAACGGGAATGACGCCTGTGATGCGGAAGAATGCGCTTTGGAGAATGGTGTTGGTGCGGTTGCCCAGTCCGATCTCGCGTGCGATTTTGGTGGCGTTGATGGCGTAGAAGGTGATGTTTTTCCGGGCGAGGGTGCGCTTGATTTTGTTGGGCATGTTGCGCACGAGGTCGTCGTCTTCCCAAATGGTGTTGAGCAGGAATGTTCCGCCGGGCTGTATGCCTCTGAGCACGTCGTAGAGGTTCATGTAGCTCTGCACGTGGCAGGCCACGAAGTTGGGGGTGGTGACGAGGTAGGTGGAGCGGATGGGGTGGTTGCCGAAGCGGAGGTGGGAGCAGGTGAAACCGCCCGACTTTTTGGAGTCGTAGGAGAAGTAGGCCTGACAGTATTTGTCGGTGGTGTCGCCGATGATTTTGATGGAGTTTTTGTTGGCTCCCACGGTGCCGTCGGCTCCGAGTCCGTAGAATTTGGCTTGGAACATGCCTTCGCCTCCGAGTGCGATTTCTTCTTTTTGGGGGAGTGAGGTGAAGGTGACGTCGTCTACGATGCCGATGGTGAAGTGGTTTTTGGGTTCGGCGAGGGCGAGGTTTTCGTAGACGGCCATCATTTGTGCGGGGGTGGTGTCGTTGGATCCGAGTCCGTAGCGTCCGCCTACGATGAGGGGTGCGTCGGGCATGCCGTAGTAGGCTTCTTTGACGTCGAGGTAGAGGGGTTCGCCGTTGGCTCCGGGTTCTTTGGTGCGGTCGAGCACGGCGATGCGCTTGACGGTTTTGGGCACTGCGGCGAGGAGGTGTTTGACGGAGAAGGGACGGTAGAGGTGTACGCTGACCAGACCTACTTTTTCGCCTTTTTCGGCAAGGTGGTCGATGGCTTCGCGTGCGGCTTCGGAGGCCGATCCCATGAGAATGATGACGCGGTCGGCGTCTGGGGCTCCGTAGTAGTTGAAGAGTCCGTAGCGGCGTCCGGTGATGCGGCTGATTTCGTTCATGTAGGCTTCAACGGCATCGGGCACGGCTTGATAGAAGGGGTTGCAGCTTTCGCGGTGTGCGAAGAAGGTTTCGGGGTTTTCGGCCATGCCTCGCGCCACGGGGCGTTCGGGGCTGAGGGCGCGGTTGCGGAAGTCGGTGAGGGCTTCTTGGTCTACGAGGGGTTTGAGGTCTTCGATGTCGAGCCGCTCGATTTTTTGGATTTCGTGTGAGGTGCGGAATCCGTCGAAGACGTTCATGAAGGGCACTCTTGTTTTGATGGAGGCGAGGTGTGCGACGCCGGCGAGATCCATCACTTCCTGCACGCTGCCTTCGGCGAGAATGGCAAAACCGGTTTGGCGCGCCGACATGACGTCTTGGTGGTCGCCGAAGATGCTGAGGGCGTGGCTGGCGATGGTGCGTGCCGACACGTGGAAGACGCAGGGGAGAAATTCTCCGGCGA
Source organism: Alloprevotella sp. OH1205_COT-284 (assembly GCF_003859795.1). GTDB lineage: Bacteria > Bacteroidota > Bacteroidia > Bacteroidales > Bacteroidaceae > Alloprevotella. The sequence continues at coordinate 10,395 of NZ_RQYI01000035.1, read as the reverse complement.
TCTTATACATGTTGGGGATCATGAGGAGCAGGCCTTGCGATGCGGTGAAGGTGGTGGTGAGTGCTCCGGCTTGGAGAGATCCGTGTACGGCTCCGGCGGCTCCGCCTTCGCTCTGCATTTCCTGCACGAGAACGGTTTCGCCGAACATGTTTTTTTGGCCTTGTGCCGACCAGTCGTCTACATATTCGGCCATGGTGGACGAGGGGGTGATGGGGTAGATGGCGGCCACTTCGCTGAACATGTAGGCGATGTGTGCCGCTGCCTGATTGCCATCACAGGTGATGAATTTCTTAGACATAATGCTGTGTGATTATGATTGTTATGTTTTGTTCAAAGGCGTGCTCGCCAAGCGGTCGGGGCGGAAGCGGACGGAGTGGGAAACGGTGTCGCGCGGGGCTCCGGGGGCGGGACTGCACCGAGCATGAGAGATAATTTGCGGTAAGAGGGGGTGTATAAATTGGAATGATTACAAATTATCTCCCTGCAAAGGTACTCTTTCTTTTTTATATGCAAAACGGGCTTAACAAAAAGTTTTGTCTGAAATCTTTCTTTTTTCTAAAAAACCGTGTATTTTTTGTATTTCTTTTTATGGGATCGCTCTAAATGGGGATCGCGGTGCGGCGTGGGAAGAGGGGAGGGGGATGGCGAGGGGGCGAGGGCTGCGGGCGAAAATGAATTTCGCTCCGAGCGGCTGCCACGGTGTGGGAGCTTGCTCGGAGCGAAATGTCGAGGTGTGGCGGTGTTGCCGTGTGGGGATGTCGAAACGGTGTGTTTCGGCTGCCGGCTTCGATTGGTGTTGCTGCCGTGGCGGTGTGCGCGCAGGAGCAGCGAGGATGCGTAGGCGCAGGGGGGGACGCCGATCAGTGGAGGAAACCGAAGAGCCAGAGGGGTATTTCGTTGTCGCCGCGTCCGACTTCGGTGTTGTAGCGGGCGAGAATGGTGTTGGGGTCGCTCTTGACGCGCTTGGAGCGGTCGCACACGCAGATGTCGGTGTTGCCGTTGATTTTGTAGAGGCTGTCGCGTTTGCCTCGGCAGACGGTGTGGTGTCGCCAGAGGGCATTGACAAAGAAAGTTTCCATGATTTGCTGCTCAGAGATGTCGGGCGAGTAGATGGAATAGATGAGGTTGGGATTGTGGAGCACGACGGAGGCGGGTTTCTTGGGGAAGCTCTCGTCTTGCTTGTAGATGAGGTTGATGAGTCGGGCTTCTTCGAGATATTTGAGGTAGTTCATCACCGTTGCGCGCGACGTGCCGATTTCTTCGGCCAGTTTGCTGACGTTGGGCGAGGAGCTTTCGCTGACGGCGAGCAGATAGAGGAGTTTTTTGATGCGTTCGAGATATTTCAGCTCTATTTGCTTGATGAAGAGGATGTCTACTTCGATCATCGTGTTCATCGAGCGGAGGAGATTTTCGGTGAAGTTGCGACTTTCGAGGAAGAAGGGGTAGTAGCCGTGGTGGAGGTATTGCTGGAAATATTCCCAAGGGCGCACCTTGGGGAGTATGGTTTTGAGTATGGTCTTGTGGTCTTCGAGCAGCTCTTTGAGGGTGTAGGCTCGGAAGTTTTCGCCGGTTTGCAGATTGACGAACTCTCTGAACGAGAAGCCGTGCAGCCAATATTGCCGGGCGATGGAGTTGAGTTCTGTGTGGTTGTTTTCGCCGCCGCGCACGGAGGTGGTGGAGAAAACGATGCGCAGATAGGGAAATCGCTCGTAGCACTCGATGAGCTGTTCGCGCCAGCTGGGGAGCTTGAAGGCTTGGTCGATGAGCAAGACCTGTCCGCCGGCTTTGATGAAGTCGGCGGCGAAATCGACGAGTTTGCGCCCTTGGAAGTAGAAAGAGTTCATGTTCACATAGAGGCACTGGCGCAGGCGCGGGTCGAAGTTTTCTTTGGCGTAGGAGAGCAGAAAGGAGGTGCGCCCCACTCCTCTGGGGCCACGGATGCCGATCAGTCGGTAGCTCCAGTCGATGGTGTCCATCAGCGCCCGACGCACGGGGGCGTTGGTGTGCTCAATGAGGTAGGCGTGCGATTGAAAAAAAGTCTCCATAGTGTGAGGGGGTTGGGGGTGAGTGTTATGTCGGGATATGGTTGGGAGCCGCGGACACCGTTGTCTTTCGAGGCGGGGTGTGGGGTGTGCGAGATTGTTTTTTCACAAAAGGGCACAATTTCGGCTTACGGCTGCAAATGTACAAAAATGATTTGTAAATGCAAACTTTGTTTTACAAAAACTTTTTTATGACGGATGTTTTTAGAGCTATCGACGGCCTTTTTTAATTTTCGGAGGGGGCGAGAGTCCTTTTGTATAGGGCGTTTTTGCAGGGTGGAGGTGTCGAAATGCGGAGTAAGCCTCGGCGCGCGAGGGAGGGTCGGGGGCGGTGTGGTGTTGTTTTCTTTGCCTAAATTATGTGTGAAAGGGAGATTTAATGCCATTTTTCGACAAAAAGTATCTCTTGTCGTTTGGACTGGTAACCGGTGCAGGCTACCTTACGAATGCCGGTGCATTGTTTGCAGATGACTGTCCGCTATGGCAATGTCGCTTGTATTGTACTCGTTGGGATGGTAAGGAAAAGGGCGATGCCATCAATGATGCGGAGTTTACAGGCAATGTGTTGATGCTTTTGCGCGAGGCCATGAACTTTGTGAAGTCAAACACAAAGAGAGGCTGGGAGAAGCTACCGAATGGACGCAAGAACAAACCTGAATATGCAGAGCGTGCGGTTCTCGAAGCGATGGTTAATCATTTCATCCATCGTGACTATACCGTGATGGGGAGTGAAGTCCATCTTGACATTTACGATGACCGTCTTACTGTGATTTCTCCCGGTGGAATGTACAACGGCATGCTGATACAGAACTTGGACATCGCAGATGTTTCTTCCGAAAGACGTAATCCCATTCTTGCAAACGTGATGGCTCAACTTAACTATATGGAAAAGCGAGGGAGCGGACTTACACGCATCTGCAATGAGACAAAGGCCTTGGAGGGGTATAAGGACGAGTTGAAACCCAAGTTCAAATCAACACCTGCTCAATTTCAAACCATCATTTTTGCTTCCTCAGATACTACGAAAGTCGGAGATATGTCGGAGACCAAACTTACTGATCGTCAGCAGAAAATCATACATATCATTAAAGGGTCTCCGACAATAACCGGCCGCCGAATGTCGGAGATGCTGTTGGTGAGCCGGCGTACCATAGAGCGTGACCTTTCTGCTTTGCAAAAGTTGGGAGTTCTTATGCGTGAAGGAAAAGACAATGATGGGGTTTGGATCATTAAGAATTAAAAGTCGTAAAAAAGAAATCTATGAAATTCATGACCGGATAAGCGGTTTTTACCCGGATGAACAACGGCGCACATGCCACAGATGCTGCCACAAGAATCCGCCGCTTCCACCCCCGAGGAGGGGAGGGAAGCGGCGCGTTGTTTTCGGGGATCGGCTCTCACGCCGTTGTGCCTCTCCCGGGCGGAATGCGGTGGTGTGGCGGACGGGGTCATTGCAGGCGGACGGCTTTGGACACTTCGGGTATGGCGTTGAGCTCGGTGCAGAGTTGCTGGGCGTCGGCGGTGTTGTGCAGGGCGACGAGGAGGCGTCCGGTGAAGATGCCGTCGGTGGCGTTGAGGGTGATGGCGCGCAGGGTGAGGTGGGGAAATCGGTCGAAGGTGTGGGATATGGATCGGAGCACGCCGCGAGCGTCCACGCCTTCGAGGTAGAGGGTGGTGTCGTAGGTGCGGCTGTGGGGGCGCGAGGTGTCCCAGCGGGCGGCGATGATGTTGTTGCCGAAGCTGGTTTTGTGTTTGAGGGCGAGAGGGCAGTCGCGGCGGTGTATTTCAAAGGTGTCGGCTGCGGCGATGTAGCCGATGACTTCGTCGCCGTTGATGGGGTGGCAGTGGGGGCAGAATTGGGATTTGTCGAGCACGTCTTCGGTGAGGGTGAGTATGGCTTTTCGGTCGAGCTGCTCGATGAATTTCAGGGTGTCGGGGTTGGTGGGTGTGAGTCCGTCGATGGGGACTGCTTTGTCTTTGAGAAAGGGAACGAATCTGCGCCAGCCCCATTTTTTGTCATTGCGTTTGCCGCGCAGGTGGTCGATGTCGCGGCGGGTGAGGGTGAGGCGTCCTTCGCCGATGGCCAGAAAGAGTTCGGAGGGGGTGTTGAAGTGGTGGAGGGATTTGATTTTGTTGATGTGGGCGTCGTTGGCTTCAAAGTCGTTTTGTCGGAGGTATTCTTTGAAGTTTTTTTCGCCGAGTCGTTGGCGTTCCCGGGCTTTTTTTCTCAGGTGCGATGCTATTTTTCCTTTGGCTTTTCCGGTGGTGACGTAGGTGAGCCATTCGGGTTGTATTTGCACGGTTTGGGAGGTGAGGATGTCGATTTGGTCTCCGCTCGACAGGCGGTGGCTCATGGGCACGAGGCGGTGGTTTACTTTTGCGCCGATGCAGTGGCTGCCGATCATGGAGTGTATGGCAAAGGCGAAGTCGAGCACGGTGGCGCCTTGGGGGAGGGTGACGATTTCGCCTTTGGGGGTGAAGACGTTGAGCTCGGAGGCGAAGAGGTTGAGCTTGATGGTGTCGAGCAGGTCGAGAGTGTCGGGCTGTGGGTCGTCGAGTATTTCTTTGATGGAATTGATCCATGTGTCGAGTTCGTGCTCGTCGTAGGCGGTGCCTTTTTCTTTGTATTTCCAGTGTGCGGCAAATCCTCCTTCGGCAATGTCGTCCATGCGGTCGGAACGGATTTGTACTTCGATCCATTTTCCGCGGTTGGACATGAAGGTGTTGTGCAGTGCCTGATAGCCGTTGGCCTTGGGGGTTGATAGCCAGTCGCGGAAGCGGGAGGGGTGGGGTTTGTAGATTTGTGTGAGTGCGGCGTAGATGTTGTAGCACTCGGCGATTTCTTCTTTTCGGTTTTTGGGGCGAAACACGATGCGTATGGCCAGTATGTCGTAGACTTCTTCGAAGGGGATGTGTTTGCGTTGCATTTTTTGCCAGATGCTGTACGGGCTTTTGATGCGGGCTTTGAGTTCGTAGTCCACGCCCATGGCGTCGAGGGCTTGTCGTATGGCGGGTGTGAAATCGTTGATGGCGTCGTCGCGTTCGAGCTCGGATCTTTTGAGGTTGTCGAGCATGAGTCGGTAGTCGTCGGGGTGCTCGTATTTGAAGGAGAGGTCTTCGAGCTCGGTTTTGATGCGGTTCAGGCCGAGGCGGTCTGCGAGGGGTGCGAAGATGAAGAGGGTTTCGCCCACGATCTTGTATTGCTTTGAGGGGAGCATGGACGAGAGTGTGCGCATGTTGTGGAGGCGGTCGGCGATCTTGACGAGAATGACGCGTATGTCGTCGCTCATGGTGAGCAGGATTTTTTTGAACGTCTCGGCCTGCATGGAGGCTCGGCCGTTGAGCAGACCGCCGCTGACTTTGGTTACGCCTTCGACGATGTTGGCCACTTTCGTTCCGAAGAGGTTGGCGATGTCTTCGCGTGTGTAGTCGGTGTCTTCGATGACGTCGTGGAGCAGGGCGGCGCAGATGCTGGTCGATCCGAGGCCTATTTCGCCGCAGATGATTTGTGCCACGGCGATGGGGTGGAGTATGTAGGGCTCGCCGCTGCGGCGGCGCACGCCTTTGTGCGCGGCTTTCGAGAAGTTGAAGGCCTTGGTGATGATCTCTGTTTTCTTGCGGTGGTTGGAAGCGAGATAGGTGTCGAGCAGGCGTTTGAAGGCTTGTTCGATGAGGGCATCTTCTTGGCGTTCGATGTCGGTGATGGGTGTAGGCGTGTCCATGTGCGAATGGTCGGAATAAGGCTCGGAGCGTCGGAGAACTTATGGGGATAAGTGTCTCGACGCTCCGTGGAGAGAGGGTGATTATTTCAGGCGGATTTTGTCGCCGGGGCGAATGTTGCTGCCCTTGATTTTGTTTATTTTGCGGAGTTGATCCACGGTTGTACCGTTGCGTTTGGCGATGTCGAAGAGGTTGTCGCCCTTGCGCACGACAACGGTCGAGGGGATGTTTCTTTTGCGCTCTTTGCGCTTTCGGCTTTCTGCCGGATCTTTGCGCGAGAGTTTCTTTGAGGGGCGCATTTCGGTGCTTTCGTCGGCTTCTTCGGCCGTTGGCGCGGGTTCGGCGAGGTGGCGGCGCATTTGCACTTGTCGGGTGGGGTGGTGATATACGGAGTCGCCGAGCATGAGAAAGGTTTTGACGGCTGCCGTCGGCAGGCGCAGGGCGCAGGGTTGTGTGTGGCCGGGCAATATGCCGGTGCGATATTGGGGGTTCATCTCGGCGAGCAGTTCGGGGTCGAGGCGGCAGGCTTCGGCCACTTGGCTGAGGTGGAGTTCGCGGTCGATGATGAGGGTGTCGGTTTCGGCCGGTGTTTCGGTCGCCATGCTGCCTATGGCGTGGTGGCAGTGGTGGTGCATCACGTAGTTGGCGGCAATGAAAGCCGGCACGTCGGCGCGGCTTTCGCGCGGAAGGTGGGCGCGAAACTTCCAGTAGTCTTGCTCGCCACCGGCGCGGCGCATGGCTTTGTCCACGTTGTCGGCTCCGGCGGTGAAAGCGGCAATGGCGGTTGTCCAGTCGCCATAGCGGTCGTAGAGTTCTTTGAGATGCCGTGCGGCGGCTTGGCTGGATTTGACGGGGTCGCGCCGCTCGTCGATGAGGCTGTTCACGGTCAGTTCGAAGCGTCGGGCGGTGGCAAGGGGCATTCGCCAAAGTCCGGCTGCACCGCGACGGTCGGTGAGCGAGGGGTCGAGCGCGCTTTCGACGATGGGGAGATATTTGAGTTCGAGCGGAAGACCTTCGGCTTCGAGGGCTTCTTCGATGAGGGGGATGTAGAAGTTTTGTGCTCCCAGCAGGAGGCTGACCAAGCTGCGTTGGTGCGTGGTGTATTGGTCGATGTATTGCCGCACGATGTCGTTGTAGGGCATGGCGATGAGTCGGGGCAGACGGCGGAGGCGGTCGGCGCAGACTTCGGGTGCAAGGGCGGGTTGGCGGTCGACGGCGGTGTCGGGTAGCACACGGAGATAGGTGCGGGCATACCACGAGTTGAGGAGGCGTTCGGGATTTTGGCGCATGCCTTCCGGCAGATCGGCATAGGGGAGGGGAGCGGGTTTTCCGGCGTCGGCGTCGGCGTCGGTGTCGGCGGTTTCAACAATGTCTTCGGCCGAGGTTTGGGCGTGGAGGGCTGAGGTTCCCCACCCGAACGTCAGGGCGAAGCAGAGGGCATATATTTTTTTCATGATGTGGGTAGGCCGGCGTTGTGCGGCGATCGGATTTTCCTAAAAAGTGAGCGACGCACCCAGTCCGAAAGCGGGGGTACGAAAAAAGGCGGTGTCGTGTGGGTCGAACACCGTGGGCGAAAGGCGCAGCGAGAGGTCGGGACTGATGTCGAACACCGAGAGCTGGGCATCGACATAGGCATCGACCACCGAGAGCAGGTAGACGCCGATGAAGCAAAAGGCCGAGAGGTCGCGCCAACGGCGGTAGCGGTCTTTGCGGTTTTTGAACACACCCTTGAATTGCTCGATGCGCCCCTCGATGTCGTAGGTGGGGGGGAACATGTTGCGGTAGCTGTTGGTCGTGGGGTCGGAGTCCATGATGTCGAGGTAGGCCTGAGAGTAGTCCAGATACATCTGCTGATTCCAAAGAAAGGCGTAGGTGCAACCGAGAAATCCGCCGTAGACAATGGGGAGCTTCCAGTATTTTCGGTTGTAGATCTGTCCGGCTCCCGGCACGACGAGCGAGAGCCAGAGGGCGCGTTGCGGGTCGGGGACGAAAACTTTGTTCACGGTTTGCCGGGCGGCTTTCTCGAATCGGTGCCGGTCGTTGTCGATGAGGGCGATCGGCCGTGAGAACACTGTGGTGTCGGCCGGTGTGGCGAGGTTATTCAGGCGTTCGGCATTGCGTTCGCCCTCAACGGCGGTCGTGTCTGTCGCGACCGGGAGGGTGTCGATGGCCGTAACGAGCGTGTCGACCGCCGGCTTTTGACCGAAGGCCGACGCGGTGGCGAGGACAAAGAGTGTCGTCCGCGCGATGAGGCGAAGTCGGGGAAAGACGATGTTCAACACGGTCGGTGTGGGTTGCGAGGCATTGCGGCAGGCGGGGCTGCGCGTCTCAGTGCATTTTGTCGAAGAGGGCGATGATACGTTCCAATTCCTCTTCGTTGGCAAAGGGTATGGAGATGGCCCCCTTGCCGTCTTGGCAGGTCATGGTGACTTTGGTGCGGAAGATGTTGGAAAGCTGGTCGCGCAGGGGCACATATTCTTCGGCCAACACCTTCTTGCGGTCTTTTATGGCACGCCGGCCGCTCTTGACGGTTTCGCCGGCATTGATGGCTTTTACCATTTCCTCCACTTGTCGCACGGAGTAGCCTTTCGACTGAATTTCACCAAAAAGTTTCACCTGCAACGAGGGTTGCTGCAATCCGAGCAGGGCGCGGGCGTGGCCTTGATCCATTTCGCGCTTTTGGAGTGCCATTTGCACCTGTGCCGGGAGTTTGAGCAGGCGGAGATAGTTGGCGATGGTGGCGCGCTTTTTGCCTACTTTTTCGGAGAGGGCGTCTTGCGTGAGGTCGTATTGCTCGATGAGGTTTTGGTAGGCCAGTGCGATTTCGATGGCGTTGAGGTCTTCGCGCTGTATGTTTTCGACGAGTGCCATTTGCATCATCCGCTCGTCGTCGGCGGTGCGCACATACGAGGGAATGGCAGGCAGGCCTGCCATTTGCGAGGCGCGCCAACGGCGTTCGCCGGCGATGATCTGATAGGTGTCGTCCTCCATTTTGCGGAGGGTGATGGGCTGGATGATGCCGATTTGGCGGATGCTCTCGGCCAATTCTTCGAGGGCATCGGGGTCAAACTCGCGCCGCGGCTGGTTGGGGTTGGCCTTGATTTTGTGGATGTCTACCTCGTTGATGCTCGACGAGCCGCTGGTTCTCACTTCGTTGGTCGAGATGAGGGCGTCGAGGCCGCGGCCGAGGTGGGAAAATTTCTTTTTTACTGCCATGGACTGAGGCGTATGAGATGTGAAAGAGCACGCTCAGAGGTAAAAAAAGAGCGTGCGAGAAGAAAATTTACTGAGAAATGGCCAATGAAACAGTTAGACTGTGCTCAAAAACGATATTTGCCGTTTTGAAAACGCAAAACCACCCCGAAACGGAGCGTTTAGGCGTTCTTTTGAATGATTTCGCGAGCGAGGCTCAGATAGTTCACCGCGCCGATCGACTCCACGTCGTAGAGAATGGCCGGTATGCCGTGAGAGGGGGCTTCCGACAGTTTCACGTTGCGCTGAATGACGGTTTTGAACACCAACTCTTGGAAGTGGCGTTTCACCTCGTCATACACCTGATTGGCCGAGCGGAGGCGGCGGTCATACATCGTGGCCAGAAAGCCCTCGATTTCGAGCGAGGGGTTGAGGCTCAGCTTGATCATGCGGATCGTGTTGAGCAGTTGGGTGATGCCTTCGAGGGCGAAATATTCGCATTGCACGGGGATGATCACCGAGTCGGCCGCGGTGAGCGCGTTCACCGTGATCAAACCGAGCGAAGGGGAGCAGTCGATCAGGATGTAGTCGTATTCGTCTTTTACGTCTGCGAGCATGTTTTTGATGACATACTCACGCTTGTCGATCTGCAACAGTTCGACTTCCGCCCCCGACAGATTGACGTGCGAAGGCACGATGTCGAGCCCCTCGATGTCGGTGGTGTAGATATTTTCGTGTATGTCTTGTTGCCCGATGACCACTTCGTAAACCGAACTGTCGATCTTACCCAAGTCCACGCCCAAGCCGCTCGACGCATTGGCCTGCGGGTCGCAGTCGACGAGCAGCACTTTCTTTTCGAGGGTGGCGAGCGAAGCGGCGAGGTTCATTGAGGTCGTCGTTTTCCCCACTCCGCCCTTTTGGTTGGCGATGGCGATGATTTTTCCCATGTTCAAATAATGCTTAGCAGGCGGATAGCCCAATGATTGCAGGGCAAAGGTAGTAAAAAAAACAATGTTTCACGCTGTTTCACGCCATATTTTTCACTGTCATCGCAAAAATATCGGCCTTCTTTTCTTCGCGTTGCACGAGAAAGGGGCGAAAGTTTATCCTCGGCGATGAGGTTTTGATGTGAAATTTGAGCAAACTTGTCTACCTCTTAGGTAGAAAATTTTAGAAGTGAGTTAGAAAAATCTGCAAGCCGTCCGGATTTTCTTTCCTCCCTTCCGATCGGAATAACTGCCTTCTTTCCGAAATGCCTCTCTTTTTTCGGGGAGATGTCATTATATCTTCACGCGTGCGCGCGCGTGTCCCTTATAATGTGTTTTTGCCTTCGCTGCCTTCGCATTTGGAGTTAAGGTGTTGAAGGTGAGGGTAGTTATGGTGAAGGCAAGTGAAGGCAAGCCCGGAGAGTGGTCGGGCAAATGGCTGAAAGAGAGGCGGT
>NZ_RQYI01000034.1 GCF_003859795.1 Alloprevotella sp. OH1205_COT-284 | reverse complement strand
ATCGTAAGCTTCATTGTTCTTAGTCTGTTTTCGAATTTCACCACAAAGATAAGAACTTTGGAGCTTACACACTTTTATAGGACAGTATCCTTTGGGTTCGGATTTCCTACTCGTTAGTTAGGAGTTTCTACCTCTTAGGTAGAGTTTTCTACTCGTTAGTTAGAATTTTCTACTCGTTAGTTAGAATTTTCTACTCGTTAGTTAGAATTTTCTACTCGTTAGTTAGAATTTCCTGCTTCTTAGGCAGAGTATTTCATAATGGTACTTCATAAAAGCACCCCAAAAGTATGACAAGACTTTTGGGGTGCAGTGCATATTTGTATACAGCCTCGTGTTTAATCGAAAAGGTTGTCTTTCTCACGCATCGGTTTGGGTTTTTCTTCTTTTGCCGGGCGCACTTTTTCTTTCACGGAAGGTGTGGGCGATGAGGGGGCAGGCTCGGCCGGTGCAGGTGTCGGAGCGTCCAAATTTTCGATGTCGGGCGGCGGTAGCTCGCGGCCGATTTCATCGGGGTAGTCAGGATTGAACGCCAAACTGTCTATGTCAAGGCTGTCGGGCTCTTCGATTTCTATGCGTCCTTCGAGATCTGCCGGATTGATTCCTTCGGGCATGGTGAATTTTGCCAGATATTTCGGGCGCAGACGGTCGTCGGAAAGCACTTTCTTCATGAACAAACCGAAGATGGGGAGTGCCGTTTTGGAGCCTTGTCCGAGTGCTCCCGTTCGGAAGTGGATTTGTCGGTATTCACCCCCGACCCACGCTCCTCCGACGAGTTTCGGCGTGACGCCCACAAACCAAGCATCGGCGTGGGAATTGGTGGTGCCGGTCTTGCCGCCGACGTCGATCGACTTGTTCCAATACCACTGTCCCAAATAGGAAGCACTTCCCAGACTTTGCGAAGTGCCGCCGCCATCGCTCACGCCGGCTTTGAGGAGGGTTTGCAGATAGAAGGCTTCTTTTTCGTTCATGACGGTGTGCACTTCGCGGTTGGCTTCATAGATGACCTTTCCGTCTGCATTCACAATGCGCGTTATCATTCTCGGAGCGACATATTCTCCCCGATTGGCCACGGAAGCATAGGCGGCCACGAGTTCTTTGAGCGTCACGTCGCTCGGCCCCAAGGGTAGGGAGGGAGCGTTTTCCAATCGGGTGGTGATGCCCATGCTTTGGGCGGTTTTGATGACGTTGTCAATGCCGACTTCCTGCCCCAGCTTCACGGCGATCGTGTTGATGCTCTGCGCAAATGCCGCACGCAGGGGGAGGTGGGCACCGGAGAAGTTGCCGTTGGCGTTGTGAGGTCGCCAAATGGCAGGTTTGCCGTCTTTGTCGATGACGTCCATTTGGATGTATTCATCTTTCAGACGAGCGTCAGACGGCAGCCAACCTTGTTTGATAGCCGTGGCATAGACAAAGAGTTTGAACGTGGAACCGGGTTGGTGGGTGGAGCTGATTTTGTCGTGTTGCCACGTGTTGAAATCCAAGTCGCCCACATAGGCACGCACAAAGCCCGTTTCGGGTTCCATTGCCATGAAGCCGGCATGGAGAAAACGAAGCATGTAGCGCAGAGAGTCTACCGACGACATTTCACGTTCGATCGTTCCGTCGTAGCTGAACAGCTTGACGCGGTGTGGCGTGTTGAGCATTTCCCGTATGCGCTGTGGGTCGTCGGGATAGCGCGCGGCGAGCATTTTGTAGGCATTGGTCTGACGCAGTTTCTCTTCCAAAAATTGGGGAATGGGATTGTTTTTGGCGTCTGCCCAAGGATCTTTCCGTCCCCAATGGCTTTCGAAATTGCGTTGCACTTTGCGCATTTGTTCCAACATCGCCTCTTCGGCATAGTGTTGCATGCGACTGTCGAGGGAGGTGTAGATTTTCAAGCCGTCGCGATAGGGATCGAGGTCGGGCATGATGCGTTTCAACTCTTCGGCCACTGCCTGACGGAAATAAAGAGCGGTGCCGTCGTAAGCACTTTCGACCTTGAATTTCAATTCAATGGGAGTGGCTTTGAGGTGTTCGCACTCTTCGGAGGTGAGTTTGCCGTGTGTGCGCATGTTGTCAAGCACTACGTTGCGACGGCGCAAAGAGTTTTTCGGATTGAGTTTGGGGTTATAGGCCGAAGTGGCTTTGAGTAATCCCACCAATACTGCGGCTTCTTCGGGTTTGAGCTGTCTGGGAGTGGTGTCGAAATAGGTTTGGGCTGCCGTTTTGATGCCGAATGCATTGGAGCCGAAATCCACCGTGTTGGCATACATGGTAAGGATTTCTTTTTTGGTGCAAAACATTTCCAGTTCGGTGGCGATGATCATTTCTTTGCTTTTCATCACCAATATCTTCACTCCGGGAATGTGTCCGAGCAGACCGGACGAATATTCGGTGCGAACTCTGAACATGTTTTTCACCAATTGCTGCGTGATGGTCGAAGCTCCTCTTGCCTTACCGGTGAAAGCGTCTTTGAAGGCTGCAAAAATCCCCACAACGTCCACCCCTCGGTGGCTGTAAAAGCGTTCGTCCTCGGTGCTGATCAAGGCATCGATGAAAGCCGGGGCAATGGAATCGTAAGGTATAGGGGAGCGGTTCTCGTTGAAATATTTACCCAAAAGGCGTCCGTCGTCGCTGTAAAGTTCGGAGGCGGCAGGATTTTGAGGATGAATGATGCTGTCTAACGATGGTGATTTGCCAAACAGCCAAAATAGATTGACTTGAACGGCAAAGGCGTAGAAAAAAAGGAAGAGTATAAAAGATAGCGTACCGATACCGAGTTTTTTCCACCATGGTACACCGCGATACAAACTCTTGTACCACGTTCCAAAGCTTCGGAACGGTTGAAGCGTCCATAAAAAGAGACGAATCAGACGTCCGAAAAAACTGTTTTGTTGTAGATCCATACGTGAAGTCAATGTGCTAAATCTTAGGCAAATGTACGATAAAGCCGAGAAAGAGCCAAATTTATTTCTTTTTTTCTACGTTGCCGATCGGTAGCTGTCCTGTGCGGAAAAAACGCTTCAAGCATCGGTGAAACACTCAGAGAGATTGTTGCACGAAACGGAGCAGGGCGTCTTCTTCTTCGGGGTGAAACCATCGAATGTCTTGATCTTTTGCAAACCATGTCATCTGTTTCTTGGCATAGACCCGTGTGTTTTTTCTGATGCGGTCGAGTGCCATGTCGAGTGCCCATTCTCCGTCGAAGTATCGAAATATCTCTTTGTATCCCACGGTGTTGAGCGAGTTGCAGGATCTGAACGGCATCACGCGGCGGGCTTCGTCGAGAAAACCGACTTCGACCATGAGCGTTGTGCGATGATTGATGCGTGCAAAGAGTTCTTCGCGAGGGCGTTGCAATCCGATTTTTACCACACGGAACGGTCGTTTTTTGCGCTGTCCCGTTCTGAAAACCGTGAGTGGCTTTCCCGTTTGTCGAATGACTTCGAGGGCGTGTACCACGCGTTTGTGGTTGCACGGATCGACAATGGCGTGATATTCGGGATCTCGGCGTTGCAGTTCTGCCAAGAGCGGTTCCAAACCGTTTTTTTCAAAATCGGCTGCCACTTCGTGGCGAATATCGGAGGAAATAGTGGGAATGTCGTCGATGCCGTTGCACACGGCGTCGACATACATCATGCTGCCGCCGGTCAGGAGCAAAGCGTCGTGTTGTTCAAAAAGGTGTTTCGTCAAGGCAAGTACGTCTTGCTCATATTGCGCTGCACTATAATAATCTTCCAATCCGAGCGTGCCCACAAAATAGTGTTTAACGCGAGCTCTGTCTTCGGGAGTGGGTGCGGCGGTGCCGATGGGCAGATCGCGAAACATCTGTCGGGAGTCGGCACTGAGGATGGGCGATTGCAACATTTCGGCCACACGCAGACTGAGGGCGGTTTTTCCGACAGCCGTGGATCCGACAAGCACAAAGAGAGTGGGGAGCATGAGAGGAGAGGATGGAAAAAAGAGAAAAAACAATTCGACAAACAGACACCCTCCTCTTTAACGATCTTGCGATGCCGAGAGGAGGGTGTGGAAGAAGGTGCATGAGGCTTCCGCCCTTGCGAAGTGTGGGCGCAACTGCCCGATGCCGTGTCAATATTCTTGTTCTGAAATTTCAAAACCTTCAAGGTCTATCTCGTCGGAGTTGAAAGATTCGATGCCGAAGTCTTCCGAAAAATCGGCACTGCCTCCGCCTCCGGCCAAAGCGGCATCGCTCAAATCCATATCTCCGATTTGTCGTGGAGCTTCGCCCACCGATTTCACCACTTCGGCCGCACCGCAACCGGTGCGTTCGTCGCGTACGGAGAGGGAGAACACACGATCGTTGAAAGGGTCGAACACGTATTCCAAATGGGTGACGCCGTTGTCGAGGAAGTCGGTGAGTGCCGTGTCGGCCATGGTGAAGATGTCTTGATCTTGTGCGGAGTCGCGCACGTCTTCGCGCGTGATTTGTTCGCCGCGTTCCCATTCCTCGTTGCAGACGTAGAAAGAAGTCATTTGGTCGTCGGGATAGCCGCAGGCTTCGAGGAGGCAGTTGCTGAGTTCGAGAAAAGTGGCGTCTTCGTCAATCAAGATGTCGCGGCGAAAGTCTTCGCTTTCTTCGCTGATGACGCGGATGAGATATTGCATGAGAGTAATTTATTTTCCTATGAAACCGCGTTTTGAATTGATCAAAAAGTCGAGAAGATAGTCCACCTCTTTGCAAGGGTGAACGGTTTCGCGGATTTCCGTGATACGTTCGTTGAAGAGTTTCGAGTTTTGGTAGAGAATCAGATAGGCGGAGTGCAACGCGTTGATGACCTCTATGGGGAAATTGCGGCGTTTCAACCCTACGAGGTTCAAGCCACAGTAGGCCACGGGCTCGCGGGCTGCGATGCAGAAGGGGGGGACGTCTTGTCCTGTTCGGGTGCCGCCACTGACCATGACATAGGAACCGATGTGGCAAAACTGATGCACAAGGACGTTTGCGCTGAGTATGGCGAAATCGTCGATGACGACTTCACCGGCGATTTTGGTTGAGTTGCCGATGATGCAGCCGTTGCCGATGATGCTGTCGTGTCCGACGTGCATGCCCTCCATTAAAAGGTTGTTGCTGCCGACCACGGTTTTGCCTTTGGCGGCGGTTCCCCGATTGATGGTGACGTTTTCGCGGATGGTGTTGTTGTCGCCGATTTCGGCAGTGGTCACTTCTCCTCTGAATTTGAGGTCTTGGGGAATGGCCCCGACTACGGATCCGGGAAAGAGGGTGTTGCCTTTTCCCAATCGTGTGCCGCTCAGCAACGTCACCGAGTTCATCAGGTGGTTGTTGTCGCCGATTTCGACGTTGGCGTCAATAAAGCAGAAAGGACCGATTTCACAATTTTCGCCGATTTTGGCATCGGGATGAATGTAAGCGAGCGGAGAAATCATAGGGCATTGTTGTTTGAAAGATGAGCGGAGAAAGGGAAAGCCTCTGCCGGGTTAAAGCTCGGTCGGTTGTCTTGTCGGGAGTTCCGATGCGGGGAGTTGCCGTCTTTTCGGGCGTTTAGGAGCAGTGTTTGGCGCGCAGGAGGCGGGCAAACTTGTTGTTGGCCTTGTGGCCGGGGCGCACGGCAATGATGTGCCCCTTGATCGGGCGGCCGACGAGTGCCAAATCGCCCAAGATGTCGAGGAGCTTGTGGCGTGCCGGTTCGTTTTCCCAAGTGAGAGGCTTTTGTTGAAGATAACCCAAATGGTCTGCATCCCGGTGTTCGACGCCGAGAGTGTCCGCCAAGGCGTCGAGGCGTTGTTGCGACATGCGGCGTTCGTAGATGACGAGCGCGTTGGTCAGGTCGCCGCCCTTGATGAGTCCCATTTGTAAAAGAGGTTCGATTTCGCGAACGAAAACAAACGTTCGCGCCGAAGCGATTTCGTCGGCAAAGTCATTGACATCTGTCATGGCTGCTCGTTGAGTCTGCACAAACTGGCTGTCGTGAAACTCGATGGTGGAGTCGATACTGAGATGATCGGACGGTTCGATGCGCAGGCATGATCCGGATATTTCGTCGTAGTATTCGAGAGGTTCGCTGATGGTGAGATAACGTCGCGGAGCATCTTGACGGACAATGCCCACGCGTAGGATGTTGTCCACGTAGAAGCGTGCGCTTCCGTCGAGAATGGGAAATTCGGGGCCGTCGACTTGGATCAGACAGTTGTCGATGCCCAATGCCATGAGTGAGGCAAGGCCGTGTTCGATGGTTGAAACGCGGAGGTCGGCATTTCCGATGACCGTGCCGCGAGAGGTGTCGATGACATTTTCGGCCAAGGCCTCGATGACGGGGCTTCCTTCCAAGTCTACTCGTTGCACTTTCAGACCGTGGTCAGCGGGAGCGGGGCAGAAGGTGATGGTGAGATTCAGCCCGGTGTGCAGCCCCTTGCCGGATAGGGAGAATTTATCTTGAAGTGTTTGTTGCATTACTGATGTTCTAAAAAAAAGAAGCGCGCGACGCTACCTCGTGTTGCCGGTGTCACTATTCGCGGTTCTTTGTATTCTCGATTTGTAGTTTCAATTGTTCGACTTCTCGGCGTAAGGCCATCATTTCTTCTCGCATGTCGGGAAGTTTTTTGAAAATGGCACTCGATTTTGCAAAATTTCGGGCGTCGATGGCCGGTGTTCCCATTAAGGGGCGTCCGTCTGTCCGTCCGGTGTGCAGGCCGGCTTGTGCTCCGGCCTGTGTGCGATCGGGCAGGCTGATGTGTCCCGATATGCCGACTTGTCCGCCAAACATACACCATTGTCCCACTTTCGTGCTGCCGGCAACACCGACTTGTGCGGACATCACCGTGTGTGATCCAACTTCGACATTGTGAGCGATTTGCACCAAGTTGTCCAGCTTCACGCCTTTGCGGATGTAGGTGCTGCCCATTGTTGAGCGGTCGATGCAGCTGTTGGCACCGATTTCCACATCGTCTTCGATCGTGACTATGCCGATTTGTGGAATTTTCTCATAGCCTGTTGCCGCCGGAGCGAAACCGAAGCCGTCGGCACCGATCACGCAGCCGCTGTGGAGAATGACCCGATTGCCGATTTTGCAATCGTGATAAACGCTGACATTGGGATAGAAAATGCAGTTTTCGCCTACCGATACTCTCTCTTCGATCACCGTATGGGGATAAATTTGAGTGCCGGAGCCAATGGTCGCTCCGTCGCCGATATAGGCAAAAGCACCGACATAAACGTCTTCGCCCAGTCGGGCACTTTCGGCCACGCAGGCAAGCGGATGGATGCCGCTGCGTTTTTGGGTCATCGACTCGTAGACGGAGAGCAGGCGTGCGATCGACTCGTAGGCGTTGGCCACGCGCACCAAAGTGGTGTTTACCTCTCGTTCGAGGGTGAAATCGCGATTGACCAGAACTACGGAAGAGCGGGTTTCATAAAGATAATGAGCATATTTGGGGTTGGCCAAAAAAGAAATGGCCCCCGGTTGTCCTTCTTCAATCTTTGCAAAAGTCTTGACCACGGCATCCGGATTTCCCTCCACCGTTCCTTCAAGGATATTTGCAATTTGTTGGGCAGTAAATTCCATTATGATGTATTTTATAGTGCAAAAATAACATTTCTAACCTAATCTGCGAAATTTAGACGGAAATTCTTTGCCTATATTTTTGCAAATCGCCTGTTTTTTCGCAGACTTGTGTTGCTTTCGGAAAAATAAGCGAAGCCTATGGAATTTTCAATGATGAACGGCTCGCACGGACGCGAAGAGAATAGGGAGGGATGTTGCGGGTAGTTTATTTTCCTTGCTTTATATTTTCCTTTTTTTTGAAGCGAGGGGCGATGAAGCATTTATTGTCGATTTTTCGGATTCGATGAATGGAGAAAAGATAAAAACGGCTTCCTCGTTGTCGGAGAGGATGCGGATTTTCTTGAAAGTGATGAAGTGGAAATTACCATGGAGTTAGAAAAAACTGCATGGGAGGAAAACATTTCTGCATGGGAGGCGGTGACGGGCGGAAGTGTCGAATGTTGTTCGGATATGCGTTTTTCTCATGCGCGCGCGTTACTTATGTTTTTTGTTTTTGCTTTCACTGCCTTCGCAAAATGGGGCAATGTGTTGTGTTTCAGCGCGTTTTTGGTGAAGGGAAGTGAAGGCAAAACGAAAGTGGGATTTGCAATAGGTTGTGTGTCAGTTGTTTGTCGCCATTTTTTTCCTTCACCGGTTCCTGTTCGCGTGTTTTTGTGGCGAAGCAGTGAAGGGAGGTGAAAGCAAAACCTTCGTTTTGCTTTCACCGTTATGGTTTGAATTTCAGTTGTTTGCAATTTGATCGGAACTTTTGCCTTCACTTTGCCTTCGCAGCTTCCTTGCTGATTTTCAGTGTCTTGTTTGGTTTTGCGAAGGCAAAACGGCAAAAACAAAAAAACAGGTGTAAAAGAAGGGAAAAGAGAGGACGAAGATGAAGCAGAAAGCATTTTTGCCGCCGTGAAAACAAGTTGCAGAGAAAATGTGAGCCTCAGGCGGAGGCTGCGACGAGCGATGTGTTGTGTGGGCGATGTGTCGTGTGGACGATAGTGGAAAGAGTGTCGGTGGGAGAAGCCGATTTTTCGTTTTTTAGTCGTATCTTTGCAGTCGAAAAAGAAAAAAATATTCATGATATATCCCGACCATTTTGAACGTAAAATCGGATTTTCGGAAGTGCGCACGTTGCTCAAAGGGCGATGTATGTCTACTCTCGGCACAGAGTGGGTGGACAACCATGTCCGCTTTTCATCGTGCTACGAAGAGGTGAAAGAGGCTTTGGAGCAGGCACGCGAATTTGGCCTTTTCATGGCCGAAGAGGAAGATGTCTACGAAGAAAACTTCTATGATGTTCGCCAGTCGCTGATGCGCATTCGCCCCGAACGCACCTATTTGGAAGAACTCGATCTGTTCGATCTGAAACGATCCTTGCAAACGGTGGTGAGCTTGGTGAGCTTTCTGCGTAAAGACGAGGAGGTGCCCGACGCTCCCGATGAAGAAAATGCGGATGAAAGGGCGGCCGCCGAGAGCGGCAAAAACGCAAAATATCCGGCCTTGTTTCGCATGACGGAAGGCATCGGGTGTTTTCCTCAAATCATTCGCCGCATCGACACCGTGCTCAATAAGTATGGCAAGGTGAAAGACACGGCCACTCCCGAACTGCTGAGCATTCGCCACAACATGGAGGTGACGGCACGGAGCATCAGCCACTCGCTGCGCTCCATTATCAACGAAGCACAGGCCGAGGGCTACATCGAACGCGACGTTTCGCCCACGTTGCGCGACGGACGGCTCGTGATTCCCGTGGCGCCGGCTTTGAAACGAAAAATCAAAGGCATCATTCACGACGAGAGCGCAACGGGAAAAACCGTCTTTATCGAACCGGCCGCCGTGGTCGATGCTAACAATCGTGTCAGAGAACTGAAAGCGGCCGAAAAACGCGAAATCATTCGCATTCTGCAAATTCTTTCGTCGGAAATTCGTCCGCACATCAACGACATCTTGCATTCGATGCACTTCTTGGCACACATCGACTACTTGCGCGCATTGGCCGTGTTTTCCGAGAATTTCGGTTCGATCGTGCCCCGATTGCGCCGCGAACCGAGATTGGACTGGGTGCAGGCGCGGCATCCGTTGTTGCAACAAAGCCTCGAACGACACGACAAGAAAATGGTGCCGCTCGACATCACGCTGCGCGATCGGGCACGCATCCTGCTCATCTCCGGCCCCAATGCCGGAGGAAAGTCCGTTTGCCTGAAAACGGCAGGATTGCTGCAATATATGTTGCAATGCGGGATGCCTGTGCCGGTCAGAGAAAATTCGACGGCCGGGATTTTTGAAGATATTTTCATCGACATCGGCGACGAACAGAGTTTGGAAAACGACCTTTCCACCTATTCCTCCCACCTGCTCAACATGAAGGCCATGATGAAGCATTGCACGTCGAAAAGTTTGCTGCTGATCGACGAGTTCGGCAGCGGAACGGAACCGCAAATCGGCGGCGCAATGGCAGAGGCCATTTTGCAACAATTCGTGGAGCGCAATGCCTGCGGCATCATCACCACCCACTATCAGAACCTCAAACACTTTGCCGAAACGACTTCTGCGGTAGTGAATGGCGCCATGCTCTATGATCGCTCGAAGATGCAACCTCTTTTTGTTTTGCAGATCGGCAATCCGGGAAGCTCCTTTGCCGTGGAAATCGCCCGCAAAATCGGTATTCCGGAAAGTGTCATCGCTTATGCCTCCGATCTTGTGGGAAAGGACTATGTCATGAGCGATAAGTATTTGCAAGACATCGTTCGCGACAAGATGTATTGGGAAAACAAACGAAGAAATATCCACGATCGCGAAAAGAAACTCGAACAGACCATCGCCAAATATGAAGAAGAACTGTCGACGATTTCAAAAGAAAAACGAGAGGTGCTGACCGAAGCGCGCCAAGAGGCCGAACGATTGTTGCAGGAGTCGAATGCGATGATTGAAAACACGATACGCGCGATCAAAGAAAGTCAGGCCGAGCGCGAACGTACACAGCTCGCACGACGAGAACTGCAAGATTTCCGGCAGAATGTGACAGAAACCGATGCTGCCGCGAAAGCCGATGCCATTTCCAAAAAAATGGAACAGATCCGCCGCCGACAGGAACGCCGGAAAGATCGAAAAAATCAACCTTCTGCTTCGGAAACGGTTGCTTTCGACGGAAAGGCCTCCGCTTCGGACACGCCGCCCATGGCGACGGGAAAGGCTGTGACGGTCGGAGGATATGTGCGCATCAAGGGCCAGAGCGTTGTGGGCTGTGTGGAGAGTATTCAAGGAAAAACGGCGCGTGTCTTGTTTGGCGTGATGCTGACCACCGTTCCGCTCAAACGGCTCGAAGCCACCGAAAAGCCCGAAGAAAAACCGACGGTTTCGAAAGTGTCCACTTTCATCAGTAAGGAAACGCGCGATGCGATGTATGAGAAAAAACTGCGTTTCCGTCCGGAAATAGACCTGCGCGGCATGCACGGCGAAGAAGCCGTCACGGCGGTACACTATTTCATCGACGATGCCATTTTGCTCGAACAGCGCAGAGTGCGCATCCTCCACGGAACGGGGACGGGGGCACTTCGCACGATGATCCGCCGCTATCTCGACACGGTGGCCGGCGTTTCGTCTTATCGGGATGAGCATGTACAGTTTGGAGGAGCCGGCATCACGATTGTGGAATTGGGTTGAAAGCTTCTCAAAGAACGTATCCGCTAAAAGAGTGTTATAGAGCCTCTTCCAAAAAGATCTCCGCCCCGAAGTTCGACGGCTTCGGGGCGGAGATGTTGTGTATGGTGACGTGCAGTGTGTCGTATGGCATCTTGCAGTGTCGTATGGTGACGTTATGAGGCGCAGTGGTCTATTTCGTCAGATATTCGGTCACGTTTCTCTCAATGCGGGCATGTAGATTTTCATCGGCCTCGCGATTGAAAGGTTCGCCGGTGATATGCTCATAGAGTTCGATGTAACGTTCCGATATGCCGGCGACGATTTCGGGAGTCATTTCGGGTATGCTTTGTCCCTCTTTCCCTTGGAAGCCGTTGTTCATCAGCCATTCGCGCACAAATTCTTTGGAAAGTTGCTTCTGAGGTTGGCCTGCGGCAAAACGCTCTTCGTAGCCTTCGGCATAGAAGTATCGGCTCGAATCGGGAGTGTGGATCTCGTCCATGAGGTAGATCGTGCCGTTGTGCTTGCCAAATTCATACTTGGTGTCCACGAGGATCAGCCCACGCTCGGCGGCGATTTCCGTTCCTCTTTGGAAGAGGGCGAGGGTGTATTTTTCGAGCACCTCGTATTCTTCGGGAGTGGCAAGACCTTGTGCAAGGATCTCCGCTTTCGAGATGTCTTCGTCGTGCTCTCCGATAGCGGCTTTTGTTGTGGGGGTCACGATCGGGGTGGGGAATTTCTCGTTTTCGCGCATGCCGTCGGGGAGCTTCACACCGCATATTTCTCGAACGCCGTTTTTATAGGCACGCCATGCACTGCCGCAGAGATAGCCGCGCACAATCATCTCGACGGCAAAGCCTTCGCACATCACGCCTACCGTCACCATGGGGTCGGGAGTGGCGAGCTTCCAGTTGGGGCAAATGTCGGTCGTGGCATCCAAAAACTTTGCGGCGATCTGATTGAGCATTTGACCTTTGAAAGGAATGCCTTCGGGCAAAACCACATCGAAAGCCGAAATGCGATCGGTGGCCACCATGACGAGGCGGTCGCCGAGGTTGTAGACATCGCGCACCTTGCCGTGGTACACGCTCTGTTGGCCGGGAAAGTTGAAATCGGTTTGGGTAAGAGCACTCATAGTGTGTGAATTTATTGAGGGTGGATATTGGGCATGTGCTGTTCTTCCATGGTTGAGGTCTTGCGGCGTTTTTGCTCTGTTTCATAAGCTTCGACAATGCGCGTGACGAGTTTGTGGCGCACGATGTCTTTGCGTGTCATTTCCACAAATGCGATGCCTTCCACCCTATGCAAGATGTTTTCGGCGTCGATGAGGCCGCTTTTTTGCGAGGGGGGAAGATCGATTTGCGTGCGGTCGCCGGTGATGATCATCTTTGTGTTCCACCCCATTCGTGTGAGAAACATTTTGATTTGGGCGGGAGTGGTGTTTTGGGCTTCGTCGAGAATGACGACGGCATCGTTGAGCGTACGGCCGCGCATGAAAGCCAAAGGGGCGATTTGGATGACGTTTTGCTCCATGTATTCCTGCAATTTGGCTGCCGGAATCATCTCTTGAAGAGCGTCGTAGAGGGGTTGAAGATAGGGGTCGATCTTGTCTTTCATATCACCGGGCAGGAAACCCAACTTTTCGCCGGCTTCCACGGCAGGCCGGCTGAGTATGATTTTCTTGATTTCCTTGTTTTTCAACGCACGAACGGCAAGGGCAATGGCCATGTAGGTCTTACCGCTTCCGGCAGGGCCGATCGCAAAAATCATGTCGTTCTTTCGATAGGCTTCGACAAGGCGGCGTTGATTTTCGGTGCGGGGAGAAATCGCGCGGCCGCTCGTGGAGAAGACAATGGCGTCGCCATCGGCAGTGGAGTTGGGCAAACTGCGTTTGAGTATGTCGATCACATTTTCTTCCGAGAGCGCGTTGTATTTCGCACAATGTTGTTGCAAATGCTCGAAACTTTCCTCGAAATCGGCCATGTCTTCGTCTGCCCCCATTACTTTCAGCACATTTCCGCGTCCGATGATGCGGAGCTTGGGAGAGAGGGCGCGCAATAAGCGCAGATTGGCATTGCCGATGCCGAAAAACGTGGCGGGATCGGCTTCTTCGAGGATGAAATGTTTTTCTATCATTCGGTGGAAAATAGTAACGTCGTGTATTGACTGCAAAATTACGTTTTAAGCACCGAAAAGACAAGAATTTTGCTATTTTATTCTTATTTTTGCAGGAGAATAGGACACATCTATCATGCGCAGTTTTAACGGCACAAAAAACAACAAAAAACACTTTCTTCTTTTCTTTTGGAGCACGGCGTTGTTGCTTTTCGGCGTGAAACTCCTTTTCCCTTCGATTGCCGGCGGAAATCCCGTCGGCTTGTGTGATGACCCCGTCACGGTTGCAGCACCCATTGATCCCATTGTGGCGGCGGCTCGACGGGTGGATTCTTTGTTCCGAAACCCGCGCCGTCCGCTCCGCCTTTTGGATGAACGAGGGTTGCCGGTGCGGAATCGTGTCACTTCTGTTGCTTCGTTTGAAGAGGCTTTTCCCGATCTCAATGATGTGCAATTGGCCACGGCTTATCGCATCGGCGTGAAGAAATGCGCGGATCGCGAGGAAGCCGCTCACCGCATCAAGGAATTGGTGTATGTGGGCGACAGCCCTTACTATAAGGTCAAACCGCTCAGCCACAGCATTCCTTATCTCGTGCCGAGAGCAGCGACCCTGCTTGACGAAATCGGACGTTCTTTTCTCGATAGTCTTGCCTCGAAAGGCATACCGTTTCATAAACTCATCGTCACGTCCGTATTGCGCACCGAAAACGACATTGCCCGATTGCGTAAACGAAATGCCAATGCTTCCGAACAGAGTTGTCATCGCTACGGAACGACTTTTGATATTTCTTACAACCACTACATTCGCGTGCAAGATCCGGAACTTCCTCCGCAGGTGGAAACATGGGCGGTGACGCTCAAAAGTGTGTTGGCCGAAGTTTTGCGAGATCAGCGAAAACTCGGCACTTGTTATGTGAAATATGAAAGAAAACAGGCTTGCTTTCATATCACAGCGCGATAAGAACGTGGTTTTTAGGGGTGTGATATGGGCTTATCCGATGATTATTTCTTGAAATCTCGAAAAACATACACTACGCTTTTCATGTCGTTGAATTTCAGAGAAATGAAAGTGTAGGCAGGCGACTTGCCTGTATACACGGAAAACGGTTAAGTCGATGATAGACAGATGAAAATGAATGTAGACGTTTTTATCGAAAAACTACACGGCCTACACGGTTGGAATTTCGGGCATCCGAACGCTTTCCCGATAGGGTGTGTAGGTTGTAGCGACGAATGTAGTTTCTTTTTGCGTTGTCTACATTCGCAACGGTTTATATATCTGCGATTTAAGGAAGAAAGTGTAGACAATGTAGACAAAAAGAAGAAAAATTCCCGGTAAGGGGGCTGAAAGTTGCCTTTTACGAAGAATGACTTCACTTCGGCTTGTTCGGATATATCCTAATGCGCCGGAGCGCATCTTACCTAAGGAGTAGATTGAACGGAGTAACGAGTAGAAAAATCTATCACTGACCTAAATCTCACAACTTCCTATCGGATTCTCTTTCCGGTGATTCGATTTTCTATAATTGTCGGAAAGTGCTTTCTTATGTATAGGTGTTTTGCCGTCAAGCGTAGAATACTGCTCTTGCCGTTATGTCTTGTCGGGTGATACGGTAGGTGTTGTCGGATAATATTTCGCAAAAGGTGAAGAAGCGGATCAACGATGGATGAGTTGAAGAAATTCCTCGCGAGTTTTGGCTTGTTCGAATGCACCGCAAAAAGAAGAAGTGGTGGTCAGGGAATGTTGTTTTTCCACACCGCGCATTTGCATGCACATGTGTTCGGCTTCCACGACGACCATAACGCCGAGAGGATCGAGTGCCTCTTGAATGGCTTCCATGACTTGAAGCGTGAGCCGCTCTTGTACTTGAAGGCGATGAGAAAAAATATCGACAACACGGGGTATCTTGGAAAGACCGCAAATGTGACCGTTGGGGATGTAGGCTACATGGGCTTTGCCATAGAAGGGCAACAGGTGGTGCTCACACAGACTGAACAACTCAATGTCTTTGACGATGACCATTTGCTTGTAGTTTTCCACGAATTTGGCACTGTTGAGCACTTCTACGGGATTCATGGCATAACCGCGAAGGAGAGTAAGCATGGCTTTGGCTACGCGTTCTGGAGTTTTGCGCAGACCTTCGCGACGAGGGTCTTCACCCAAGAGCTTGATGATCTCGGTGTAGTGGAGCTGCAATTGTTCCAAGCGTTCTTGTTCTGTCATGAGGAGGGCGGAAGATTGAGGAAGAGAGGAGAAAATACGGAGCATATCGATCCCGAAAAACGGCAGTTCGATGTTATGGGGTGCGTAAGACAGTGACCGAAACGATACGGGCTTCGGGAGAAATGCGCTCTTTCTTGATTTTTTGTAAGTAGTGGTGGGCTTCTTCGCGCGAAATAAAATCGCCGACACGGCAGATCCAACGCGGAGATTGGAAATAAATGTAGGCGGAAAGTTCGGGGAATACTTTTTGTACTTTCTCTTTCATGCGCAAGGCCGCTTGTTTCGAGGCGCGATTGTTGCTTCCGGTGTAGACTTGGATGCGATAACCGGAAGTTCTGTGGCGCAGGCGGGAGGCCGGTCTGCCCGTAGCGGGAGCATGCGCCGGGCGATGTTCGTAAACATCGTCGGAGGAATAGGGTAGGGTGTCGTGGAGCGGACGAGGCGTGTTGCGCTTCGGAAGAGGGAGGTTTTCTTTGACGTTAACACTGTCGGCTGCCACGCTATTTCCGAAGTTTGAAGCGAGGTGGGCAAATCCGAGCGTGTTCCAAAGAAACAATACCGAAATGAGCATGAGATGGCGCATGGCGGTGAAAGGATGAAAAGAAAAGGACGGAAGTCTCACGACAGAGTCTCCCGTCCTCGTGAATTTAGGATTGACAAATGGTTATTTCCAAGCGTCGATGATGAGTTTGAAATCAGCAGCTTTGAGAGAAGCACCACCGATGAGGCCGCCGTCAATGTCGGCTTTGGCAAAGAGTTCGGGGGCATTCTTTCCGTTGCAAGAGCCGCCATAGAGAATAGAGGTGTTGTCGGCTGCGGCCGCACCATACTTTTCGGCTACGCAAGAGCGGATGAAAGCGTGGATGTCTTGGGCTTGTTCGGCAGTGGCGGTTTTACCCGTTCCGATTGCCCAAATGGGTTCGTAGGCGATGACGATGTTGCTCCATTGCTCGGCGGTGAGGTGGAACACGCTGCCTTCGAGTTCGGCTTTGCAGACGGATTCTTGTTCGTTGGCTTCGCGTTGAGCGAGGCTTTCGCCGATGCAGAAAATGACTTTCAAACCGTTGGCGAGTGCGAGATCAACTTTTTCTTTGAGGATTTCGGGCGTTTCGTTGTAGTATTCGCGACGCTCGCTGTGGCCGAGAATTACGTATTCGGCACCGGTGGATTTTACCATTTCTGCGGAAACTTCTCCCGTATAAGCTCCGGAGGCGTGGTTGGCGCAGTTTTCGGCGGCAAGTCCGATGACACTGTGGTCGATGATTTCGCTCACTTTGGCGAGGTGAATAAAAGGTGTGCCGATGACCACGTCGCAGTTGGGCTTTTCGGCGGTGAGCATGTCGTTGAGTTCGGTGGCGAGGGTGATGCCTTCTTGCAGGTTCTTGTTCATTTTCCAATTACCTGCTACGATGTGCTTTCTCATTGTGGAACGTTTTTAAGAGATTTATAATGGTGATAAATTTTGTAATAGCGACTTCCTATCCAAATGCGGTCGATGGACAAAAGGAGAAGGAAGGGGACGATGAACCAAAGGAAAAGGATGCCGAATGACCGGTTGCGCGAGGCACGCTGAACGTGTTCTACGGCATCACTCAGCGACGACAATTCGCCGTCGTCGGGCATGTTGTTGCGACTCCATTTGGCAATGATCCGTCCATTTTTCAGCAAAAGCAGGCCGGGGTTGGAGCGCACCATGGCTTTGAGCATTTCGGCCGATCCCCAAATAAAAGGATAGGCGGCACCGGTTCGGTCTTTCCACTGCGAAATGTCTTGTTCGCTTCCTGTCGTTGCGCAATAGAAACGGTGGTTTTTGTCGATGGCGTGGTCGAAAACATCGTTGAGGGCGTCGGAGCATCCGGGGTCGGCGGTCGGCAGGTGGGGGATTGTGGCAATGAAAACAAAGCCCGTGTCGGCGAGGATGCTGTCGGAAATGTCTTCGCCTTGTCGGTCGAGCAGAGAGAAGTCGGCTATACTCGGTGCGGTGACGACGGTGGTTGTGGCATCCACATATTTCCAAGTGCTGTCGGGAAGATTTGTTTCGGTAAACACTTGCCGTTTGCCATTCTTCTCATAGGTGAATGTCATGGCATATTCTCCCGACATGGCTTTCGGTATATCCGTTCCCAAAGCATAGCCGGTGAAGTCGATCAGTGGCAGATAGTGCAGAGAGTAGAGCGTAATTCCCAACAGATAGACCAGAGAGTAGGCCGAGAGCAACCATTGATTTCGTTGGGAGATGATGCGTAGTGAGCGTCGGCTTTGGGTCAGCAGAAAAATCGTGAGCGCGAGCAACACGATGTTTTTGGCCAATGTCTCGCCGTTGGTCAGTGTGATGGCTGCGCCGAAACAGCCGCAATCGGGCACGGGGTTGAAAATATAGATGTAGATCGTGACGATCGTCATGAACAACATGAACACAAAAGCCCCATAGGTGGCGATGCGGCGGCGCATGCCCAAAAGGAGATAGACGCCGAGCGTAAATTCCACCAAGGTCAGAGCAATGACGGCCACATCGAGATAGAGGGAGCCGGCCATGACATTCAGACCGGCCTCCGCACAATAGGCTTCAAACTTATGCTCCATGCCCAATGGGTCGAGTGCTTTGACAAAGCCGGAAAAGAGAAACACGGCGGCCAAAATCCACTGGGCAAACAGCGTGGTAAGACGTAGCAGTATTTGTATGGCTTTATGTTTCGTCACTGTGAAGGGTGGTTTCTTGTCCTTTTTCGACAACGAGTTTGATCAAAGCAAAGACGGAATAGTTCAGCATGTCCATGTAGTTGGCCGCGATGCCTTCGCTCACCAATGTTTCCCCTTCGAGGTCTTCGATTTGTTTGGTGCGGAAGACTTTCATCAAAATCAGGTCGGCATACGACGATACTCGCATGGCACGCCATGCTTCGTCGTAGTCGTGATTTTTGCGAAGCATCAATTCGAGAGCTTCGGTTGCATACTTGTCGTAGTGAATGATCACGCCGGGATCGTTGAGGTCGCTCTCGTCTGTGCCGTCGGAGGCTCCCAGTTCGAGTTGGATCAGCCCCATGATGGCATAGTTCACGATGCCGATAAATTCGGGTATGATACCTTCTCCCACCAAAGAAACGCCTTTTGTTTGGAGGGAGCGTATGCGGTTGGCCTTGATGTAAATTTGATCGGTGAGCGACTCCGGCCGCAAAATGCGCCATGCCGTGCCATAGTCGTGCATCTTCATGAAGAAGAGTTCGCGACACAGGCTCATCGCTTTTTCAAATTCTTGTTGTGTGGTCATGTCGAAGATGAAGGCGTCGCCATGCGAAAACGAGTTCTCGCATAGCGACGCGTAGGTTCTGTTAATAGCTGCGAGCAATGATTACACGAGCCACGGCCGGCTTTCCGCTGACCATGTCGGTTCTAAGGTTTTCTTGCGAAACGCCATAGGGTATGCAGCGTATGGTGGCTTGTGTGTCGGCCTTGATTTGTGCTTCGGTTTCAGCGGTGCCGTCCCAGTCGCAGATGAAGAAGCCGCCTTCTTTGACGCGTTGCTTGAAGTCTTCGTAGTTCGAGCACGTGTAGGTGCATTCTTCTCTGTGTTTCAGTGCCTTGTTGTAGATGTTCTCTTGGATTTCTTCGAGGAGTGAGGGGATGCGCTCTTCGATGCCGTCAAATGACAAGGTTTCCTTTTCGAGGGTGTCACGGCGCATGAGTTCGATGGTGCCGTTTTCCAAGTCTCGTCCTCCCATCACCAAACGAATGGGCACGCCTTTCAGTTCGTAGTCGGCAAATTTGAATCCCGGTCGTTTGTTGTCGGCATTGTCATATTTCACACGGATGCCTTTGGCTGAGAGCTTTTTGGCCAATCCTCCAAGCACTTCGTCGAATTTATCGACCTCGTCGCCTTTGAAAATAGGTATGATCACCACTTGGACGGGAGCCACATGAGGCGGAAGAACAAGTCCGTTGTCGTCGGAGTGGGTCATGATGAGCGCGCCCATGAGGCGTGTCGAAACGCCCCAAGAAGAAGCCCAAGCATATTCTTCCTTGTTTTCTTTATTGACAAACTTCACGTCGAAGGCTTTGCCGAAGTTTTGTCCCAAGAAGTGCGACGTGCCGCTCTGCAAGGCTTTTCCGTCTTGCATCATGGCTTCGATGGTGTAGGTGTCGAGTGCTCCGGCAAAGCGTTCGGTTTCGCTTTTCACGCCGCGCACCATGGGAATGGCCAAAATGTCTTTTGCAAAATCGGCATAGACTTCCAGCATTTGTTTGGCACGGTCTTCTGCTTCTTGGCGAGTGGCATGAGCCGTATGGCCTTCTTGCCAAAGAAATTCGGAGGTGCGGAGGAACAGACGCGTACGCATCTCCCAGCGCATCACGTTGCACCACTGATTGCAGAGAATCGGCAGGTCGCGCCATGAATGTATCCAGCCCCGGAAAGTGTTCCAAATGGTGGTTTCGGAGGTGGGGCGAATGATCAGCTCTTCTTCCAATTTTGCCGCTGGATCGACCACCACGCCGTCTCCGTCGGGATTGGCTTTGAGGCGGTAGTGCGTCACGACGGCGCATTCCTTTGCGAAACCTTCCACATGGTCGGCTTCTTTGGAAAGATAGCTCTTGGGGATGAGCATGGGGAAATATGCGTTTTGCACGCCGGTAGCTTTGAAGCGTGCATCAAGATTTTGTTGAATGCATTCCCAAATGGCGTATCCATAGGGTTTGATCACCATGCAGCCGCGCACATCTGCCTGTTCGGCCAAGTCTGCCTTTACTACGAGTTCGTTGTACCAGCGAGAATAGTCTACGCTGCGCTTGGTGAGATCTTTAAGTTCTTTTGCCATTATCTGTTTTTCTTCTTTTTTTGCTTATATCCTGCAAATAGGAAACGTGCAGTCGCGCAGAAGGCGACAATTTGCGGACAAAATTACAAAAACTTATTGGAATACTTTGGTCTTATGAGTAAAAACCACGTTTGAGAGAAGGAAGATGATCTTCTTTTGAGCATCGTCGTTTCGATTTTATCGGTGTCTGCTACGTGTCTGTCAAATCCTTCGCGCCATGCCGCTCAAAATCGGCATCTCTTTGAAGCCGTTGCTTCTCTTTGATTGTTCTGACGTTTGGCTTCGCCCTCCATCTCCGTGACATCTTCGGTGAAACCGCCTTTTCGGGTGTTTCCTTACCCTATTTTTTTGTTTTTGCCGTTTTGCTTCCGCTAAAACGTTTTTTCTTCTGATTATCAGTTTGTTTCTTGCGAAGGTAAAGTGAAGGCAAACTTCACCGGTAAAATGCAATCGGCTGAAAATCAGTATCACTGAGGTGAAGGCAAACTTCTCCTTTTGCTTTCACTTGCTTTCACCGTTTCGGCGCGAAACACTGCTCTTTTCGCGGTTGTGAAAGCAAAAACAGGAAACAATAGGTTGATTGACAGTTGATTGCGTTTGTCGTTTTTATTTTACCTTCACTTTGCCTTCGCTAATATCGTGTTGATATTCAGTGGACTAACTCGTTTTGCGGAGGCAGTGAAGGCTAAATGTGATAAAATTTAGGAACGCGCGCGTACGCGTGCGAGGGATATTCTCGTTTTGTCGGGAGGTTTCCTTGCCTTTGAGGTAGATTTCCTTGCCTTTGAGGTAGATTTCCTTGCCTTTGAGGTAGATTTCCTTGCCTTTGAGGTAGAATTCCTTGCCTTTGAGGTAGAATTTCCTATCTCCAAGGTAGTCTTGCCCGATTTGCGGAGCGGCGTGCTTTTCGTCAGTCCGGTTGGTGTCGGACGACACCGATTTTCCGATGCCGAAATCTGGGGAAATCTCCCCATGATGCGCGGAATTTATTTGATCTTGGTAAATTCCCGGTCGAGCCACTCTATTTTTTCGAGATAAGCCTCAATCATGCGATCCACGGCTTTGTCATAGTCGAGAACTTCATCGCCGTTGTCGCGTGTATAAATCGGCCAAATCTCAATGTTTTTGGCATTGGAGGCACGTAGTTTCTCGCGCTGCGCTTCTATGTAGGCCGGAATTTCCTTAAAAGCCGGTTTCCATTTTTGCCATCGCTCCTTGATGCGTAACAACACGGAGTGGCTGCTGAGCAATCGCTTTTGCCACATACCCTGAGTGGCCACCCAGCTGTGGGAGTTGGAGGGGAGAAACGTTCCCCAATCAAAATCCCACACGGGGCCCATGGTCAGTTTTCCGCCTCGATCTTTGTGGGCATACACGCTTTTCGGCCAATAGCTTTCGCTCGAACCCGACACCTCATTGATGAGCCAATAGTCGATGGCCGCATCGAGGTCGAAGTAGTCGAGATATTCTTTTGAGGACAGACCGTTGTTTTTATAGAGGAGGGTTTCAAACGTGTTGACGTAGTTTTTGATGTATTCTGTTTGTTTGGGGGTGATGACATCGTCGTCGGGAGATTTGATGTTGCAGGGCAAATCTCTTTTGATTGTTTTGAACTTGTTTTTTTCGTCGAAGTTCGTATCGAATTCCAGCAAATATCCTCCCGAAATGCTTGTTTCGTCTTCGTCAGTGGCAGTCATTTCGGGAATGTTCACCCTGTTTTTGTCGATCCGTATTTGTTCGCATAAGTAGTAGTTGCCGATGTGTTGCCGATTCATCACGACTTCCACGAACTGTCCGGAAGGTGTCCACTTCAAGTCGGTTTTTCGTGCAATGGCAAAACAAATATCGTTTCGCAAGAGTGTGCGGTCTTTCCAGTTGGCCAACAGCACCCAGCGTTTGTGTTTGGGCATTCCCAACACCTCGGAGCGTTGCGAAAGCCGCAGGGCATAGGGCTTTTTGGGGTAAGTCCATGTCGAGTTGCCTCGCCCCCGCATCTCTATCGCGCCATAGTTCGTCACGCCTTTTTCGTCTTCAATGGTAAGGGTGCATCCTGCCGTCCAGTTTTCTTTCGATGTGATGAGCGACGGAGTGGTGATGCGCACGACGGGCAGTCCGGTGTCGGATATTTTCACCGTGTAGGTCTTTTCGTTGTTTTGCGCATCGACGATGCGGTAAACCACCGGCTTTGAAAAGTCGTTTGCCGTCACTCCGCTCACTTGTTCCGTTTCTCCCACGAAGACGCGCGCGTTTGTCTGAAACGATGCAATGAGTTTTGAAAAATCTTTCAGATAAGGAATCGATAAAGAGATCTCTCCATCGGCGATGTGTGCTTTTTCGTCTTTAAGAAGGGTCGGATTGTTTTTTTGTGTGAAAAAGAATTCCACCAGCTCGTCGCCGGCGCGTTTTATCTCAAAGGCTTGTGATGAGATTTGAACGGCATTGCCGTGTCCGTCCTTCACGTTGAGCACGAGTGCGGCTCTTTCGCGATAGGGAAGTGAAAGTCCGAGATCGGCTATCGTGGCGCGATATTGTCCTTCTTGTTGAACGCCCTGTTCGTCGGAAACGGTTTCTACGGCCTCTAAACGATAATTGTGCGGAGGATTGATGTAGCCGGGGGCACGTGTCGCGCCCACTTTGTCCAAATATATCTGGCATTCCGGCGAAGCCGTGTCGTGGTTGAACGTGGCATTGGAGGGATTGACACGAAATTCCACCGTCACTTTTGATTTCATGCCGACGACCAAGGGGGAGGTTTCCAGTAGGACGACAGATGTGGGGGTAATCGCGAATTTGTCGAACTGGAATGAACGTCCGTTGCTCAATGTCAGCGTGATGCTGTGTGTCGTTTCATCTTCGCTGATGTGTTGTATCAAGTGTTCGGGTTGTGCCGGATAGGGCGTTTTTATGGTGTCGATTATGGTGTCGGGTTTTCCCATGTCGTAGGTGACAAAGGCGTAATGCCCTTCTGCATCCACGATCACTTTCATACCGATCCCATTTGTGCCGTGTTCTCCTTGCAGGCCTTGTTCGCCCTTCTCTCCCTTCTCTCCTTTGTTTCCTTGCTCTCCCTTTTCTCCTTTATCTCCTTTCTCTCCTTTTTCGCCTTTCTCTCCTTTCTCTCCTTTGGCCGTCAAGTATGCTCCCGCGTCGTTCATCAGGCGCGTCCAAGTCAGACCGCTATCATACGAAACGACCCAATAACCATTCCCGTCGATTTTGATGAAAGGTGTGGTGCCGTCTTTTCCGTTTGTGCCGTGTTCTCCTTGCAGGCCTTGTTCGCCCTTTTCGCCCTTTTCGCCCTTTTCGCCTTGCTCTCCTTTTTCTCCCTGATTTCCTTTATCTCCTTTTTCTCCTTTGGCACCATTGTGGAGCGTTAGCGAACTGTTGTCCGAAAAAGTCACAACAAAGCCACTCTCTTCTTCGGCGGTGGCGGCAAAAGGAGTGACACTTTTGATGATCTTTCCGTCTGCATACGCCTTTCGTAAAGCCTCTTCGGCTTTTTCCAAGTTGCTTACGCTTTCTTCCAATTGGGTCAGTCGGGCTTCGATGTCGGTGAGATCGGTACACCCCGCGAGGCAACCTCCTGCCAACACGGAGAACAATAAAAAAAAGGAAGATAGCAGCCAACGGGCGTTTGATTTTCGAGAGAAAAATGACATGGCGTAGTGTGTAGATCAATAAAGCATAAACAGTCGGTATTCTTCGATTTCGGCACGTGTGATGCCGACCGACAGAAAGTAGTTTTCCAAACGCTCCAATAGCGTTTGCCCATTGTATTTGTCCAAAGCCCTCACCAAGGCAGCATAGTTGATTTCTTTTTGTTCCGGATAGAACACTCTACTTCTTATGCCCACCGGCGACAAAGAGGTGAGTTCGAAGTCTTTGGCCAAATCGCTTTCCGACACTCCGAGAATACCATTGAGGAGAAAGGCTATCGTCCCCGTCCGATCCGCGCCTTGTGCGCAATGAATGTAGGTCGGTCGGCCTTGTCGCAAATTGTCGAGTACTTCTCGAAAGACCTCTTTAATGTCTTCCGGAAAACGCGTGATCATTTCGGCATAGGGGTAGATGCCGCCACCGGCGATGCGATAGTAGCGAATGTCGTTGCCGAGAGGCGAAGCGGTGATTTTGCCCGACTCCTGATTGCCGCGCAAATCGAGTTCTGCTCGAATGCCCAGTCGTCGAAGTTCTGTCACGTCGGCTTCCGTGGCAATAGTGCCGTCGGCAGGGTTGTGCAATTGTGCACCGCGATAGAGCCAACCATGTCTGACCCTACGGCCTTCCATGGCCGGCCAGCCGCCGAAATCTCGCACATTGAGCACTCGTTTCAAACCGATCATGCGCAGTTCGCCCGTTGCGAAAATCGAACTTTCGGCCAAAGGTGCGAAACTGTTTTCTGCCAACCACAACACTCGGTAGGTGCGATTGGGTAAAAGGTGGTGTACGACGGCCTCTCCCCGTTCCACTTTGGCCAATTGCGGAAGCTCGAATCCTCCTTCCGCGGAAAAAACTCGTACCCTGTCGGCCGTGGCGGCCTCTTTCGGAGCATGCAGACGAATGGGGAGCGGGTGGTCGCCTCGTGTGCCTTCGGGAGGCAGAAAACGTCCGATCTCCGATTTCCGATAGTCGTCGTCCGAATAAACCACCGTTCCCAAATATGCCGATGCCAAGGGATTTATCTCCGTTCCCACGAAGAGATCGTTTTGCTGCTTGTGGTCGGTGAACTCGATTGCGAGAAGATCGCTCACACGCATCACGCGGCTTTCGCCCTTTTGAGAGCGAACCACCATAACATCTTGTCCTATGAGGGGAACGGTGGAAAACAGAAGCAGGCAGATGAGTGTTGTGATTTTGTGCATGATGCTGCAAATGGGGGATAAACGAGTTTATTTCATCATGATGCCCGTAAACGTGCGTCCCGACTTGATGCCTTGCCGTCGTGCAGAGAAGAAATCGTCGGGCGAGGCATAAGTGTCCAAGCCCGACACGCGTATGTTCAGCAAATCGAGGCCGCTGTCTTCAAGCAACCATGTTGCTGCGGCTTGCAGGTCGATGTGGGGACGGGCAAAGGATCTTGAAACAACCGAAAGAGGAAATCCGCTTTCGGCAAAGGCCGTCGCCACTTCTTCACCCACTTCAAAGAATACGGTGGAAATGCAGGGGCCTATGAGGGCATGAGTATGAGCGGCATCGGCTCCCAATGATTGCATCGCCTCCACAGCCTTTCGGGCGATTTGCGCCACCATGCCGCGCCAGCCTGCGTGAATGGCGGCTATGACTTCTCGTTTCGGCTCGTAGAGGAGAATGGGTACGCAGTCGGCGGTCGAAACACCGATGCAAGCGCCTCTCACATTGGTGACGAGTGCGTCTTGGTTTTCCAAGCGGGCTGTTCGCTCTTCGGGGCTGAGTGTGAGAAACTGCCCGTCAATGGTCAGTACGTGGTCGGTGTGGGTTTGCCGTGGCAGCAGGAGGTGTTCGTCGTCGATGTCCAACTTTTCGCAGAGCAGCTGTCTGCACCGTGCCACATTGGCCGGAGCGTCGCCGCAGTAGTGAGTGATATTGAAAGAGGAGTACTCTCTCTTTCCCTCCCCTCCACCATGGCGAAGGGTGGAGAAAGCGTGTACTCCTTTTCCCAAATCGTATTCCAAAAGTTCCATTCCGGTTTCTTTTTCAGGGAAGTGCGGTTTATCGGGAGAAAAGGCTTATTCCTCCACGTCTTCGATTTCGTAGTCTTCGAGTTCTTCGATGTCGTCATCGTCGATTTCGATGATGTCGTCATCCCAGTCGTGGAAATCCCTATCCAAATATTCCACTTCTCTGTCTCTGTGTACGATGCTTCCTCCCTCTGCCACGCTTTGCAGCTTGTTGCTTTCGGAGTTCAGCTCTTCCCACAGCATGTCTTTGAGACGATCAATGTTTTTTCCGGCCACGGCACTGATGAATATCACGGGCAGATCGTCGGGTAGATCGGCTTTGAGCATTTCCATGAGTTCGTCGTCGAGCAGGTCGCTTTTGGTCACGGCAAGGATGCGGTGTTTGTTGAGCAAACCGGCGTTGAAACTGCCCACTTCGTTGAGCAGTATTTCGTATTCGCGCTTGATGTTGTCCGTGTCGCCGGGCACCATAAACAAGAGGATCGAGTTGCGCTCGATGTGGCGTAGAAATCTCAATCCCAAGCCTCTGCCTTCGGCCGCCCCTTCGATGATGCCGGGGATGTCGGCCATTACGAACGAACGTCCGTCGCGATAGGGCACGATGCCGAGCGAGGGTTCGAGCGTGGTGAAGGGATAGTTGGCGATCTTGGGCTTTGCATTCGACACGGAGCTGACCAAAGTCGACTTTCCGGCATTGGGGAAGCCAACCAATCCGACATCGGCCAGCAGTTTGAGTTCGAGAACGACCATCATTTCTTGCATCGGTTCGCCCGGCTGCGCAAATCGCGGAGCTTGGTTGGTGGCGGTGCGAAAACGATAGTTGCCCAATCCGCCTCGTCCGCCTTTGAGGAGCATCACGACTTGTCCGTCGGCAACGACGTCGCAGATGTATTTTCCGGTTTCGGCGTCGTAGGCCACTGTGCCGGGCGGCACATCGATGTATTTGTCTTCACCGTCTTTTCCCGTGCTGCAACATTTCGAACCGTTGCCCCCGTGTCCGGCAAAGATGTGGCGTTCGTAGCGCAAGTGGAGCAGTGTCCAGTAGTTGTGATTGCCTCGCAGGTAAACATTACCTCCGCGTCCTCCGTCGCCTCCGTCGGGTCCTCCGAGGGGTTGATATTTTCCGCGGTGCATGTGCATAGATCCGCGTCCGCCTTTGCCCGAACGGCAATAAATTTTGACGTAGTCAATAAAATTGGATTCCATCTTGGTTGAGCTGGGGTTCGAAATGAGATGATTTCGCTTCTGTACGGCATGAGGACGCCGCTTCGGAAACGTACCTTAAAAAAAGGAGTATGCGCCGACGTTGGTCGCCGGCGCAAGAGGTTTATTGTCGTTTAGAGGGCATCGATCACGGCACAAAGTTTGGCGTTGATCTCTTCGAGCGAGCCGTAGCCCTGCACGGAGTTGCGAATGCCCTCTTTTTCGTACCATTCGATGAGGGGCGACGTTTGTGAGTGATAGACGCCAAGGCGTTTGGCAATGGTTTCTTCGTTGTCGTCGGCGCGTCCGCTGGTTTTTCCCCGATTGATGAGGCGTTCCATGAGCATCTCGTCGGGCACGTTGAGTTCGAGCATGGCATGTACGGCAGTTCCTCGTTCGGCCAACATGGCTTTGAGTGCTTCGGCTTGGGGAATGGTTCTGGGAAATCCGTCGAAGATCACGCC
Organism: Alloprevotella sp. OH1205_COT-284; assembly: GCF_003859795.1. Taxonomy (GTDB): domain Bacteria; phylum Bacteroidota; class Bacteroidia; order Bacteroidales; family Bacteroidaceae; genus Alloprevotella. The sequence goes on along the minus strand of NZ_RQYI01000034.1, from coordinate 6,221 downwards.
TTTCGTTTTCGGCAGTGCATCATAGGTGGCGGCGAGAATGTCTACCATGAGGCTGTCGGGTATGAGTTGCCCATTGTCGATGTATCCCTTGGCGGTGTTGCCAAGTTCGGTGCCGGCTTTGATCTCTGCGCGCAACACGTCGCCCGTGGAGATGTGGTCGAAGCCGTATTTGGCCACCAAAATATCGCTTTGTGTGCCTTTGCCCGAACCGGGAGCACCAAAAATCACAAGATTTTTCATTGTTAAAAAGGAAAGGGGAAAAGAATTAAACGGAAAGAGAATATCGTTCGTCCTGTGGAGCATGTGTTTCCGTTCCAAGGCCGATGAGAACTTGTCGCATCAAAAGGCCGAATCGCCTTTCGCCGCGACTTGCCCGCCGAGGCGAGATCATTCCATCACGGTGTAGATGGCGGGCAGGTTGCGTCCTTCTCCGTCGTAGTCCAAGCCGTAGCCGACGATGAAGTCGTTGGGGATTTCAAAACAAGTGTAAGCAATGTCGAGTTCCACTTTCAGGTTGCCGGGCTTCACCAGTAGCGAGGCCACTCTGAGGTCGGCAGGTTGGTGTTCGCGGAGTTTCGACAGGAGCAGTTGCATCGTCAGACCTGAATCAATGATGTCTTCCACCACGATGACGTTGCGCCCTTTGATCTCCTCGGCCAATCCGAGCACCTCATTGACGCATCCGGTGCTGTGCATGCCCTCATAACTGGCAAAACGCACAAAAGATATTTCGCAAGGCGTGGTGATGCCGCGCATCAGATCGGCGGCATACATGAACGAACCATTCAGCACGGCAAGAAACAGCGGTTTTTTCCCCTCCATGTCTTTGCTGATTTGAGCCGCTATTTCGGCGATGCGTTGGCGGAGTTGCTCCGCCGTGATGGAAATGGCAAATTTTTTATCTTTTACGGTAACGATCTCCATGGTCAATAAAAGTTTTGCATGCAAAAATACGGAAAAAAAAGCGAAACACCTATTTGCCCTTTGTTTTTTTGAGGTTTTCACCGAAAAAAAGCAGGTCGTTCCGATACTCGTCGCAGATGTGCGGATCGTATCGGCGAATTTCCGAAAATCGGAATACCGAAATACGGCCGCCGACTCGTGTCCTTCTTACTTCCTACCCCGTTTTTCTACTCATTGTTTGGGAATTCTACTCGCGATGCAGAACCCACCTTTCTCTTTTGTGCGAACAGACCGCGTGTTGGTGTTCGTTTCTTCTTGAAAATGAGCCGATAAGTTTGTGTGTTCCTTGGTGGACAAAAGGTTGAGAAGTGTTTCTTGGCGAGCAACGATGCTGCCGGCTTTTGGGCAAAGCACGAATTTGTCGGCAGTTCATGGCTTTTGAACGTGCATGATTGCTTTGCGATGTCGAAAAAATATTTGTACCTTTGCCGTAATTTCAACCCCTTCGATGTGTGTGCGTTTTTCCGAAGGTCGGAATAGACTCGCCTCCTCGAAAAAATATTGACGATATGCAGAAAATCGGAGTTTTTCTTTCTTCGCGCAGCGAAATTTCTCCTTCTTTCCATGCTGCTGCCGAAGCTGTGGGGCATTGGATCGGTTCGACAGGTCGCACATTGATTTACGGAGGTTCTTCCTGCGGACTGATGGAGGTTTTGGCACGATCGGTCAGGGAGAGTGGTGGGCGCGTGTTTGGCGTAGTGCCCCAAATCCTTTATGATCGAAAGCGCGTGAGTACGTTGCTCGATGTCGAATTTCGCACGACGGATCTCCACGACCGCAAAGCCGTTTTGATGCGAGAGAGCGACATCTTTGTCGTGCTTCCCGGCGGTACCGGAACACTCGACGAAATGTTTACCGTGCTGGCCGCAAACGCTATCGGCACAGACAGTAAGAGGGTGTTGCTCTACAATGTGGACGATTGTTGGAAACCGCTCTTGGAAACGCTCGACGGTTTGACGCAGCAAGGACTCATCGGCCACGAATTGCAAGAAAGTTTTCGGGTGGTTGCTTCGATCGAAGAACTCGAAGCCGTTTGTCGAGAAGCATAATTGTCATCATCTATGAATACCAAATTATCATTGCTTTCGGGATGTTCCCTTTTGGCCGCGATCGTTTCCGCCCAAACTCAACGCCCCAACGTCATCGTTTTGTTGGGCGACGATGTCGGATCGGGAGATTTGTCGTGCTATAAGGGGAAAGTTTCCACTCCCCATATAGATCGTTTGGCCGCACGGGGCACGATGTTTACCGATGCTCACGCCGCCGCTGCAACGAGCACTCCCTCGCGCTACGGTCTGCTGACGGGTCAGTATCCTTTCAGACGAACCGGCACCGACGTGGCCGATGGCAACGCAGAAATGGTCATCCGTCCTCATCAGTACACCCTTGCCGACATGTTCAAGGAAGCCGGCTATGCCACCGCGGCTATCGGAAAATGGCACCTCGGATTGGGCAGCCGCCGCGCGCAGCAGGATTGGAACGGTACGATCGACGCCACGCCGGCCGACATCGGTTTCGATTACAGTTGCATCATGGCCGCCACGGCCGACCGCGTGCCGTGTGTCTTCATCGAGAACGGAAGTGTCAGAAACTACGACCCCACTGCCCCCATAGAGGTGAGCTACGTGAAAAACTACGAGGGAGAACCCACCGGCAAAACACACCCTCACCTCTTGAAGTTGCAGCCGTCGCACGGACACGACATGAGCATCGTGAACGGCATTTCCCGCATCGGCTACATGAAGGGCGGCGGAAGTGCGCTTTGGCAAGACGAAAACATTGCCGACTCGATCGCGCATTTCGCCATAGATTGGGTGGAACGCCATCTTGACGAAAATGCGCGTCGTGGAGAGCAACAACCTTTTTTCATGTATCTCTGTACCAATGATATCCATGTGCCCAGATGGCCGCACTCGCGATTTGTCGGACGGAGCGGATTGGGCTTGCGCGGCGACGCCATTCTTCAATTCGACGAAACGGTGGGACGTGTCATGGAAGCCCTCGAAAAGCGCGGCATAGCAGACAATACGCTGATTATCTTGTCGAGCGACAACGGAGCCGTGCTCGACGACGGCTATGCCGATCAGGCCGAGGAACTCAAAGGCGATCATCGCGAAAACGGCATGTTGAGAGGCGGAAAATACAGTGCTTACGAAGCCGGAAGCACCGTGCCGTTCATCGTGAGCTGGCCGGCGGGTCGTGTGCCTCAGGGGAAAACCAGCAAGGCGTTGGTATCGCAAATCGATGCCATACGCTCATTGGCGGTCGTGGCAAAGGGAAATGTTGCCGACAGTTTGGCCACCGACAGCCGCGACCAACACGCCACATGGCTCGGACGCTCCGACAAGTCGAGAGAGTATAGCGTGGCAATGGCCTACAACCGATCCGTTTCCATTCGCACGAAAGACTGGAAGTACATTCCCCCCACCAAAGGGCGTCCCATGGTGGGATGGGGGCCGAAGATCGAAACCGGATTTTCTTCCGAACCGCAGCTTTACGACATGAAGAAGTCCGTGGAGGAACAAGAGAACGTGGCCAAAAAATATCCGAAAGTCTTGCGCCGCTTGCAGCAAAAACTTTCGGAAGTAGTCGGAGCCGTTGCCCGATGAAAAGGCCGAAACGAACTGCAATGGCGACGATGACCGCAACCGAATGTTGAAACAACGGAGCGAATACCCCGCGATGCGATAGTCGTCAAGTCGGATCGGACGAAAACGAGCACCGCTTCATCCCCTCGGAAACGAGAAAGGCGATGAAGCGGTGTTTTTCTATTTTTTGAGATGCCCGATGAGGTCGTCGAGCATGGGCAACATGCCGAAAACAGAGTCTTTTTTCACTCCGTTCTTACACAGCAGGTCGAGCATGCAGTTGGGGATGTCGGCGGCCTCCTCTTCCAAGCGTTGTGCCCGTGGCGTGAGTGCAACGATGGTTTGCCGATTGTCCACCTTGCCTTTCGTGCGCGTGACGAGGCCTTCGCGTTCCATGCGCTGTATGAGCGGCGTGACGGTGTTTGTTTCCAGCGAGAGGCGTTTGGCAATGTCATTGACGGGAAGGGAGTCTGACTCCCACAGCACCATCAAAACGAGATATTGGGGATAGGTCACGCCTATTCGTTCCAAGTGCGGACGATAGGCTTGGGTGATGAGGCGGCTTGCGGCATAGAGCCGAAAACAGAGTTGGTTGTCGAGTTTGAGCTGGTCGTATGCCATGGGGTCGTGCTACTGAAATGGATAGATACACAAAACCGGCTTGGGGTTTTCAGCCTCTAAGCCGGTTTTGCTGTGTCGAAGAGGATTTTGGCGATCAGAGCAAGGCGGAAATTTGCTTTTCGATGTCGCCCAAATCGTGGGTAGGCTCAAAGCGAGCCACGACGTTGCCTTGACGATCGATGAGGAATTTGGTGAAATTCCACTTGATGTCCGAACTGCTGCGCCAATTGGCATCGGCTTTGTCGAACATCTCGACCAAAATGGGGGTCAGCGGATGATTGGGGGCGAAGTCTTCAAAGCCTTTTTCGCCTTTCAACCAAGCGTAGAGCGGCAAGGCGTTTTCGCCGTTGACTTCCGATTTTTTGAATTGCGGAAAGCTCACGCCGAATTTTGTGCAGCAAAATTCCGAAATCTCCTCGTCGGAACCGGGAGCCTGTCCGCCGAACTGATTGCAGGGAATGTCGAGAATCTCGAGCCCTTGCTCTTTGAAGCGTTTGTAAAGGCTTTCCAACTCTTCATATTGAGGAGTAAATCCGCAGGCTGTGGCAGTGTTGGTGATGAGTAACACTTTTCCACGATAGTCGGCAAGGCAAACTTCGTTGCCTTTTTTGTCGGATAACTTGAAATCGTATGCGTTTGCCATGTTGAGTGATGCTGTTTGTTGGAGTAAATGTGAGGCGAAGCACCTCGGAGTCTATGTTCGAAACGACGGCCGTCGGCTGTCTGTGGTGCAAAGATAGAACTTTCTTTTTATATCGCAAGCGATGAAAGGCCGTGTTTTATGACATTTAGGAATTTATTAGACGTAAACAGGATTTTTGATATTTTGGGGGGAGGGAAGAATGAGTTACCTGAACGAGGAATTTTTTCATACAACAATCGCTTCTATTCCGATGGTGGATAGAAGCGATTTCTCATATGGAGCATCGTCAAGGTAGCTGTGTCTTCATTGATTCACGACTTTCCCTTATTATTCGACTTCATCCCAATCGTCATCAAACGACATGCTTTGCGTATCGGGATTATTGATGGGAGTTGTGGATTTACCGATTGAGGGTGAGGAGGCCATAACGCCCTCAGTAGATAGTTGCAAACAAAGTAGACTCGGTGTGATGTATGTTTTCTTCATGAGGTAAAAGCGTTTGAATTTAATAGGTTGGGAGTTATCGAATGGCTTTTCTGCCATTTAGAATGTAGATCCCTCTTGATGGTGTTTTTGTCATGTATCGGCCGTCGAGAGTATAGATCACAGACTTATTCCCTTTGATAGATGAAGCTACCTCGGTGTTGATTTGGGAGGAGTTGATGTGGGTTATATGATCGCCATCGCCGATTTCGATGCTTAGTTTGGGAGTACCTAAGGTTGATGTCAAAATGAACCAACGGAAAGCCCGAAGCGGTTGTGGATCAGGAGCTATCGCGCCTTGATAAGGGTGCAAAAAGTTGTCTTTCATTACATAAGCTCCTTCCAAACCATCTTTCGCATAATATTTTTTGCTCGTACCCCAAAACTCGAAATTGCCCACTTTCTTAATCTTTTCCGTCTTGGGGGCGACACGGGACGTGTTCTCCACGATCAGTGGACGTATGCCGGTTTCTTTGGAGCGAATCAGGGCTATGGTGTGCGCCGACAGTGTCTCATCCTCTTTTAGCAGTGTGAACTTCACGATTTCCGCGTCGGGCTGTTCATCGGCCAATTTAGCGACTTCAAATTTGTCTCTGAGTGCACTATATGGAATATTGAAAGGAGCGAAAAGTGGTTGCCATTTGGTGTGGTGATAGTCCCGCATATAAGCTACTGATACATTTTCGGCTGCTGTCATGTTGTAGTGCTCCGTATCATCGTTATAGAGGTCGCTTTGTGAAATAAAGCTCTCCCATCCTCCTGTATCATAACCTGTTGATCCCTCTGCAATATGCAGAGTCAACTCGCTTTTATGGCCAATGAAACAATTCATTCCGAGACCTCTGCAAAACTATTTTCTTTTTTATTTTGTCAATTCTTTCTTTTTTTGTATCTTTACCCTATGAAGATCTCCCCCTGCTCCC
>NZ_RQYI01000033.1 GCF_003859795.1 Alloprevotella sp. OH1205_COT-284 | reverse complement strand
CGGGCAACCCGTCATCGATGCTTTTTTCCGCATCTATGGCATCGACATCAAAAAGGCCGGATGCCTGAACATGGTCGATTTGGAAGTGGAACGGATATCAATGTAAAGAAGTAATTTTTTAATACAGCTATTATGATACAGAAATGTCAAAAATGTGGTGAATGGTGTGAGGCCGATTCAGAAGCCTCTGGTGGTACTATGGGGGGAGCAGCTACCGGAGCAGCTACCGGAGCAGCCGTCGGAAGTATTCTTCCAATAATCGGAACAGCTTTCGGTGGAATTATTGGTGGGGTTGCCGGAGCCATTATGGGAAGTGGTGAAGAATGGAATTTTAAATGTCCTACATGTGAACATACATGGACAGAGACGGAAGAGACCAATGATCAAACAGAAGCTTATGAGATCGAAAAGCGTTGGAAAGAAGAGATCTTATCACTTGTGGACAGAACATCTTCATTGGTAAATTCTTCAAGCAAAGAGAAAGCGAATCATATAAAAGCACTCCAATTTAAGCTGTCAGAGATACCAGCCTATCAATTCAAGTCCTTAAAAGCAGTATTGTATGATGCACTGGCTTATTCACAGTTAGTCTTACAGAAAGATGCCGATAGTGCATTGAACTCGATAAAACAATCTTTGTCTTTGTTTCCGAAAGATCCAACTTCGTTAGCTATTGAAGGGATGATTTATGGGATAAATGACAGTCCTCTGGATTCTTACAAGACCATGAAAGCCCTTATTCAATATAAGGAAATTGATAAAGAAGAATCGTATACGCATTTTACAATTCCGCAATTTGCGGAAAGATTTGAAAAATTGTCTACAAATTATATAGATGATTTTCTCAATATTCCGAGGAGTAACAGACGTTTTTTGGTTGTTGATAATTCTTTTTGTTATTTGCCCGATTCTTTTGTCGTTTTACCTCATGACAGGCTTCCTCACGGATTGAGTTTCCCTCAGGGGCATCCTCGTGTACAAGAACTATATGTACTTCATCCGTATAAACCTAATCAGTACATTCCATACAATGAGTATCAAAATTCTCTGTTTCATGACGAAGTAAAAGAGTTTTTGTGGATCATGGAGTGCCTCGGTGCAAAATCTGTGTCTTTCCATGAAGCCCAAGCAGAAGAAAGCAATGTGGATAAAGAATATTCGGCCACAACTTCCGGTGGTGGGGAATACAAGGGGATTGGGGGCAATGTTTCTTATGAAAGAGGAAAACACAATTCGGAATACAATAAACTGACAAACGAACTAATGGAAATAAAAGAGTATGCCCTCACACCTAACACTCCCCCTTATATTCCGGAAGACGTGGTCTGGTATCAGCATCGACAGGATTGGCATAGAAACATTGAAAGCCGAAGAACGGGAAGATTGATGAAAGCATCATTCCGATTGAGCACCAGTAGCATAACAAAAACGAGTACTCAGGAGCGAAAAAAGATAGAAGCAGATTTAAACGTCTTGTTGGTTAAAGCAAATGGTGCTCATGCACAAGAAGAGAAAATTTCTTTGTGTTCGGAAGAAAGTCATACATGGGCAGTTGATGTGGAGTTCTATCCTCTGACGGAATATGTGACCGGTAGAGAAGAACTACCATTGCTGCAAACAAGTCAAACTGAATCCCCGAAAAAGGTTAATAAAAGATCCAACTATATCATAATCGGTTTGATCTCCGTCATAATCCTTATAGGCATCATTGCATTTTTTATGTGATAGACCACTGAAAAACTGCACATTGGCTAAAACATCGAATCCGATCAGACGGTAAACTGTCTTGAACGGGCTGTTTTTAGGGTGGGGCAGTCGTTCTGTTTTGTGAGAAAAAAACAACCGCATTCAAAGTGCCGAAAGCTCAATGAATGCGGTTGGTTTTGTTGATTTTGAGAAGTAAAAACCGAGCAGATGAAAATTGATTTTCAGAGGTTCGGTTTAGCTTTCTTTTCTTTTTCGCCGCCAGTAAGGGAAGCAAAATCCAAACGTTCGACGAGATGATTTGGGGAGAAAATCAATGCGGACTGTCGTTTTTTTACAGTGCATCGCTGTCGAAGCGGAAGGGGAGCAGTTGCGAGGCCGATTCCACTTCGTAGATACCGCTGTCGCCATAAAGCAATACCTTGATTTTCTGTTTGTATCTTGTTTCGGTTTCCACCAATACTTGCCGGCAAATGCCACAAGGACTGATCGGGTGTGCCAAAAATTTTTTGTCGGTCTTGCGCCATGCGGCGATGGCGATGGCCACGGGGGCTACCTTCGGTTGGTGTGCGTTGGCATAGAATATGGCAGTTCGTTCGGCGCAAATTCCGGCCGGATAGGCGGCGTTTTCTTGGTTGCTCCCACAAACCACTTCGCCGTTTTCGAGCAGTAAGGCCGCTCCGACGTGAAAACCGGAGTAGGCGGCATAGCTCGTTTCGGTGGCATTCTTGGCTTGTTCCACGAGATTTTTCAGTTGTTCAGATAGCCCCGTGCCGTTTTCCGGATATATTTTTATGGGAATTTGAATGGTTGTTTCTTTCATAAATTTCAAAGGTTATGCATAAGGATTTCATGCAAAAGTACATACAATAATTTTCATTTGCAAGTTCTTCCACTCTCCATTTGGTTAAAAAAGCCGCCAATGGGATGACTTGTGCGTTTTTTTTCGTATTTTAGCCCCTCAAATACCTCTTTTTATGCAAAAAATAGTGTTGCTGTTCTTTCTTCTCGGATGTGTTTTTTTCTTGGGCTGCGAATCGAAATACAAGCATGCAACGGCGCGTCGCCAAAAAGATGAAATGCGCGCCGAGGTTTATCTGGCCGATGCAAGGGCGGCCATGCTTCGAGAAGACTATCAGACTGCAAAAGAAAAGATCAAGACCCTGCGTAAAACGTGTAAATTTGCACTCGAAATGCGCGAACAGGCAATATTGTTGTTGGATAGCATCGAGCTGTCGTACACTCAACGCAAACTGCGCAAGAGCGATAGTTTGATGAGAAAATATGCCCGAGAAAACAAACCTGTTTCTTCGGAGATGCAGCAAAAACACGAAGAGCTGCACCGACAAGTGAAATTTTACGAACGAAAACTACAACACGATAAGCAACAACGCCGACACCATGACTGATATTGCAAGCTCTTCCGCTTCCGTTTCTGCGCGTCGTCCGAATGAATTTTGGATTTCGGAACTCAACGGCCGACAATGGGAGGCAGTGAAGGAGTGTGACAAGCCGCTTTTGGTCATCGCCGGGGCAGGATCGGGAAAAACGCGTGTTTTGACCTATAAAATTGCCTATTTGCTCGACCACGGCTATCGTCCGGAGGAAATTTTGGCATTGACCTTTACCAACAAGGCGGCGCGAGAGATGAACGAGCGGATCGGCAAGATTGTGGGAAGAGAGCGTTCGCAGGGTTTGTGGAGCGGTACGTTTCATAGTCTGTTTTCCCAAATACTCCGTATGGAAAGAGAGGCGATCGGAATGAAACGCGATTTTTCCATTTACGATGCCTCCGATTCCCGATCGCTGATCAAAAGTATCGTCAAAGAAATGGGGCTGGACGACAAAACCTATAAGCCCTCGCGCATACAGGGACGGATCTCCGCGGCAAAAAACCACCTATTGTTGCCGCAGGATTATGCCGCCGATGCGTCGATCATGGCACGCGACAATCGCGACAATGTGGGAGAAACTCATCGCATCTATGCACAGTATTTTCAACGCTGTCAGACTGCCGCCGCTCTTGACTTCGACGACTTGTTGCTGTACACTTATCTTTTGTTTGATCGACACGAGGAAATTCGTTTGAAGTATGCGCGTCGTTTTCGCTATTTGCTGGTGGACGAGTATCAAGACACCAATTTTGCGCAACACAGCATCATTGCACAGCTTACGCGGGAAAATCATCGGATATGCGTCGTGGGAGATGATGCCCAAAGCATTTATTCTTTCAGAGGGGCGAACATCGACAATATCTTGCAGTTTCATGTGCAATATCCGGAATCGGTCACGGTGAAATTGGAACAAAATTACCGGTCTACGCAAAACATTGTCAAAGCTGCCAACAGCATTATTTTTCATAATAAGAGCCAGATCGAAAAGACGATTTTCAGCGACAACGCCGTTGGCGACTTCATTGCCCTCATGCCTGCGGCAAGCGATCGCGAAGAGGCTGCCAAAGTGGTCGGAACCATTGCGCGTTTGAAAAGAAAAGAGGCCGTGGATTTCGACGAAATCGCCATTCTCTATCGCACCAATGCGCAAAGCCGATCGTTTGAAGATGCGTTGCGCGAACGAAATCTGCCGTATCGCATCTATGGCGGACTGTCGTTTTATCAGCGGAAGGAAGTCAAAGACATCGTGGCTTATTGCCGATTACTCAATAATTTAGATGACGAAGAGGCGTTCAAGCGCATTGTGAACTATCCTGCGCGCGGCATTGGCAACACGACGTTGCAAAAGCTCTTTTCGGCATCCCGGGAGCATGGCGTCAGTTTGTGGGCGACGGCCTATGAGCCTGACAAGTACGGAGTGAAACTCCACCAAGGCACACTCAACAAACTTGACAACTTCTGCCGGATGATTCTCGATTTGCGGGAGTTGCTCTCGGAAGTCGGAGCTTTTGACCTGATGTTGGAGGTCATACACCAAACCGGGATCAAAAACGATCTGAACCAAGAGGACGGGCCGGAGGGGGAAAGCAAGCGCGAAAATGTCGAGGAACTGCTTAACTCTGTCAGAGCTTTTGAGCAGGATTGGTTGGAGGAAAACGGAGAGAGGTTTGTTCCGCTGACCGAATTTCTGCAACAATCCGCTCTTCAAACCGATGTGGATCAGAAAGATGACGATACGCCGAAGATCACCTTGATGACCATTCATGCCGCTAAGGGCTTGGAGTTTGAAGCCGTCTTTGTCACCGGTATGGAGGATGGGCTTTTTCCGGGAGTGCAAGCGCGTTTGTTTCCACGCGAGATGGAAGAAGAGCGTCGTCTCTTTTATGTGGCGGTGACGCGCGCCAAGCGGTTTTGTTTTTTAAGTTATGCCCAAACCCGCTTTCGTTATGGAAGTTTGGAGCGATCGGAAGAAAGTCCTTTTGTGCGAGAAATCGACAGTCGGTTCATACGAGAAGAAAATGAGATGACGATTTCGACAGACAGAGTGACGGGCACAGGGTTCAAACCGACGTTGTTTGTCGCTCCGTCTGAGGAGAAAGGAGCGTTCCCCCATTTTCGCGGCAATGAAAGAAAAACGCCGGCCTCCCCCCGATCCGACACGCCTGCCGCTGCCTCCGCAAACAGTCGCGGACGAAAACTCAGCAGAGTGTCTGCCGTGTGTTCCTCTGTGTCCGGCAGTAATGAAAGCAACGGGCTTTCGGCCGGTATCGTGATCAGACACGAACGTTTCGGAAAAGGAACGATTCTCGCCGTTGAGGGAAAGGGCGACAATGCCAACGCATTGGTCGAATTTGAGAACGTGGGACGCAAAAAACTTCTCCTTAAATTTGCAAAATTCAAAGTACTTGAAAGCTAATTTTGCCACGCGCGGCTTTATGCGTAAATTTGCAAGCCTTTTGTGACCATCTTTTGGGCTTGCTCATTCATGGCCTCTTTTGGGCTATGTCAGTGGCAGAGAAACGATGGTGTCGATGAATTATATAAATGAAGAAAGATAATATGACGCAAAATCCCTTTTCACTCATTGCGGATTTCGACGGTAATATAGGAGATTTGTTTGAAGTGAAAGTAGAAGCTTCCCTTCCCATTCTTCCGCTCCGAAATATGGTGTTGTTTCCCGGTGTCGTCGCTCCCGTTTCTGTCGGCAGAGAGAGCTCATTGATGCTGGTGAAGCAAGCCGTCAGTAAAGGTGAAGGTGCCTACATCGCGGTGTCTTGTCAGATTGACGCCGCGGTTGAAGTGCCCCATCTCGACGACCTTTATCCCACCGGCATTTTGGCCAAAATCATTCGCCTGATAGAGTTGCCCAATCATCACACGACGGCCATTCTTCAAACTTTCGGGCGCGTGGCCATTGATCCTCACCCGACACGGGTAAATCCCTATCTCAGAGCACGCGTGGAGAGTTTGGAGGAGGTGATACCGAATGAAGAAGATCCGGAATTTTCCGCCCTCTATGAAACATTCCGTGAAACGACGTTCAAATATATCAAAGCCAGCGAAAACCTCGGCGCAGAGGCTTTGTTTGCCGTTCAAAACGTGACCAACCCCATTTTCTTTATCAACTTCGTGGCGACCAATCTTCCTTTTGACACGGAAGAGAAGGCTTTGCTGTTGGAAGAAGGGGACGTGAAGAAACGAACTTTCAGACTGTTGCAGATTTTGCAAAGAGAGTTGCAATACATGCAGCTGAAACACAAAATACAGGAAAAGACCAGAGAGGAATTGGATCAGCAGCAGAAAGAGTATTTCTTGCAGCAGCAGATCAAAAACATCCAAAACGAGCTTGGAGCAAATGAAGGAGGAGAAGTGCGCGAGTTGCGCGAGAAATCCGAACAGCTTCCTTTGCCGATAGCGGTGAAAACGATGTTTGAAAAAGAACTGCAAAAGCTCGAACGCACCAATCCCCATAGTCCTGATTATAACGTCACGCTCACTTATCTCGAAACCGTACTTTCTCTGCCTTGGGGCAAATACGCTGATGACAATATCGATCTCAAACATGCACAGCGCACGCTCGATCGAGATCATTTCGGAATGGAGAAGGTGAAAGAACGCGTTCTCGAACATCTGGCAATGATGAAGGTAAGACGCGAAAACAAACCTTCGATTATTTGTTTGTACGGCCCTCCCGGCGTCGGCAAAACATCGCTCTGCCGCAGCATAGCCGAAAGTCTCGGACGAAAATATGTACGCGTCTCGTTGGGAGGATTGCATGACGAAAGTGAAATTCGCGGTCACAGACGTACCTACATCGCTGCGATGTGCGGACGGATCATGAAAAGCATCATCAAAGCGGAGAACAACAACCCCGTGTTTGTGTTGGACGAAATAGACAAAGTGACGGGAAGTAACTTTAACGGCGATCCGCAAAGTGCGCTTTTGGAACTTCTCGATCCCGAACAGAACAATTCCTTTCACGATAACTACCTCGACTTCGATTATGATTTGAGTCAAGTCTTTTTTATCGCTACGGCCAACAGCCTTTCGACAATTCCGGGTCCGCTGCGCGACCGCATGGAGCTGATCAATGTTGAAGGCTATCTCACGGAAGAGAAAAAAGAGATCGTGCGGAGGCATCTCATTCCGAACGAGATGAAAACGCTCAACCTTCCTTATGAGGTGAAGTTGTCGCCTGCCGCTACGGAGTTTCTCATCGAAAAATATACGCGCGAGAGTGGTGTGCGACAATTGGAGAAGCAAATCGCCAAACTGGTAAGAAAAATTGTGTTGCACACCCAAACTTCTGCCGATGGCTTGCCGCCGTTTTCTCCCAACACCTCATTGAAGGTGACCGATATACAAAACATCATGGGAACACCGCCCTACAACCGCGACACTTATGACGGCAACCAATATGCCGGCGTGGTGACGGGATTGGCGTGGACGGCTGTCGGGGGTGAAATTCTGTTCATAGAGAGTAGTGTGAGCCGCTCGAAATCCCCCCGATTGGCACTTACCGGAAATTTGGGCGATGTGATGAAAGAAAGTGCGATGCTGGCCTTGGAATATGTGAAAAGCCATGCGGACACCTTGGGCTTGGACTATCGTGTTTTCGATCATTGGAATTTACATGTGCATGTTCCCGAAGGTGCCACACCGAAAGACGGCCCTTCGGCCGGTATTACCATTGCCACGTCGATAGCTTCGGTGCTTACCCAACGGAAGGTGAGAGAACACATCGCTATGACCGGCGAAATCACCTTGCGGGGAAAAGTGCTGCCTGTCGGTGGTATCAAAGAGAAAATATTGGCCGCCAAACGCGCCAATATCACAGACATTATCCTGTCGAAAGAAAACCGAAAAGACATAGCAGACATCCCCGAACGGTATGTGAAAGGACTTACGTTCCATTTTGTGGAAAATGTGGATGAAGTTTGGAAAATAGCCTTGCTCGACGAAGTCGTGTCCAATCCGATTGAACTCTCCGTGTACGAAGAAAAAATAACCAAAGAATGACCACCCAACACTTTTCGCTTCGCCCGACATGGCGCAAAGAAGGTCGCCTTTTTCAATTAGAGCATAACGATGCCGACAGTCATGCGCGTGCCGGAATTTTGACCACGGATCACGGTCAAATTCAAACCCCCATTTTCATGCCCGTAGGCACTCTCGGCACGGTCAAGGGATTGCATACGCATGAAATCGTGGAAGAGGTGAAAGCCCAAATCATCTTGGGCAACACTTATCACCTTTATCTCCGTCCCGGATTGGACGTGCTTGAAGCGGCCGGCGGATTGCATAAATTCAATGGTTTTTCTAAACCAATGCTCACGGATAGCGGTGGTTTTCAGGTGTTTTCTTTGACGGGCATACGTAAACTGAAAGAAGAAGGGTGTGAGTTTCGCAGTCATATCGACGGCTCTAAGCACTTCTTTACGCCGGAAAGCGTGATGGACATTGAACGCATCATCGGTGCGGATATCATGATGGCCTTTGATGAATGTCCTCCCGGAACGGCGGACTACGCCTATGCACGCAACAGTTTGGGCTTGACGCATCGTTGGTTGGAGCGTTGCATCAAGCGTTTTTCGGAAACGGAAGATAAATACGGACATCACCAAGCGTTGTTCCCGATAGTGCAAGGTTGTGTGTATCCGGATTTGCGCAGAGAGAGTGCGGAGTTTATGGCCGAAAAAGATGCCGAGGGATATGCCATCGGCGGATTGGCGGTTGGAGAGCCTGCCGAGAAGATGTATGAAATGATTGAAATCGTGAACGAGATTTTACCGACCGATCGTCCGCGATACCTTATGGGAGTAGGTACTCCCGTGAACATCTTGGAAGGAATCGAACGGGGCGTGGATATGTTTGACTGTGTCATGCCCACTCGTAACGGCCGCAACGGACAGATCTTCACGTGGAATGGAATTATCAACTTCCGAAACGCAAAATGGGCAAAAGACTTTTCTCCCATAGACCCGCAGGGAACGGCCAAGTGCGATCATGTATATACCAAGGCTTACTTGCACCACCTGTTCAAGTGTAAGGAGTTGTTGGCCATGCAAATAGCCTCCATTCACAACCTTGCATTCTATCTTGAATTGGTGCGAGTGGCACGCGAACACATTTTGGCCGACGATTTTGCCGCATGGAAGCGTAGCGTGATGCCGCAACTTGCTACACGATTATAAGCAAGGTTAATGGTTATGAAACAAACGAACGACTCTTCACCCGAAAGGAACGAAGCTGTTCTGCAACAAATGGCTTCTACCGCTGTCGTAGCAGAGGAAAAACGAGCAAAGATGTTTCGGCGTCTGCTCGATTTCCGTAAGCTCCCATGGCGATTGTTGCGTATGCTTGGGAAGGGCTTGAAATTTGCTTTTCTCGGAATGAAATGGTTGGGAAAACGCTTTCTCGAAAGGGTTGGGTTTACTCGTTTGGATCGTTATATCCTTGGCAAATTTCTTAGTACTTATATCTTTTTGATCGGTATATTTACGGTCATAGCGATCATTTTTGACTTTAATGAAAAGATAGACAAACTGACTAACGGAGGCGCGAAGAGCCGTGAAATCTGGCTGGATTATTATGCCAACTTCATTCCGGATTTGGCAAACATGCTTTCTCCTCTTTTTGTCTTTATCGGAGTGATTTTCTTCACTACGAATTTGGCTTCCAAATCGGAAATCATTGCCATGAAATCTGCGGGCATGAGTTTTCGACGACTCTTGCGTCCGTATATGTTCGGAGCTGCAATGATCGCAATGGTTACGTTTTCTTTTGGAGCGTATGTCATTCCGCATGGTAATGTCGCACGAGTAAATTTTGAAAATAAATATATCAAAAAACGCATCGTCGTCGATGTGGCCGACAATATCCAAATGCAGGTCGATACGGGAGTTGTGGCTTATATCTCTCATTTTGACAATCGGATTAAATCCGGATCCGGATTTTCGTTAGACAAGTTCTCCGAGAAGAAACTCATTTCGCGTTTGACGGCCGAAACTATCCAATATGATACGCTGGCCGATCATAAATACTCTTGGACGCTTCATAGATATATGATAAGATCTCTGCATGGTGCACGAGAAAAAATAGTGACGGGAGAGAGGCTTGACACCACGATTGTCATGGAGCCCAAAGATTTCTTCTACATCAAAGGACAACAGGAAACCATGACGCTGCCGGAACTAAATGCTTTTATTGACAGGCAACGTCTTCGAGGAGCAGCAGGATTGAGTACTTTTGAGGTGGAATTTCATAAACGTTTTGCCACTCCCTTTTCCGCTTTTATCCTAACCTTGATCGGTGTGGCCATATCCATTGAAAAACGCAAAGGCGGAATGGGAGCGAGCATCGGAATTGGGCTTGCACTGACGTTTACATACATCCTCCTACAAACCGTAATGGCTTCGTTTGCCACCAATGCGGGATGGCCGGCCTCCTTGTCGGTGTGGATGCCCAATGTCATTTTCGCCTGTATCGCTTTTGGTTTCTATAAAAAGACGCCGCAATAATTATTCACAGACCCATCAAATCTCTATATGACAGTTAATAACCCTTCTACGTCTTCCTCGGAACAAATTCTTCCTCAGTCTGATAATGAAACCTTTCAAAGTGAAGATGCCCAAAATTCCTCTGCGGAAGAGAATATCTATTTTGAGGATCTCGATTTGAGTGATGATGTGCTCGATGCCCTTTGGGATATGCGTTTTGAAAAATGTACGCCCGTGCAAGGAAAGTGTATTCCTCATATCTTGAAAGGAAAAGATCTCATCGGAATTGCCCAAACCGGAACGGGAAAGACTGCTGCCTATCTTTTGCCGATGCTCTCTCTCCTGCATACTGAACCTCATCCGCACGATGCCGTTAATTGTCTGATCATGGCGCCTACTCGCGAATTGGCACAACAGATCGATCAAGCACTGCAAGGTTTCGCTTATTATACGAAAACGAATGGGGTAGCCGTTTATGGGGGCAATGATGGAATACGGTTTGAACAGGAACGGCGTGCCTTTTCCACCGGTGCCGACATTATCGTGGCCACTCCGGGGCGGCTGATTTCTCATCTGCAATTGGGAAATTTGGATCTTTCGCGTACCACCCACCTCATTCTTGACGAAGCCGACAGAATGCTTGACATGGGATTTTTCGAGGATATAAAAACAATTATTAAAGAACTTCCGGAAAAGCGACAAACGATATTGTTTTCTGCAACCATGCCGGCCGAGATCGCCAAAATGGCCAAAGAGGTCATGCATGATCCGGTTGAGGTGAAAATTGCAGTCTCAAAGCCGGCTGAGAAAATCGAACAGAGCATTTATGTGTGTAGGGACGGGGATAAAACGCCGATCCTCAAACATATCTTTTCCAAACAGAAGCCGGAGCGTGTTATTGTCTTTGTTTCCTCAAAACAAAGGGTGAAGGAATTGAATGTGTTGCTGAAACGAAAAGGCTATAATTGCGCGGCGATGCATTCGGATTTGGAACAAAATGAGCGCGATGAGGTCATGCTCGGATTCAAACAGCGAAAAATAGATATGCTCATCGCTACCGACATCGTCAGTCGAGGCATAGATATTGACGACATCAAAATGGTGATTAACTATGATGCGCCGAGAGATCCCGAAGACTATGTTCATCGTATAGGGCGAACTGCACGCGCAGGGCGTGAAGGACGTGCTATAACACTTGTCGGAGAAAAAGATCGTTATCCTCTCTCCAAAATAGAAAAACTGCTTGAACGCAAACTGCCTCGCAATCCCCTGCCCGAAGGCTGCAAAGAGCCCGAAGAGGAGGAGTATAAAAACAATAAGCGAGATCGCTCCAAAAGCTCCAAAAATTCCAAAAGCAATCAATCGAAGAAGCCCACTCGTAAATCCCGTAGAGATTTCAATGACAAAAAACGTTCTTCCGAGCGAGAGTCCGTAGGAAAAACTTCACAACGTAATCCCTCCAAAAAGAGAAGTACACCTCCTAATTCTGAAAAGTAATGGAACACATCCTTAAATATTTTCCGAACCTGACGAGCAGGCAATGTGAGCAATTCGTTGCTCTCGACGAGCTTTATAGGGATTGGAATTCGAAAATAAATGTGATTTCCCGCAAGGATATAGATAACCTCTATCTTCATCATGTGCTTCACTCTTTGGGTATCGCAAAAATCATTCGTTTCCGCCCGGGAACAACGATTATGGATATAGGAACGGGAGGCGGGTTTCCCGGCATTCCGCTTGCCATTCTCTTTCCCGAATGTCACTTTCATTTGATAGATTCGATCGGGAAGAAAGTAAAAGTTGCGCAGGCCGTTGCCGAATCCATCGGGTTGGAGAATGTGATTTGTTCTCATAAAAATGTGATGGAGGTAAAAGAAAAATACGACTTTGTGGTAAGTCGTGCCGTTATGCAAATGGGCGATCTTGTGAAGTTGGTCAGAAAAAATGTGCATCATGAGCAACGAAACTCCCTACCGAACGGACTGATTTGTTTGAAAGGAGGAGATATACAAGCCGAAATGCGTCCGTTCAAACGAAGTTCGGAGGTTTGGACGCTGTCCGCTTATTTTCAAGAAGAATTTTTTGCTACTAAAAAAGTAGCGTATGTCACTCTTTAAGTTTCATGTTACGCATAAAGACTTTTCCTGTAAATATGGTCGAAGAAAACACTTATGTGCTTTTCGACGAAACCAAAGAAGCGGTTATTATTGATTGCGGAGCACTCTTTCCGGAAGAATACGACGAAATCGGAACTTTTATTCTTGAAAACGAGTTGCGTGTCGTGCGTTTGCTTTGCACGCACGGGCATTTTGATCATATCTTCGGATGCCAATGGGTTTATGACAATTATCACGTGTCGCCCGAACTACACTTGTTGGAAGAGCAAACTTACTTATCGGCATCAGAGGATATGCAGCGTTTTCTCCGTCGCAACTATTCTTTTGAAATACCTCCGATCGGACGCTTTTTGCAAGATGGCGAACATATCAAGTTCGGCACACAAGATTTCGAAGTGTTGTTTACGCCCGGGCATACCCCCGGCGGTATAAGTTTTTACAGTGCCGATGCCAAAGTTTTGTTCAGTGGTGACAGTTTATTTCGGACGAACATCGGACGCTGCGATCTTCCCGGAGGAAATTTGGAAACCTTGGTGAATGCAGTCAAACAACGTCTGCTTTCTTTGCCGGAAGATACGGTTGTTTATCCCGGTCATGGTGTTCCTACCACGATTGAGTTTGAACGGATCCATAATCCATATCTTCAATATGTATAAATTTCTGATCATCTTATCGGTTATAGTTTTGGCAAGCACGAATACGCTTTTTGCGCAACGTCGGTCGTCTAAACGACTTCACGTGGTGCAACAGCCGGCCTATGTCGATCTGATGAGAAACTATCAGTTTGAGGATGCGCTTAAAGTGACGGAGAAAGCATTGAGCACAACGCAAAATCCGATAGAAAAAGACTCGCTGCAAAGACTGAAAAAGCAAGCCGTGAGGGCTATGGAAATGCTTCCCGCCACTCGCCGCATCACGATTATAGACAGCGTTGTTGTCGATGAAAAGGATTTGCTCTCTTCTATCCGTTTGTCGGAGGAAGCCGGCCGTTGGGTGTCGGTTTCAACGCTTTTCCAACCTCATTCCCGCAATGCAATATCTTTTGGGAGTATCGCTTTTGTAAACTCCCTGAATAATACGGCCTTTTTTTCGATCGTCGAAAAGAAGAAGCAGTGGAGGTTGCATTCAAGTTATCGTTCGGATAATGGTTGGAATACCCCTGTCGTTTTGGAGGGGATAGACACAACCTATCTTGCTGTTGATTATCCGTTTGTTCTTCCCGATGGAGTGACGTTATATTTTTCGGCAAAAGGTGAAGAAAGCATAGGGGGATATGATATTTTTGTGACACGATATAGCCCCGAAACTCGTCAACACCTTCGTCCGACCAATCTTGGCATGCCCTTCAATTCACCTGCCAATGATTATTTTTATGCGATTGATCAAAATGCCGGTGTAGGCATTTTTGCTACGGATCGCAATCAGTCTGAGGGGAAGGCGTGTATCTATACCTTTATTCCCTCTATCGAACATGTTTCTGCCGTATCGGATTCAACTTCTGTCACCGACTTGAAAGCTGCTGCTCGCATTTCATCTGTGGCGGCTACTCAACATGGAAAAGAAAAGGAGATTTTGAAAGTCCGATCGCAAAGAGAGCAAGCTCTGCAAAAAACATCCGCGGTAGAAAATGAAATCTTTTTTGTCATCAATGACGAAACTATTTATACCTCTTTGGCGGCTTTTCAAAATATGCAGGCACGCAAATTAGCTTCACATTGGCTGAAATTGGAAAAGATGCTTCGAGAATTGTCCGTAAGACAGGAAGCGGAACAAGAGGAATATGCCCATAAGCGGACGGAAAGGTTGTCCGTTTCACTTCGCTTTTTGGAAACTAAAATAAAGGAAACGCGTACGGAGCTGAAACATTTGGCAAAAAAAATACGTCTTCTCGAAAGTTCGTCGAAAGCCCAACGCTGATATTGCTTTGTCGTTTCCGTTTGTTCAACGAATTCATACTCATACAAAAGTAGAGTGCTCTTTTTGAGGCTCTATTCATGTTTCACCTTAAAACTATAAACATAAATGAATGCAACTTATTTTCCGGAATCAGAATTGATCTTGAACGCTGACGGTTCGATTTTTCACCTACATCTCACTCCCGAACAGATCGCAGATAAAATTATCCTTGTCGGAGATCCCGGCCGTGTCACTCTCGTTGCTCAGCATTTCGATACGATAGAACACGAAGTGGAGAGTCGTGAGTTTCGCACAGTGACCGGAACTTATAAGGGTAAGCACCTCACGGTAATTTCCACGGGCATCGGATGCGACAATATCGATATTGTGGTTAATGAACTCGATGCTTTGGCCAATATCGACTTTGCCACTCGCACCGAACAGCCTCGTTTCCGACAACTCGAACTCGTGCGTCTTGGAACTTGCGGAGGATTGCAGAAGAACTGTCCGGAAGGCACCTTTATTGCTTCTCGAAAAAGTCTCGGCTTTGACGGTTTGCTCAACTTCTATGCCAATCGCGACCAAGTTTGCGATCTTGATTTTGAAGCCGCATTCCTTAATGCAATGGGCTGGAAAGGCAATCAATGTATCGCTCATCCCTATTGCATTGACAACAACGAGGAACTGTTGGATCGCATAGCGCAAGACGATATGGTGCGTGGAGTTACCATTGCCTGCGGTGGTTTCTATGGTCCCCAAGGACGCCGTCTTCGTCTTCCGCTTGCAGATCCTCATGCCAATGAAAAAATTATGTCGTTTGAACATAAAGGACTTGTCTTCACCAATTTCGAAATGGAAAGCAGTGCACTGGCAGGCCTCGCCGCATTGATGGGACATAAGGCAATGACTTGTTGCATGGTTGTGGCCAATCGTCTTGCCGGAAAGGCCAACCCCAATTACAAAAACAGCATAGATACGCTGATAACGACGGTTTTAGATCGAATCTAAAATTGACGAAATTGTTTTCGCCCCTTAAAAGCCGGCTCTCGTCGCAGAGTTCTCGCTTTTAAGGGGCTGTATTGAAAATATCGCAGAAAGTGACAACGAAAATGCTACTTCATGTGGCAAAGCAAGAGGTGGTTAGCTCTAAAATGGTTATCTTTGCGATCAATATTCGTCTTTATGATTTGCTTTAATTTTTTACTTACGCAATGATCCCACAGAGTTACTATCTTTTTTTTGATACGGAAACGACCGGCATACCGCTCGATTACAATGCCTCTTGTACCAATTCGGATAATTGGCCGCGATTGGTGCAGCTGGGTTGGATTTTAAGTGACAATCTCGGTCATGAAATCAGACGAGGCAATAAAATCATCCGTCCCGACGGCTTTACCATTCCCGTAGAAGCCTCCAATGTGCATGGCATCACAACCGAGCGTGCTTTGAAAGAGGGAGAAGATTTGCGGGAAGTCATTCATCGCTTTTGTGAAGACTTAAATCCTTCCTCCCGACTGATTGGTCATAATTTGGACTACGACCTGCATGTTGTCGGTGCCGAATTTCATCGTTTGGGCTACGACTACCGCGCCATGTTCTATCGTCCGACAGTGTGTACCATGCAAAGCACCATTGAGTTTTGCAACATTCCCGGCCGCTATGGCCCCAAATGGCCGAAACTTCAAGAATTGTATGTCCGACTGTTCGGACGTGAATTTGAGGATGCCCACGATGCCATGGCCGATATAGCTGCCACAAAAGAGTGCTATTTTGAACTTGTGCGGAGAAAGGTCATTGTGGAGTGAACAAGTAAAGCCTCTTCTTTTCCCCGATTTCCGGAAATGCTTATCTTTGCCTTATTGAAATTAACTTGATTATATTATGAAACGCCTTTTTTGTACTCTCTTTTTTTCTGCCGTTATACTTTTAGGTTTAGGAGCACAAGAGAACTCTGCGCTTCTTTCTCCTTATTATCTTGAAGGAGCAGTGCCGGTTAAAAACGGAATGGTGGAGTTTGAAACCTCTTTTTCCGTGCCGGAAAAATCACAGTCGGAATTGTTTGAACTGTTGAAAAACTACACGCAAACCATAGTCGAAAACCCCGATCGTTTGCCTCGGACACGCATCACGGAACTCTCTCCCGACGAAGGTGTCATTGCAGCTTCCGTGGAAGAATATCTTTGGTTTAAGCGCAAGGCTTGGGTGTGGGATCGTGCGCAGTTGAGCTATCAATTGGTCTTTCAAATTTCTGACGGAAACTTTAAGGCAACGATGCGTCGTCTGACTTATTTTTATGAACCGATGAGCGTGGAGAACATAGATTCCAAATTAAAGGCAGAAGACTGGATCACCGATCAGGCGGCTTTGAGCCGTGACGGTAAGCATTTGAAGAGAGTTTCGGGCAAGAAATTTCGTGTCAAGACCATTGACCGTAAAAATCAGATCTTCAAAGGAGCTGCCGAGGCTTGCGGTTTGAAGTTGCGTTGAATGCATCCTTCTTTTGTTTAACGTTGCAATAAGCAGATGAGGTATTTTTCTTTTCTTCAATCCTCATTGATTGTGTTGTTCTCTATTTGGGGAGGATGTTTTTCAATGTCTGCACAATCGTCATCCGAGGCTGTTTTTAAGCTGATTTCTTCAAAAGAAGAATTTACTCCGGGTGAGTATCTGATTGTTTCCGCTTCCGACGACGGTGTCACGATAGCATCAAATGGAGATTGGACGGGAGGAGTTTGCCGAGGAACTTCTTTGCGTATGACCGATCGGCAAGTGCATCGGCCTCCGATGGAAACTGTTTGGCAAATCTCCAAACATTCCAACGGATGGAGCTTCAAGCATGTTACCACCGGAAAGTTTCTCACTCAACGACAACGGTTGAGTTCCAAGTCAATGGGATTGGCATCCGTCCCTTCCATGTTTCATTGTACCGAAATAGGGAGCGACGGGGTAGCCCTGTTTACGCAGCATGCCACTTGCAATAGTTTTTGTTGGAATAGTGAAACCGGCGTTTTTTCCAATTATGACAGTTTCGGAGCACACTTTCAAAAAGTTTATTTTTTGAAACGAACGGAAAAGGAAGATCTGCAAGAAAAGAAAACGGTGAAAATAGGAGAAGCACTCTATGCCACATTCTATGATAAGGACATATCGTATGAGCTTCCCACTGCATTGACGGCTTACCTCGGAAAGATAACGACTCATGGCACTGTCGCTTTACTGCCCGTCGAGAGAACGATCCCCCAAAATACCGCTGTCATCTTGCATGCGGAACAAGCCGGAAACTACGCCCTCTTGCCTGCAACGACGGCCGTTGCGCCTATTGACGAAAAACTGAACGATTTGAAGGGGACAAACGAGCTTTTGACCCTATCGCCCACCACCGACAACGGTATCTACATGGTGCTTGCAAGGCAAAACGGAATTATCGGATTTTATCGGACGGAAACGTCAATTCCGGCAGGTAAAGCTTTTTTGTATTTCTCAGAACAATCCGTGCAGGCTTTTTCACTTGAATTTAAGGAAACGATCACGGAGTTGCCTGTCGCGGAGCGTGATGCGCACACCGTTTCCGGGTTTTACGATTTGAGGGGGCGTCGTGTGAAAGCGACTCAAAAGGGAGAAATCTACTTGAAAAATGGAAAATGCGTTATTCTCCTCTAACTGTAAGGCTGTTATGGAAATGTTGTCAGCGAACTGTTTTCAAAAATTCTTCGGCAGTTCGTATCGTTTCTTGTTTTCCGACGTCGAGCAGTCTTAAATCGGGCACTTGACAACCTCGGATAGTCAAACGATGACAGTTGTCGATATAAAACTGCGTGATTGAGAATTTTTCGGGATAACCGTCCATAAAATCTGCAATATCCGGCGAGATGCAATGGATGCCGGAAAATGCAAACTTTTGGCAATCTTCCACGCGTAAATGCGAATAAGGAGAACGTACCTCTCCCGTTTCAAGATTTGTCCAACCCACCAAACGCATATCCGTGTCAAACAGCAGATAGCGTTTTGTAGGGCGCGAACTCACCAAAAGATGAGCTTCGGCATTGTGAAATCCCGAATAAAACGAAGCAAGATCGGCATTGCTGAGGATGTCTACATTGTGAATTAGAATAGGCCGGCTGTCACTCGAAAAGAGAGGCAGCGCTTTTTTTAGTCCTCCTCCCGTGTCGAGCAGACAGTCGCTTTCGTCGGAAATAATTATCTTCACACCGTGCTTGCTCTCGGAAAGGTGGTCGGTTATTTTTTTTGCAAAATGGTGAATATTTACCACAAATTCCGTGACGCCGGCTTGCTTCAAATGCTCGATAGTGATGTCGATCAGCGGACGACCGCCAACGGGTACAAGAGCTTTGGGGAGAGTGTCGGTCAGAGGGCGCAGGCGTGTGCCGAGGCCTGCGGCAAAGATCATGGCGCGCATCGGGAAGTGTGTTTATGAGATCGATTGAATTTGGGGTTTGCAAATCTTGGGCAGACTTTCCTGCGGTTGAGGAAAGTGGCGAGAATTTAGAACGATGTTTTGCGTTGTCCGTGTGCTAAGTCTTTCGGCTTTCCGTCGGGAAAGTAGAGAAAAGAAAAAGAAACTGTATCAAAACTTTCATCTTGACACAGTTTCTTTTTCATATATAACCTCTTTAACTTAATTACTTATTTCTGAAAACGGCTGTAAATGACGGATATTTCAATCGGATTTCCGGCACCTCCTTCGAGTTTTACGCTCGAAAGGCCGTAAGCATTGCGCACTCTGCGAAGAGTTCTTGTTGTTGTGCCTATGGCTGACGTTGTCGTGCTGAAATCCGCTCCGACCGGCACGAGGGCAATTTTATTCCAATTCGGATTTTTGGCCTCCCATGCCGCCCATTTGGCCTTGCGGCTCATTTCGTTGTCGGTGGGCAGAATTTGGGCACCTTGGTCACGCTCTTGGCGCAACACAGAGAGCAAAGCACTGATGTTGTCAAACGTATAGGCTTGTCCTTTTTCGTTGTCGTATCTCGCCAAGAAAGAGGTTTGGTTGTCGGGCAGGCTGTTTTTTGCAAAAAAACTTTTCATATCTGCCACCCGAAGCATGAGGAGGTATTCGGGTTTGGGGAGGCGGAAAGCATCGGGTGTATCGGTGTTGTGCGTGCGAAACGTGATGCGTGCGCCGTTGATCGTGTCGTTGTAGTGGCGTGTCGAGATGATGTCGGCAAGGGGCAGTGTCGCTTCCGTGTAAATACCGGCCGGTGTTTTGATGTAGGTGTAGGGGTTGTCTGCCCGCAGCATGTGGGCAGGTATTTCGTTGTCCACCCTTGTGTTTTGGATGACTTCTTCCGTCGTGCCCAGCCGCTGCAAACCTGCAACGATGGTGTCTTTTCCCGCTTTGGTCTTGCTTTGATAACGGAAATAAATATCAAGAGTAGTGATGTCCGATTTGATCATTGCCCCCAATCCTCCGGTATGTTCAAAGTAGAAACCGGCACAGACGTGTCTGGCAAACCGATGAGAATTGCTGAAATAAGTGGGATTTTCGTAGTATTTGTTGAGAATGAACGAACCTAAACGCGAATCGAGGCGCACGGGAATGCTGCGATAGTGGCGTTGATTATGCTGTGCGGCAGTCGATTTGGTTTGATCATAGGGCGAATAGGTGACGGTCTTCTTATAGGGCGACATCGGGTTGATGTATCGGGTGGGGTCGATGTCGGTGTAATAAGTCGTGTTTTCTTCCATTACACGATTGGTGTCCAACTCCTGCACGGTTAATTTCATCGTGGCAAGAGAGTCGCCGAGATATTCGTCGTGAAGCACGCGAAGAATGCAGGAGTCTGCCATGACATGCCCGCTTTCGTCTTTTAGCATCTTGTCGAAATGCGGAAGTTTGTAGTTTTCCTGAACGTGAAACTGTGCCAAAAAACCGGCAGTGGTTTTGGCTCTCGTTTCAGGATCGACAATACTTCCCAAATAGCAGCTGTTCGTGTTGGCTACTACGGCACCCGTCTTCACAGAGCGTGTGACGACCGGAAACACGGCTTGCTCGGTCGATACAAGGTCTTGATTGGGCATGATGATGCCGCCGATTTGGGTGTTTTCTTCACTGCATGCGGCGAAGAGTGTGGTCAGCAAGACAAGGGAAAGAAAAGAGAAGCGAACTTTCATTGGGAGGGAGAGGGTAAAGGTCGGTCAGCAGGCGAATGAAGAGTGTTCGCAAAGAGGTTACTCCTCATTATCGCCGTAGACGGTTTGATAAAATGCGGCGTATTGATCGGCGTCGATTTCATCGGCCGTTGGTTGCCACAAGGGAATATCGCACTCTTTGGCATAATCTCCAAGCGTTGTGGGTTGTCCCACTTGAACGAATCCGTCGGCAAAGTGTACGGCCAGTTGTCCGAGAGAATTGGGCGAGGAGAAGTCGATGTTGGTTTTGTCGAAGACTTCTGTGTTTGCATCGCGAAAATTCAGGCAATCGGTGAAGTTTTCCGGCGGCGACAGCGTGGGCATTTCGTCGTAAGCCGAAAAGACCACTTTGGCGTTGTTGAAAGCCGGTTCGTCTTTGTAGACGGTTTTGAGATAGAGCGGTACGACGGAAGACATCCACCCGTGACAGTGTATGATGTCGGGCGACCAACGCAATTTTTTGACGGTTTCGAGCACACCGCGGGCATAGAAAATCGCGCGTTCGGCGTTGTCGGCATATTCCGTTCCTTCCTCATCGGTGAGCATCGTGCGTTTGTGGAAGTAGTCGTCGTTGTCAATGAAGTAGACCTGCATTCGGGCGGCTTGAATGGAAGCCACTTTGATGATCAGAGGGTGGTCGGTTTCGTCGATGATAATGTTCATTCCCGAGAGTCGGATCACCTCATGCAGTTGATTTCGACGTTCGTTGATGTTGCCCCAACGAGGCATGAAAGTGCGAATTTCAAATCCTTTTTCTTGGATGGTTTGAGGGAGTTTCCGGCCGATGTCAGACATTTGGGATTCCGGAACGTAAGGATTGATCTCTTGGGTGATGAACAATATCTTTTTTGCTTTCATTATAAAAGGGATTACGACGGAAGAAAGTACCCTTTTCTTTCTTCGCCCGTCGTGGTGCGGAGAGACGAGTGTCGCGAGGGTACAATAATTTGGCTGCAAAATTACGAAAAAAAATCGAGATAGCCTCGTTTTTAATGCTTATTTGGCAAAAACGGGTGTTCGTGTGCCTTTTTGGGGTATGAATTGGGCGAAAAAAGAAAGTTTTCAGCGTGGCTTTCGTGGCGGAATGAAACTCGACGGTCGGTTGTTTGAACACTGCATAGGCTCCAAAACAAAGCCGTCGCTCTGGCTTAGATAGACCCCATGACAGAGTCGGTTTGGGGTGCGATAATCGCTCATGTTGGAGAAAATAACTCTTTCCTCAACATAATCATATCTTTTAGTATTATCCCATTTTCATAAACTGGCCGGGCATAATTTTCAAGGAAAAAGTCTGGTTCATCCGACATTTGGAGTGATGCGGTTCTAAAAAGAAGAAAACCGCTGAACAAATTGTATATTTGAATTAGCCCCAACAAATATGC
>NZ_RQYI01000032.1 GCF_003859795.1 Alloprevotella sp. OH1205_COT-284 | reverse complement strand
CATCGTAAGCTTCATTGTTCTTAGTCTGTTTTCGAATTTCACCACAAAGATAAGAACTTTGGAGCTTACACACTTTTATAGGACAGTATCTTCAAAATATGGAAGACGGTTATCACATCATAGACGGACAACAGCGTTTGGTTACACTAACATTATGTCTTAGAGCATTAGGCTACAATGGAAATCTTCCTCTGTTGGCACAACGCTTCAAGTCAAACGAGGCTTGTGAAAACATTGCAAATGCAAAGTATGTGATCAGCGAATTGGTAAAATACGATAAAGTCGGCAACAAAGAACTTCTCGATAAAATACTGACTTACTTATCCTTCTCTGTATTGATATTGAATTCCAACCATCTCGATTTGGCTTATACCTTTTTCTCAAACCAAAATTCCCGAGGAGTGAGATTGTCCGACTATGATATACTTAAAGCACATCACCTGCGTTTTCTAATCTCAAATGACCGGCAGGCAGAGCATTTGGCTCGTAGGTGGAACGCTGTTTCCCAAGAGTACGATTTCGGCAACGAGTCGCTTATGCACAAGACATTAGGCCTTCATCTTTATCGTATGCGCAAATGGATGCGCAAACATTCTTGCGACATATCCACAAGCTCTCGACCGATTAAAGACGAATTTTCGGCGGCAGCTCTTATTCCCGGAATCCCGCCCTTCGGCGAACGTTTTTATTTCTACGAAAAGATTCAGGGTGGGGCACACTTCTTTGCTTATGCAGACACTTTCTTCGATTTATACAAGCAGTTTGTTAGAACTCCTCAAATTCATAGTTTGAGAAAACACCTGCTTGCAGAATCACACTGGAAATACGAAAGTGTAATAGAAACAATCTTGTTCGCGTATTTTTCAAAGTTTGGCAAAAAATATTTGTCGGAGGCACTGTTCTGTATTGCCGGTGTTATTGCCGGACACAGATACGAAAGCAGAGCGTTGCAGTATAAAATCAACCGGTATGTGATGGATAAAGAATTGATTATGATGATTGATCAAGCCTCTTCCTCATCTTTCTTCCTTGCGGAAACGCTTCCCCTAATCAAGAGAAGTGGACGTGATCTTGAAAGAAACGATATAAAAGTAAGATTTTACAATTCCCTTTGCAAAATTTTCAAAGACTTGCAGAATCCTTCGGTCGTAGTGGATGAAGAAGATTTTCGACTTGCCAAGTTTACAGACAAACATATCGAACATCTAAAAAATGAAGAATATGCATAATGAGAAGGGATTTACCCCAAAAGATATAACAAAGGAACGATTTTGTATTCCTTTGTATCAGAGGCTGTTTGCTTGGACTCCAAGAGAGGTGAAAAAATTACTTCGCGACTTAAAGGAACACTTCGATTCTGAACGATTCAAGGAAGAGCATAACCCTTACTACTTGGGAATGCTGACCACCGTTGAACGTGATGGGTATATAGATTTGATAGACGGCCAACAGAGATTTACTGTTATGACCTTGATGGCCATAGTGTTCAAGGACATACCGGAATGGAAGGCTTTTCTGTTCAACGGAAAGCGTTTGAAGTTGTCTGCACGAACTGAGGATGAAGACTATTTGGAGGGGCTTGCAAATGGCAACCCATTAGCTACGTATGAAAATCTGTGTATGAAGAGTGCTATTCGGAGCATTTCGGAATTTCTTGAAAGAGAGTTTGCCGGCAACAAAGATGCCATCCGGTCTTTTGCTCTTAACATCTACAATCATCTTACGTTCTTCATATCAGAACTGCCTGCTCATTACCTCAAAGAATCAACCTCCCTTAATAAATATTTTGAGGTGTTGAACTCAACGGGCAAAGGGTTGGAACAGCACGAAATTCTGAAAGTGAAACTGCTTAAAAACCAAGGAGAGGCTGATAAATTTGTGAGGATTTGGAATTGGGTGGCACAAATGGAACGTCCCATTTTGTATAGAAACGACAAGATAAATGATGGGGACTATGCGGAATTGTATCGTAGAGCATTGTTTGAATGTCGCAGAGGCAACTTTGATGCCGTCGTCAATGACATTCAAATTGCCAATGATACGCAGGAGGATGCCCTTACCATAGATAAAATACCTGTCAAGAAAAAAGAAAAGAAGACTGCTGCCATCTCCGTGGACAAAGAGGATAGTATCATCTCTTTCCCTGAATTTCTCCTGCTTGTTCTCGACCTGACCGAAGACTGCCATGGTAAAGAGAGCTTCTATCAGAAAGACAAGTTACTGGACACCTTTGACAATCAGCCGATTGCAGACATGCAGAAGTTTTATCACAACTTGCTGTTTTATCGCCTCATGCTTGACTATTATGTTGTAAGAAAAGACATGTCAAACGGGCAGAGCAGATTTTCCATAAATTTTAGGGATACGGATCATAACAAAAGAGAATATCGCGAGCAAATGCGACAATACCAGTCCATGCTCACTGTTTCAACTGAGTTTTATATTTGGTTGAAGCCCTATCTGCGCTATCTTCACGGCTTAGGCAACACCGGAGAAACAACATCGCCATCAATCATAGAAGCCTTGAAGAAAATGGATGATTCGTATAGACACTCAAAGGGTTTCAAACCTTCTGATCTGCGTACGCTTAAATACCCCGATATTAGCAGATACTGGTTTTGGAGGCTTGACTACTACCTTTGGGAAAAAAGAACGAATTTGTTTGATAAAAAAGAAGATCAGCGCATTGTCGAGGAGTATGTTTTCCGTACAAATCGTTCGATAGAACATCTTCATCCGCAAGATGAATCTCACAACGACACTTGGAATGGCAGTATAACCCATGGGTTCGGTAATCTTGCCATGATTTCCCAAAGTTTTAATGCTCAGCAAAGCAATGATAATGTTCGGGTGAAGTTTGCACGTATTCAGGAACAGATTGACAATAGCACCCTGCAAAGCATCAAGATGCTCAAAATGTTCAGAATGGCAGATGATGATCATTCAAAATGGAATGAAGATCTGGCAAAACGACATCTTGACGAAATGTGTGAAATCTTGGAAGAAACATTCCGGAACACAAATGATTCCGACAATGTTGAAGAGAACGTATGATGCGATTTATCTCAGATAAAGACCACTATGCTGACGTTCTCTCACACTGTAAGGACGTGAAGCATACATTGTGGATAGGAACTGCTGACATCAAAGATGCCTATATCGAAGTCAAGGGAGAGAAACAACCATTTCTCAAACTTTTGGCTCTGCTCATCCGCAAAGGTGTTGAGATAAGGCTCATTCATGCTAAGGAGCCGGGTGTTGCATATCGAGAGGACTTTGACAAATATCCGGTGCTCTATGACAGATTGGAACGAGTCATGTGTCCGCGTGTTCATTTCAAGATGATCATTTTTGATTGTCAAGAGGTTTATATCGGCAGTGCAAATCTCACCGGTGCGGGTATGGGGATGAAGTCTGAGAATAGGAGAAATTTTGAAGCCGGTATATTGACAGACAATCCCGACATCGTCGACGCTGCAATGGAGGAGTTCGACAAGGTCTGGCGAGGGGAAATGTGCAAGAAGTGTCAAAGGAAAGACTTCTGTCACGACCCAATCCTGACAAAATAGAATAAAATCAACGCTTTTGATTTCTTTGTTATTTTGTACTCAGATTAACATGAAAGCCAAATGGTATGATTAAAGAATTGATCAAAAATTACCGATGTCCGGTAGCGTTCTTTTCACAAACCGATCAGGCTGACCTTGATGTGCTGTCAGATCACTGCAAAACTCACTGCCGAGAACATCGAACTTGTCTGTCGGCACATGGAACTTGATGGCAAAGGCCGCCCATAAATCGGAAAAGACTTTTCAGACAAAGATCGAAAGCCTGAGGCACCGAAAAGAGAAGCAAGTAGGAAGTGGTGAAATTTAGGTCAGAGATAGAATTTTCTACTCGTTACTCCGTTTAATCTACTCCTTAGGTAAGATTCGCCCCGACGCATTGCAGTATATGGGGGCTGGTCGAAGAGGAAGTGAGGTCATTCTTCGTAAGAAAAAGCAACTTTCCGCCCCCTTACAGGGAGTTTTTCTTCTTTTTGTCTACATTGTCTGCATTTTCTTTGTAAGTCGCAGATATATAAACTGTTGTGAATGTAGACAACATGGCCGATCAACTACATTCGTCATTACAACCTACACAACCGTATCGGGAACTCGTGCGGATGCCCGAAGTAGCTCGTGTAGGCTGTGTAGGTTTTGGGAAAATTTGTCTACATTCCTTTTTATCTGTGCTTCACGGACTTAACTTCTTTCTGTGTATGATCGTAACTCATCTGTATACACTTTTATCTTGTTGAAATTCAGATATATGCAAGGAGTAGTGTAGGTTTTCGGCGATTTTGCGAAAAAGAGCATTGCCATTTCCCTTCACCTCTTCAAACGGATTTTGTCCACTTGTGAACGATTTCAAAAATCGGGCGGTAGAATAATGACCCGAAGGTAGTCGTGCAGTCGAAAAGGGCCTTTGCCCCACGCCGCTTGCGAATCGTTGATGCAAATCAAGGTTTGGCGGCCGTCGGGCAATCGTATTCCGAGGCACATTCCTTCGTAATTGGCCAAAGAGTTTCTAAAAAGACCGAAACGCGTTGTCCATGTCGCCAGCAGTGTTTTGGATAAAAGGCGATTGTCTGATTGTTGTGCTTCTTCCGGGTGGGTTGCCGTTGCCGTGGTAGGGCGAGGGTCTACACAATAGAGCTTGACGGAGCAAAGAGAGCCGAAGTATCGTCGGGCGAGGAGCACTTCGCGCTCCATGACGACAAGCCGCCCGTCGGGCAGAGCACAGAGTGCCGACACTCCATGTAAGGGAGGACGACGGGAGGAGCGGACACGAGGAGGATCGAGAGGGTATAGGTGTTGGGAATGGGGCTGTAAGGCGAAGTCGAAAGACTGAAAGCGCAATAGGGGATTTTGAAAAAGACTGTCGGGCGAAGAGCAATCCGAAAGCAGCGGGCTTTCGGTGGTCAGCCAAAAGAGTTGTCGGGGCGAGTCGCAGGTCAGTGCTTCAAAACCGCGATTGGGAGCGATGTTGGAGAGATGGAAAAGAGTTGGAATGTGGAAACTGCGTCCTGTCAAACCGCCGTCGAGTCGATGTTCCAAAATTTGCTGATCTCCTTCTCCGCTGATCCACAGCGTTTGCGTTTGAGGCACAAAGGCCACCCCCTCCGCATCGCGTCGAGAGTAGCCTTTGCCGTCTTTTTCCGTTGGCGAAACGCCTCGGAAACTTTCTAACTCGACATGGCTGACTTTTCCCGTATTCGGGTGCTGCTCGATACGGACGACGAAGAATCCGTCTTCGGGCTCTTTGTCGCTGACGAGGGCGTAACGATGATTTCCCAAAGGAGTGATGCCGCTGAAATGGGCTGTACCGATGTTCCAACGGGAAAGAGATTGTTGGGGTAAAACAACGGCCTGTTGCGCCTCGGCAATGAGGGTGCAACAGACCGAAAAAAGAGAAAAGAGGAGTAGTCGTGCCATTATTCGTTGAGGTTGAAACAAGCGGACTACTCGTTTAGAAGCATTGGCATCAAAACGGGCTGGCTTCCCAAAAAGAGTGCGGCTAAACCGCCCGGAGTGACGAGGCTGTCGGGCTGACGGTCGGTGATGGTGAGGCGGCCGTTTTCGAGTTCGTAAAAACCGTTGTTTTCAGGAATGTCGAAATCATTCTGAACACCGACACGAAGTTGCAGTCCGGGATAAATACGTCCGACCAATGTGAGAAATTTCTCGACATTGATGATACGCGCCATGCCGTAGGGTTGGGAGTTTTTGAAGCCTTTGCAGGGGCATCCTCCCGAGATGACCAGCTCTTTAACCTCAAACAGCGTCAGCACCCGATGTCGGAGTTGGTGCATGACTCTTTCGTCGGAAACAAGCATGAAGGTGATGTGTGCCCGAAAATTTTTGAGAGAGGGTTTGCCGCTTTTCAAAGGCTTTCCTTCTCGTTTGGCTAAACAAAATCCTACAATCTTTCCCCGTTTGCGCGCCACGATCACATATCCTCCGTCGAGATCATGTGCTTCGATGGCGGCGAAAAAGCCGCTTTCGTCTTGTTTGATCTCATAGAGATGATGCCCGCCGCGAGTGTTGTAGAAATTCCAAAGCTCACGCCCCCATTCATATTCGGGTTCGACGTCGATGCGCGAGTCGGGGGTGAAGTCGTCCGGCAGATGAGTTTCGACGGTCAGCCGATGAGTGGCCGTCCAGTAGGCACCATGTTTTTCGTTCTCATACCAATGGCGCAGTTTCTCGTTGCCGGGAATGAGAAAGCTGATCAAAGCCCCCTCGTCAAACATCTTGCGATGAGCGTCGCGAATGAGTTTTGAGGCATAGCCCTTTTTTCGATGAGACGGAGCGGTGCAGAGGCCGCTCAGATAGGCCACGGGAATGCTTTTCCCGGCAAAAGTGAAACGAAACGGTAAAACCTGAGCGGCAGCCACGACATGAGCATTTTCACGATAAGTGACATTGACTTTGTCGGAATAGCGATCTTCAAAATAAATGTCAAGAAAATCTTCGCTGTCGTTGGGAAAGCAAGTGCGCCACAATTCGCGCGTTTGCTGTTTTATCTCTTCCGGACTTAGGAGCATGTGATGGAGTATTTATGAAGTAAGATTGCAGGTTGATAACTGAGTTTGGCGCGGCGCAGACCTTCAAGACCGAGGTCTTCTTCGCGATTGATGAGCGTATATTGTTCCGGGATGCGGCGCACAAACTCGCGGTTGATAATGGCATAGGCACCTTCGTATTCGGTATCGGCCTTTTCGCAGCAAACGTCGAACGTGTCGTAGTTGATTGCACCGCCGAATGTGAAAGCCACGACTTTTTCATCGACAAGAATGACACCTCCCATAGCTCCCAACTCATCCCAATGTTTGAACACGCGCCGCATGGAGTGCTGTTCGTCGTCGGCATCAAGACGAGCCTTGCTCACGCCTTGTCGTGCCGCCCACTCTTCTTCCAAACGCCAGCATTCGGGGATGAGATCGGGCGTGAGCGGTCGGTATTCGTAGTGTGGGTATTCGCGTTCAAAACGATTGGCGTGATTTCGCTTTGATTGCAATTTCTTTCCGGCAAGTGTGGCGAGCGAATCGCGGTGATAAATATAGTCGGTGAAAGATCTGTCGGTGGTGGCTTGAAACTTTCCGGGCAACACGCTTTGCAAGCGGTTGAGCATTCCTTCGCAAGCTCCCAGCATGCGAAACGGATGTCCCACGGCTTCGGCATCGGCTACCATGTCGAGCAAAACGGCGGCATAGGTTTCGCCATGTTCTTCAAACGTATAAGGAGGCGGACAAAGCGGTGGGAGATAAGCCGGGGCGCCATCGAAATGAAAACGAAAAACGAGCATGCCGCGATGAACCGTCAGTTGCGTGTCGTAAAGAAAACGCCACGACATGAGGTTCATGAAATTGAAATCGCAATTTCGGCATTCCGCTCCAAATGTGTATCGCTGTACAAGGGCGCGGTCGTCATAGTCTATGTCTCTGAAAACCATAAGTAGAAAGAGGGGTTAAAAGTGTCGTCGCAGCACAAGGGCTGACGACACTTCAAAATAGGCAAATACTAAAACGTCATGGCGTGACGTTGTCGGCCGGTCGGGGTGTTTATGGTGATTGCCACCGAATCCGTTCCCCTTGTCAGTTGGTCGGCATAGGGGTAGAGCGGACAAGAGAGAAAAGTTTCTTCGTAGTAGTGTACTTCCGTTCCGATCCGCTCATGATAGAGTTCGAGATGCAAACAGCGCCGTCCATTGTCGTGGCGTTTGATGCCGTGGTTTGCAAATCCGAAATAGTGTTTTTTGCCTTCATTGCGTGGCACTCCGATGCGCAGGTTGAGGTAGCGTTTGGTGCGCCAAAGTGTGATGATTTCAACAGGGGCAGTGCGGATGCCGGCTTCAAAAGTCTTCGGCATCGGCGAAACAACGTTGGAAAGGCGTCGTAAATCGGCTTTTCCGTCTGTTGTCGACAAGTAGAGTGCCAAAGCGCGGTAGAGAGTGTCGGGGCGAAGCGCAGAGATCGGTTGAAGAGGAGAGAGCGAACGCCCATCGTCGAAACGCACTTGCTCCACCGTGCCACGAGCGTCGGTGGTGAGCTCGCAAAGTTCAAATCGCCAAGGCGGAAACGGCGCGTCATCATCGTTGCAAGCTGCAAGTAGCAGCCCACAGCAGACGAGCATTCCGCAGAAAAGCTGCCGAAGATGTGTGCTATTCATGAGCTTTGAGATGATTGTAGAGCGGATTGGCATACATGGTCAGAATACACCGGCGCAAGAATGCCTCGTCTTTGTTCTCGATTTCGATGAGGTCGAGGCGATTTTGTAAATATTGCTCAAAGGTGTGCTTCTCCTTTTCGGAATAGCGGTCAGCAAAACGCTCGCTTTCTTCCAAAAGATCTGCGGCCACGTAATTGCCGGGATAGAGCCGATAGCCTTTGTGGATTTCTCGGTCGATGCGTTCGGCCACAGCCTCAAAACACTCTTTGGCCGACAAGTCTTTATATTCGTCGAGCCAAGTGTCGATGCACGGCGAAAGGTGGTAGTGTACGCGCCCTTTTTTACCGAAGATGCCGATACGCATATTGTCAAGATCGTCTTGTTTGGTTTTCTTGAAATTCGGTTGATCTCGTTTTTGTTGAAACTCTTTGGCTTTGAGATAATCGCAAGGGTCGTATTCGTAAGAAATGGTCAGCGGCACGATGTGCATGTTGCGCAAACTTTCTGTGGGTGGTGCATCGCTGCCCATTGCCATCATTCTCAAAACGGAGGGCTGGGTGCGGTCGTTGCTGTCTTTGGCGCGTCCCTCGCGTTGGGCAATCCAAATGTTGTCTTCTCCCGTTCCGATCACGAAATGCATGTATCGGCTCATCAGTCGGCTCGATGTCAGCAGTTCTTTGGGGCTGAGTGAACGGTGCACGATAAATGCTTTGTTCATCCGCACAAGGCGTTTGATCCATGGGTAAATCAGGAGGTTGTCGCCAATGGCTATTTGCACCGTGTTCGGAAACTTGGCGTCAATGAGCAACACGTCGAGCATTGCGGAGTCGAGCACGATGTCGCGGTGGTTGGACAAAAAAGAGTATCCGGCGCGCTTCTCCGGCAATGCTTCACAGTCGAATGTGAGTTGTCGGGTTGTTTTGCGGATAAGCAAATGCATGATCCGCAGCATATAGCGTTTTTGGAAACCCAATGCACTGTTCACTCCCCACGACGTGAGGCGAAAGAAACCGCGTATCCATCCTTTGGGCAACCACGGCACAAAGCCGCGCATCACCTGCATGAAAAGACGGTCGCGGAGAAGAGCCTCGAAATTTTCACGGATTTCGTGGTCGGCAACGGGGCGGATGTCGTCAAATTCGGCGGGTATTTTCATGTCGTGGAATCGGTGTGAGGTTGCGAAAGTTTTCCTTCGATGATTTCGGAGAGCACGGTGGCGATGTTAAACTCGGAGGCACGCACCTGCTGCGGTATGAACGAGGCCGGTGTCATGCCCGGTGTAGTGTTGATTTCCAATAGATTGATTTGCTCATTGCCACGTTCTCCGGAGAGGATGTAGTCGATGCGGATGATGCCGTAGCAGTCCATTTGTTGGTAAATGCGGCGTGTGAGCGCCCTGACGCGGGTGGCGGTTTCGTGAGCGATGCGTGCCGGTGTGATTTCGTCGCTTTTGCCTTCGTATTTCGCCTCGTAGTCAAAAAACTCCACACCTTTCACCACAACTTCGGTAATGGGAAAGGTCACGATTTCTCCATTGAAACGTCGGTAGCAGCCGCAGGTGATTTCTGTGCCCTCCAAGAGTTGTTCGATCATTACTTCGTCGCTTTCGTTCATGGCGCGGTCTATGGCAGGCACGAGTTGTTCGAGTTCTTTCACCTTGGTCACACCAAACGAACTGCCGCCGGCATTGGGCTTGACGAAACAAGGCAATCCCAAGCGAGCCGCGATTTCTTCGGCAGAGGGCAACGCCATGCCGCGGCGAACGACGATGCTGTCGGCCACGCTTACCTCCGGAAAGGCACGCAAATAGCTGTTGAGTGCGAATTTGTTGAAAGTCAATGCTTCGACTAACACACAGCTTGTGTTGTAGGGCAGACCGATCAAGTCGAAATAACCTTGCAAGATGCCGTTTTCGCCGGGTGTTCCGTGAATGGTGATGTAGGCAAAGTCAAAAGTATGGCGCGCTCCGTCGAATTCGTAGGAAAAGTCGTTCAGATCGATCGGACACCGCTCTTCTCCCACTCTGACGTGCATGTTGCGGCCGCGTTGCTCCACAATGCGACAATCGTATTTGTCGCTGTCCATGAAGGAAAGTATGCCTGCTGCGCTGCGCAGCGAAACTTCGTGTTCGGAGGAGTCGCCTCCGGCGATGATGGCTATGTGCTTTTTCATATCGTTGATCTCTCGTCAAACAGATGGCTTGACAGATGCTTTTATTCAAAAAAAACGTGATAAATCTTACTCTTTGACGTTTCAGACTTTCAAACCTGCCAGATAAGTGCGCCATTTATTGATGAGTGCCTGCATATCGTCGGCCACAAGGCTGTCGAAATCCATTTCTTCATCGGTGAGCGGATGCTTGAAGCCCAATGTCTTGGCATGCAAAGCCTGTCTGGGGCAGAGCGTCATGCAGTTGCGTATGAAGCTGTTGTAAGTGCTGCTTCGTGTACCCCATAATATTTGGTCGCCGCCATATCGTTCGTCGGCAAATAGCGGATGTCCGAGATGTTTCATGTGTGCTCTGATCTGGTGCGTACGTCCTGTTTCGAGCACACACTCCACGAGCGTGACGTAGCCGAATCTTTCCAACACCCGATAGTGTGTCACGGCAGGCTTGCCCACTTCGCCATCGGGCGGAAACACGGCCATTTGCATGCGGTCGCGCGGGTGTCGGGCGATGTTGCCCTCTATGCGTCCGGCATCGTCTTGCAGATTTCCCCACACCAATGCGTGATAACGTCGGCGAGTGGTTTTATTGAAAAACTGGGCACACAGCTTGGTCTTGGCTTCGGCTGTTTTGGCCACCACCAGCAGACCGCTCGTGTCTTTGTCAATGCGGTGTACGAGCCCCACCGTCGGGTCGTTGGGGTCGTAGCGAGGATCATCGCGCAGATGCCATGCCACGGCATTGACGAGTGTACCGCTGTAATTGCCGCATCCCGGATGCACGACCAATCCGGCAGGCTTGTTGACGACCAACACTTGCGAGTCTTCAAAAACAATGTCGAGCGGAATTTTTTCGGGCTTGATAGAGCTGTCAAACCGGGGACGGTTGAGCATGAGCGTGATGACATCGCCGGGTTTGACGCGGTAGTTGCTTTTCACTGCCTTTCCGTTGGCATGTATGAAACCGGCTTCTGCAGCGGCTTGTATGCGGTTGCGCGAGGTGTCGTGCATAAGGTTGATCAGAAACTTATCCACACGCAACAACTGCTGGCCTTTGTCCGCCACAACTCGATAATGCTCATAGAGGCCGTCGGCAGTGGGTGTCTGCTCCGCAACGGGCGGTGAGATCATCTCCACTTCCGACACATCGTCGGCATCATCGTCCCACATCGTCGAGGTTTTGTCGTCGGGAAGCAAGGAGTCGGTATATTCCGTATCTGTCGGGATCATTTGCAATCAGTCTATAATCACTTGGTTCAGCGTGTCGTTATGGAAATAGAGGTTGTCGAGCGAGTCGTTTCCGTTGAACTCCTCCTCCCTTTCCCCGTCTCCCACAACAAGTGTGAGGGGCAGCTCTATGCTCAGTCTGTCGCCTTTGTGTACCTCTCGTCCCAACACCTCTACGCGATACACCCAGTCTTTGTCGCCATAGATGCGTTTGACGGGTGCCAGCTTAAAGCCGATGCTCTCCAAGCGGATTTGGGCTTCTCGATAAGAGCAGTTGTCGGCAATGTCGGGCAACGCTATTTTTCGTGCGGTTGAGGCATTGACCACGAGCTGTATGAGCCGATTGAGCTTCACCTCCGTTCCGGGGTGGAGGTTTTGATCCAAAATGACATCGGCCGCAAGCCTTGTGTTGTAACCGGTGTCACTCACCTCGACACGCATGCCGAGGGCTTCGAGTTTGCGTATGGCCACCTCGCAGCGTTGTCCTCTCACATCGGGCACGGTGAGCGTTTGCCCATGGTGCGTGTAGTGGTCGAGAAAAACAAACAAGCCCACAATCAAAAGGGCAAGGATGATCACCATTGCCAAAAGATTTCCCCAAAGAACGGGAGCGGTCAATTTGCTGAAAAATTCTCTGAATGTCATAATATATTTGCAAAAATACGGCAAACCCTCCAATGTGCAAAGGAATATAAGGAGAAAATGCCGCCTTCCTTTCCGCCGAAACAAGAAGCCGCGACTCGTCGTTTCATCCCTTTGCTCTGCTTCCGGACAGATCGGCAAACAACTTCAATCGCAAGAGCATGATGACTTTTTCCATCACCAAACAAAGGGTTACAACAGATCGCTTGCATATCCTATTTAATTTAAACTATTTCATATATAGTTGTTTACAATTTCGCAGAAGATAGATCCGTCCATTTGAACAACTTACATTAAAATTTACATCATGAATGAAAAATAAAAACTTCTATTCGAATATAGAAAAAATCAATAATAAAAGTAACCTATTCTTCACAGCATTTTTCCTATCTTTGCTCGCAAAAGGGTATATCTCATGACAATACTCTTAAATTATCAGAATTCATAAAGGAGTATCGGCTTGGCCGTCTTCTCGACTTTCGGACATATCTATAGCTTAATGAAAGAAAAAACAGCATTGGTGGTATACCACAGCAAAAGAGGAAAAACAGCTTCCTACGCTCGCGACATTGCCATGTATTTATGGACAAAAGGCATGAACGTGAAGCTCATGGCCTCCGGCGACTACGAATCCTCTAAAATCGAGGATTGCGATTATTTGTTTTTGGGGTGTTGGACTTCCGGTTGGTTTGTCGTTCATCAACATCCACATCGTGTTTGGAAGGAATTCGCCCACCGTCTCCCTCGTCCTCTTGTGGTGCAAACATTCCTCTTCTCCACCTATCAATTCCGAATCGGTTCGATGTTTCGCAACATGATGAGACATCTTGATCTCAAACGGCCTTGCCGCCACACAATTGCCTCAAAAACCGGGCGACTTACTTTTGAAGATAAACAAGAGATAGATCGTTTTCTCAACAACGTATAATTCTTTTTTCACTGATAAACCACATTCTTATGGAAAACAAAAAAATGACGAGTGCCTCCGGTGCTCCTGTGGCTGACGACAACAACGTGGCCACTGCCGGCCGACGTGGCCCCATGCTGTTGCAAGACGCATGGTTTTTGGAAAAACTTTCTCATTTTAATCGGGAAGTCATCCCCGAACGCCGCATGCACGCCAAAGGTTCGGGAGCTTTCGGTAAGTTTACCGTCACTCACGACATCACCGCCTATACTCGTGCAGCTCTCTTCAATGGCATCGGAAAGGAAACCGAAGTGTTCGTGCGCTTCTCCACTGTTGCCGGAGAGCGTGGAGCAGCCGATGCTGAACGCGACATTCGCGGATTTGCCATCAAGTTCTATACCGAAGAGGGTAATTGGGATCTCGTTGGCAACAACACTCCTGTATTTTTCTTGCGTGATCCGTTGAAATTTCCCGACCTTAATCACGTAGTGAAGCGAGATCCGCGCACAAACCTGCGCAGTGCCCACAACAATTGGGACTTTTGGACACTCCTTCCAGAAGCTCTGCACCAAATCACCATCACCATGAGCGACCGTGGCATACCGGCCTCTTATCGTCACATGCACGGCTACGGCAGCCACACTTTCTCGCTCATCGATCGTGAAGGGAAGCGTGTATGGGTGAAATTCCATCTTCATACGCAACAAGGCATCAAAAACCTTACCGATGCGGAAGCAGAAGCTATTATCGGTAAAGACAGGGAAAGCCACCAAAGAGATCTTTATGAGGCCATCGAGCGCGGTGACTTCCCACGCTGGACAATGAAGATACAAGTCATGACCGAAGAGCAGGCCAAAAACATGCCTTTCAATCCCTTTGACTTGACAAAAGTTTGGTCGCAAAAGGAATTTCCACTCATTGAGGTCGGCGTGCTTGAACTCAATCGTAATCCCGACAACTATTTTGCCGATGTCGAACAAGCCGCTTTCAATCCGGCCAACGTCGTGCCCGGCATCTCCTACTCTCCCGACCGCATGCTCCAAGGAAGGCTTTACGCCTATGGCGATGCTCAACGCTATCGCCTCGGAGTAAATCACTATCAGATTCCGGTCAATAGCAGCCGATGTCCGTTTGCTCATCTTTATCATCGCGATGGTGCCATGCGCATTGATGGCAATCAAGGCAGCTTGCCGAGCTATATTCCTAACGGCTACGGACGCTTTTCCGATCAACCCGAATATAAAGAACCACCGCTCGAACTCGACGGTGCAGCCTATCAGTGGGATTTTCGTGAAGACGACGATGACTACTTCTCGCAAGCAGGAGATCTTTTCCGACTTATGTCGCCCGACCGGCAACAAACTCTCTTTGAAAACACCGCAAGAGCTATGAGAGACTGCCCCGACGAGATCAAACGCCGCCACATAGAACATTGTCGAAAGGCCGATCCTGCCTATGGAAAGGGAGTGGCCGAAGCACTCGGCATGAATTGAGGTATAACTAAATGTAGAATATCTGGCAACCGCGTCGAAATTCGTTTCAAAATCGACGCGGTTGTTGTTTTTACTACTTCCGTGAGGTCAATCGTTTTACACGTGTCAATACAAACGGAATTATTTTACAAGAACCTTATCCCGAATTGGGGGCTTTAATTTGAAATGGATGATTTGTTCTGCCAATTAAACATGAGTCGGAGCATTTCGGCCATATATAAAACAACAAAAAACAGTACAACAAAACTCAACATAAGATGATCGAAGAGTGAAAAAAAAGCACTATCTTTGCACACGAAACAGAAACATCATTGGCTATGGAACAGCTTAAACACGAGTGTGGAGTGGCATTGATCAGACTTCTCCGTCCTCTGAGCCACTATCAGGAGAAGCACGGCACTTGGAAATATGGGCTCAACAAACTCTATCTCATGATGGAAAAGCAGCACAACCGAGGACAGGAGGCTGCGGGATTGGCGGCGTTTAAGTCGGAAGCTGTTCCCGGAGATGAGTTCTTCTTTCGAAAACGTGCCGAAGGCACTGCTGCCATTCAGGAGATATTTTCGTCTGTTCATTCCGATATAGCCAATTATACTCAACAAGAGCTTGCTGACGTTGATTTCGCCGGCAAGAAAATTCCTTTTGCAGGAGAGATTTATATGGGCCACCTCCGGTATTCCACTACCGGCAAGAGTGGCCTTTCGTATGTCCATCCGTTTCTGCGCCGCAACAATTGGCGCGCCAAAAACCTCTGTATTTGTGCCAATTTCAACTTGACGAATGTGCAGGAGGTTTTCGACAACATCGCCGTGAAAGGGCAGCATCCGCGTATGTTGAGCGACACTTATCTGTTGTTGGAACAGCTCGGACACCGGCTCGACCGAGAGGCCGAACGCTGCTTTGAAGAGGCCACGCAAAGAGGATTGCAAGACTGTGAGATCACGCGATACATAGAAGATCACATCGACGTGGCTAACATGTTGCGGGAAGCTGCCTCTATTTGGGATGGCGGATATGTGTTGTGCGGCATCACGGGAAGCGGCGAGAGTTTCGCCTTGCGCGACCCTTGGGGCATACGGCCGGCCTTTTGGTATAAAGACGACGAAATCTTCGCGTTGGCCAGCGAGCGTCCCGTCATTCAAACCACTTTCGACCTCGAAGTCGGAAGCATTCGCGAATTGCTTCCCGGTCAGGCCATCATTATCGACAAAAACGGAAAACTGCGCACAGAGCAAATCCTTGCTCCGCAGACTTATGCCGCCTGCTCTTTTGAGCGGGTTTATTTTAGCCGGGGATCGGATGCGGACATCTATCGGGAGCGGAAAGA
Organism: Alloprevotella sp. OH1205_COT-284; assembly: GCF_003859795.1. Taxonomy (GTDB): domain Bacteria; phylum Bacteroidota; class Bacteroidia; order Bacteroidales; family Bacteroidaceae; genus Alloprevotella. The sequence continues at coordinate 6,188 of NZ_RQYI01000032.1, read as the reverse complement.
AATGGGGCGACAACTCGTGCCGGCGATTTTGAAAGCCGTCAATCACGAATTGGACAACACTGTCTTTTCCTATATTCCCAACACGGCAGAAACCGCGTACTATGGCATGATACAAGGTCTTGACGAATATCTCAATCGGAAAAAGACCGAAGACATCATCGACATCACGCGCAACCACTTCACCCACGGACAACCTTCCACGAAAGCCGAACTGAACGATCGCATTTCGGAAATTCTCTCGCGGCGAATACGCACGGAAAAGGTGGCGTGGAAAGACATCAAGATGCGCACATTCATTGCCGAGGGAAATTCGCGCAAAGATTTGGCCGCACACGTTTATGACATCACCTACGGCAGTCTGACTCCCGGCAAAGACAACCTTGTCATCATCGACGACAGCATCGTGAGGGGGACGACGTTGCGCGAAAGCATCTTGCGCATCATGAACCGCCTGCACCCCAAACGCATCATCATCGTGAGCAGTTCGCCGCAGGTGCGCTATCCCGACTACTACGGCATCGACATGACCAACATGGACGAGTTCATCGCCTTTCGAGCCGCCGTGGAGCTTCACAAAGAACGCGGCACCTACGGCCGGCTCGAAGACCTCTATCGCCGCTGCAAGGCGCAAGAGGATTTGCCCAAAGAGGAAGTCGTCAATTACATTCCCGAGCTCTATCGGCCTTTCGGCGTAGAAGAAATCAACCGAAAAATGGTGGAACTTTTGCGTCCCGAAGGCGTCGAAACGGAAATACACTTCGTTTATCTCAGTCTTGAAGGACTGCACAAGGCCTGCCCGACGGCACCGGGCGATTGGTATTTCAGCGGAAACTATCCCACTCCCGGCGGCAACAAATGTGTCAATGCCGCTTTTGTCCGATTTATGGAACAGCAATAAACTCTATTATCACATACCCAACTATCATGCGAAAAGTCACTCTCCTGCTTAGCGACGGTACGCGCTTTCATGGCACCTCTTTTGGCTATGAGGCTCCTGTTGCCGGCGAAGTCGTTTTCAACACTGCCATGACGGGCTATCCCGAAAGCCTGACCGACCCCTCCTATGCCGGCCAGCTTATGGTGCTCACCTTTCCGCTTGTCGGCAACTATGGTGCGCCGGCTTTCACGATAGAGCCCAACGGACTGGCCGCCTTCATGGAAAGCGAAAAGATCCATGCACGCGCCGTCATCGTGAGCGATTACAGCGAAAATTACTCCCACTGGAATGCGGCCGAAAGCCTCTCGGAATGGTTGAAACGCGAGAAAGTGCCGGGCATAACGGGCATCGACACCCGGGAACTGACCAAGGTGCTCCGCGAGCATGGCGTGATGATGGGAAAAATCATCTTTGACGACGAGCCCGACAACATTCCCGAAGCGCAATATGAAGGAGTGAACTTCGTGGCCGAGGTGAGTTGCAAAGAAATCATTCGCTACGCCCCCAACGGCGAAAGCTCGCCCAAAAAGGTGGTGTTGGTGGATTGCGGGGTGAAAAACAACATCATCCGCTGTTTGATCGAACGCGGCGTGGAAGTCACTCGCGTGCCGTGGGATTACGATTTCAACGAGTTGGAGTTCGACGGATTGTTTTTGGCCAACGGCCCCGGAAACCCCGATACCTGCGTGAAAACCATTGACAACATCCGAAAGTTTCTGTCTGCTCCGAAAGTGCGCCCCTGCATGGGCATCTGCATGGGCAACCAACTGCTCGCAAAAGCGGCAGGAGCTTCGACCTACAAACTGAAATACGGACACCGGTCACACAACCAACCGGTGAGAATGGTCGGAACAAATCGCTGTTTCGTCACCTCTCAAAACCACGGTTATGCCGTTAAGACCGAAACGCTCCCCGAAGGCTGGGAGGCTTATTTCGTCAATATGAACGACGGCTCGAATGAAGGCATACGCCACAAGACAAACCCGTGGTATTCCGCGCAATTCCACCCCGAGGCTTGCAGTGGGCCGGTGGAAACAGAATTTCTTTTCGACGATTTCGTAAACCTCCTCAAATAAATCGACACATGATTGACCAAAAGATCAAAAAAGTATTGCTCCTCGGATCGGGCGCACTCAAAATCGGCGAAGCCGGAGAATTCGATTACTCAGGAAGTCAGGCTTTGAAAGCATTGAAGGAGGAGGGTATCGAAACGATCCTGATCAACCCCAATATCGCCACGGTGCAAACTTCGGAGGGCGTGGCCGATAAAATCTATTTTCTGCCCGTAACGCCGTTTTTCATCGAGCGTGTGATCGAAAAAGAAAGGCCACAGGGCATCATGCTGGCTTTCGGCGGACAAACGGCTTTGAACTGCGGAGTGGAGTTGTATAAGGAGGGAGTGTTGAAAAAATACAACCTCGAAGTGCTCGGCACGCCCGTGCAGGCCATCATGGACACCGAAGACCGCGAGCTCTTTGTCAGGAAACTCGACGAAATAGACGTCAAAACCATTAAGAGCGAGGCCGTTGACAACATCGAAGACGCTCGCCGAGCCGCCAAAACATTGGGCTATCCCGTGATCATTCGTGCGGCCTATGCCCTCGGAGGACTCGGATCGGGATTTTGCGACAACGAAGAAGAACTCAACAAACTGGCCGAGAAGGCGTTCTCTTTCTCGCCGCAGGTGTTGGTGGAAAAGAGCTTGAAAGGCTGGAAAGAGATAGAGTACGAGGTTGTCCGCGACCGGTTTGACAACTGCATCACCGTCTGCAACATGGAAAACTTCGACCCTCTCGGCATTCATACCGGAGAGTCGATTGTCATCGCCCCTTCGCAAACGCTCACCAACAGCGAGTTTCACAAACTCCGCGAATTGGCCATCAGAATCGTCAGACACATCGGCATCGTCGGAGAATGCAACGTGCAATATGCTTTCGATCCCGAAAGCGAAGATTATCGTGTGATCGAAGTGAACGCACGCCTGAGCCGAAGCTCGGCCTTGGCCTCCAAAGCCACGGGTTATCCGCTGGCTTTCGTCGCCGCAAAACTCGGATTGGGCTACGGACTTTTCGACCTGAAAAACTCCGTCACCAAAACGACTTCCGCTTTCTTCGAACCGGCATTGGACTATGTGGTGTGCAAAATCCCCCGTTGGGATTTGGGCAAGTTCAGAGGCGTGGATCGCGAATTGGGCAGCTCGATGAAGTCGGTGGGAGAGGTGATGGCCATCGGACGCACGTTTGAAGAGGTGATCCAGAAAGGACTGCGCATGATCGGACAAGGCATGCACGGTTTCGTCGGCAACAAAGAGCTGACCATCGACGACGTGGACACCGCCCTCAAAGCACCGACCGACAAACGCATCTTTGTCATTGAAAAGGCTTTTGAACAAGGCTACACCGTCGAACGAATACACGAACTCACCAAAATCGACCGCTGGTTTCTCGACAAACTTCTCAACATCTTCAACACCGATCGCCAACTGCGAAACTGTGGCAACATCAACGTGCTCGACCACGAACTCTTGGCCAAGGCCAAACGCCAAGGCTTCACGGACTTCCAAATAGCGCGTGCCCTCGGCATGGAGAAAGACACGGAAATGGAAAAGGCACAACTCATCGTGCGAGAACTGCGCAAACGCATCGGTATCGTGCCTTATGTGAAGCAAATAGATACGCTCGCGGCCGAATATCCGGCACAAACCAACTATCTGTATCTCACATACGGAGGAGTGGCACACGACATCCGCTTCGAAAACGACAAACACTCCGTGGTCGTGTTGGGATCGGGAGCCTACCGCATCGGATCGTCCGTCGAGTTTGACTGGTGCGGAGTGCAAGCACTCAACACGATACGAAAAGAGGGCTATCGTTCGGTCATGATCAACTACAACCCCGAAACCGTATCGACGGACTACGATATGTGCGACCGTTTGTATTTCGACGAACTCACTTTCGAGCGCGTGTTAGACATCCTCGATCTCGAAATGCCCTATGGCGTAGTGGTGAGCACCGGAGGACAAATCCCCAACAACCTCGCATTGCGCCTCGACGAACAACGCATCCCCATTCTCGGCACGCAAGCCAAATACATCGACAACGCCGAAGACCGCGAGAAGTTTTCGGCCATGTTGGGACGCATCGGCGTAGACCAACCGGCATGGAGCGCACTCACCTCAATGGAAGACATCAACGACTTCATCAAAGAAGTAGGCTTCCCCGTCTTGGTGCGCCCGTCCTATGTGCTTTCGGGAGCCGCAATGAATGTGTGTCACAACCAAGAAGACCTCGAACGTTTCCTCACGATGGCCGCCAACGTGAGCAAAAAGCACCCCGTCGTGGTGTCGCAATTCCTGCAAAACGCAAAAGAAGTCGAAATGGACGCCGTGGCCAAAGACGGAGAAATCATTGCCTACGCCATATCCGAACACGTTGAGTTTGCCGGCGTCCATTCCGGAGATGCCACCATTCTCTTTCCGCCCCAAAAACTCTATGTCGAAACGGCACGACGCATCAAGAAGATTTCCAAGCAAATCGCCAAAGAACTGAACATATCGGGCCCCTTCAACATCCAGTTTCTGGCACGCGAAAACGACATCAAAGTCATCGAGTGCAATTTGCGCGCTTCTCGCTCCTTCCCGTTTGTGAGCAAAGTTTTGAAAATAAACTTTATCGAGTTGGCAACGCGCATCATGCTCGGCCTCCCCGTGGAGAAACCTTCGAAATCGCTCTTCGACCTCGATTACGTCGGTATCAAAGCCTCGCAATTCTCTTTCAACCGTCTGCAAAAAGCCGACCCCGTACTCGGAGTAGACATGGCTTCGACAGGCGAGGTGGGCTGCCTCGGCGAAAACGCCAACTCGGCATTGTTGAAAAGCATGTTGTCCGTCGGCCTCCGCATTCCGAAAAAGAACATCCTTCTTTCCACCGGAAACGGAAAGCAAAAGGCCGATATGCTCGATGCGGCACGCCGATTGACCGAACATGGTTTCCGACTTTTTGCCACCGCAGGAACGGCGCGCTATTTGACCGAAAACGGCATCGCCTCCCAACGAGTGCTGTGGCCGAGCGAGGCAGAAGAAATCACCCCCGGCAGTGAAGAAGCCTCCTTGCCGAAAGCCCTCGATCTCTTGCACGGCAAGCAAATCGACATGGTGGTCAATGTACACAAAAATTTCTCGACCGGAGAGCTGACCAACGGCTACAAAATCCGCCGTGCAGCGGTAGACCTCAATATTCCGTTGATCACCAACGCGCGTTTGGCCTCCGCATTTATTTACGCCTTTACCACCACAAAAATAGAAGACCTTGAAATCAAAAGCTGGCAAGAATTTTAGGCCGATTTGACTTCATCGCTCTCTATCAATTGAAAACGGCAATAGACCGCTCCGACGCCTCAAAAGGCAGTTGAAGCGGTCTGTTTCGCATCTGTGTCTATTCGCCCCATTTCGCCTCATACTTCAAAGTTTCCCGACCAAAACTCTTCCGATGCTGCTTTCTTCGTCTTCTCCGTTCGGCACGTTTGCACGACCGGCACAATGTGTCCGGGCATTTCCGGAAAACAGATTTCCGGTTGTCCGTGACGAGGCCGAGTTTTTGGGGTGGAGTATCCCCCTCTTCTTCCGTCCCGACTTCCGATAGGCGGAGTATGCTTTGCGATGTGACCGGAAAACTGATGTCAGTCGCGGAAAAATTTAGGTAAGGCGCAGAAAAAAATAGGTAAGACTTAGAAAATTCTATCTCTTACCTTTTTTTGAATACTTACGACACGAGCCCAAAACCTCGGCGGCATCATCTGAAAAAACATTTTTCCTTTTTCTTCCCCCTATCCGCACCGTCGCCCTACCTCTCTCTCGGAGGCGTTTCTTCCGCTTCGCCCCCCTCTCCTTTCTTGTCTTTTTTTGTTTTTTCTCTACATTCCTACACTCCTTGTGCTATTTCGTTGCATTTCAGGGAGATAGAAATGTATGCAACGAAAAGTTGTCTACATCTCTCTTGTTGCAAACCATTGATTATCAGACTTTCTTCGATGTAGGTTGTTTACATCTTTCTTCATTGTTTTTGGGGAGCTTATCGCTGCTCTCCGTTTGTCGCGAACATCGGCATGTAGACAACGTGTAGGTTTTGTAGACGAAAAAAGCGTTTGTCTACATTCGTATCCGTCAGTGAAACAGCTGTTTGCAGGATCAGTGTAGACAATGTAGATAAAAACAAGTTCATCGTAGGAGAGGGGGCGAGAAGGGGCAAAGGCA
>NZ_RQYI01000031.1 GCF_003859795.1 Alloprevotella sp. OH1205_COT-284 | reverse complement strand
CTATTTCAGAGGATGGACGATAAGATAAAACGATAATCATAAAATCGACACCACAAATTTCCTCCCCCGCTTGGGGTACCCCAAGCGGGGGAGGGGGAGGAGAATCTTACACACTTTTTCGGACATTACCTTATTTCACCACTAGTTTAAGGATTTGGAGCTTACACACTTTTGGGGGACAGTATCGCTATAAATTGAAAGCAAGATAAAAGCTCGAACCATGCCGTTGCGTGATTCGAGCTTTTTATGAAGATTTGAGAATAGATCAACCAAAGTCATCAAAAGAAATCATATCGTCTTCCACTCCAAGAGAATGGAGTAAGTCAAGCACAGTTTTCGACATCATGGGAGGACCACAAAGATAATATTCAATATCTTCCGGAGCTTCATGAGATTTCAAATAGGTGTCACCGAGCACAGGCGCGATAAATCCGGGGGTGTATTTCACTCCGAGCGCATCGGCTTTCGGATCCGGCCGGTCGAGTGCCAAATGGAAATGAAAATTGGGAAATTCTTTCTCCAATTGCAAGAAATCTTCCATGAAAAAGACTTCATCTATGGCACGAGCTCCATAGAAATAGTGCATCTCTCGATCGCGAATATTTTTTGTTTTCAGCAAGTGCATGATTTGTGCACGAAGAGGTGCCATACCGGCACCACCACCGACCCAAATCATTTCCCGCTTAGAATTGTAACGAGGGTGAAAATCTCCATAAGGTCCACTCATCGTCACTTTATCGCCGGGTTTGAGGCTGAAGATATAAGACGACGCTATACCCGGATTCACCTCCATAAATCCATCGCCTTCTTCTTTGGGTTTGAAAGGAGGGGTTGCGATACGTACGGTCAGAGTAATAATATCACCTTCATCGGGATAGTTTGCCATAGAATAAGCACGTACGGTAGCTTCCGTATTGACGCATTTCAAGTCAAAAAGACCGAAATTCTTCCATGCCGGCAAATAAAGTTCTCCGATCAGTTCTTTGTCGAAATCCTTGTCAAAATCTATTTCAAAAGGCGGAATGCTGATTTGGGCATAAGATCCCGGTTCGAAGTCCATATGCTCCCCAGGAGGCAATTGCACTTTATATTCTTTGATGAAAGTTGCTACATTGCGATTGCCGATTACGGTACACTCCCATTCTTTGACGCCCATGACGGAGTCATCGACCTTGATTTGCATATCGCCTTTCACTTTTGCCTGACAGCCGAGACGCCAATTTTCTTTTACTTCTTTGCGGCTGAACCACCCTTTTTCCGAATCGAGGATCTCACCTCCTCCATCGGGGATTTGACATTTGCATTGACCGCAAGAGCCTTTTCCTCCGCATGCAGAAGGCAGATAAATTCCGGCATCGGAAAGCGTGGTAAGCAGACTGCTACCTTGTTCGACTTCAAGAGTGTCCTTTCCGTTGATGGTGAGTTTTACCTTACCGGAAGGAGACAAATATTGCTTGGCTACGAGGAGTATGATCACCAACACAATGATGATGATGAAAAACACACCAATGCTGGCAAGAATTAGACTTGTATCCATGTTTATTAGTAATTGCGATTAAAGGTTTAGACCGGAGAAGCACATGAAAGCCATGGCCATAAGCCCTACTGTGATGAACGTGATACCCAGCCCTTGAAGCGATTTGGGCACATTGGTATATGCCATTTTTTCCCGAATGGCGGCCAAAGCAACGATGGCCATCAGCCAACCGATGCCCGACCCCAAGGCATAGACAAAAGCGTCGGTTATGTCACTTATGGCTTGGGAGGAAGTAGCCGGATCCATTTGGATACGCTGTTGCATGAAGAGGGAAGCTCCCATGATAGCACAGTTTACGGCAATCAGCGGCAAGAAAATTCCCAATGCCGCATAGAGTGAGGGGGAAAAACGCTCCACCACCATCTCAACCAGTTGCACGATGCCCGCTATGACTGCAATAAAAAGGATGAAGGACAAAAAACTCAAATCTACTCCATCAATTAAACAGTTGGGGCCCAACACGCGAGTTTGCAGTAAATAGTTAATCGGCACAGTAACCACGAGCACGAACACAACTGCCACTCCAAGGCCGAAAGCTGTTTTCACGGTTTTGGATACGGCAAGATAAGAGCACATACCCAAGAAGAACGCGAAAATCATATTGTCCACAAAAATAGAGCGGACGAAAAGACTAAGCAAATGTTCCATAGATTTGTATTTGTTTAAGTTGGGTATGATTATTTTTTCTCACGATCGTTGTAGGCACGATGTGCCCAAATCACACAACCGCAGATGATGAGTGCCATAGCCGGCATAGTCATCATACCGTTGTGGAAGAAATCACTTTCTGAAATAAATGGGATTTCGTGGCCGAGCAACGACGCCGCCCCCAGAAGTTCGCGTACAAATCCGACAACGACCAGCACCCAAGCATAACCCAAGCCACTGCCGATGCCATCAAGAAACGATTCCCAAGGGCCATTCATCATGGCGAATGCTTCAAGGCGTCCCATGAGAATACAATTGGAAATGATCAACCCGACATAAACAGAAAGTTGAACACTTACGTCATAAGCATAGGCTTTGAGCATTTGACTCACGATGGTAACAAGAGTAGCCACGACCACCAATTGGATGATGATGCGAATGCGTGAGGGGATCGTGTTGCGCAGGAGGGATATGATGACATTGGCAAAGGCCGTGATAACCGTCACCGAAAGCCCCATTACAATGGAAGGTTCCAGTTGAGAAGTGACAGCAAGAGCAGAACATATTCCCAACACTTGGCTGACCACGGGGTTGTCAAGATTCAGAGGAGCGGTCAGTACCTCTTTGTTTCTTTTTGAAAAAAGACTCATAACGATAGGTCTCCTTTTTATTTATGATTAGCGATAAAATATTTCTTATAAGGGGAAAGGCTGGTTTTAAACATTGCATCCATTCCGTCACAAGTGAGCGTAGCTCCCGTGATCATATCCACCTCTGTTTTCGGATTTTCCACTTTTTTCTTCATGCCAAGCGCGACAGCTGTGAAAGCGGTGTCGGCATGTGCCTGCTTGTCTGTGAATTTTTGTTGAAATTCCAACTCCACAATACGTGCACCCAAACCGGCCGTTTCACTTTCATGCGTATAATTGCAGCCATAGACCGTGTTGAGGTCTTTTTTCAAAGCCAAGTATCCGGAGATCCCTCCCCACAAACCGCGTCCGAAGAGAGGAACGACATACAACGTATCTGCTCCAACTTTCGCGACATAGAGGGGAAGTTTTTTGTCATGATCATTCTTGGCCGTGATCATTTTGCTTTCCACGTCGAAACCGCCGACCGAATCGATCACTTCGCCTTCGACATTGACCACAAGGGCTTTCAAGATAGTTTCGTTGTATTTCTGTTCCACATTCTCCACGTCGCGCAAGTTCAATGCTGCAAGGATCTGACTTCTTTTGTCGTTGGCGACATTGGCCTCTTGCGTAGATTTTAAGACAGAAGAGATGAAAGCGAGGAGAAACGCGACGATAATAACCATTATCGAAGCGTAAACAATCGTATAAGCGTTGCTGTTGGTATTGAATTTCATGGCTCGGCGTTATTCTTGTTTCATGCGTTTGGCACGCTTGTTAATATTACTTTGAACATAGCAATAGTCAATCAAAGGAGCAAACATGTTCATAAATAAAATGGCAAGCATCATTCCTTCGGGGTAGCCGGGATTAAGCACACGAATCGTGATGGCCAAGGCTCCGATGAGAAATCCATAAACGAATTTTCCCTTTTCCGTTCGTGCCGAAGTCACAGGGTCGGTCGCCATGAAAACGGCTCCGAAAGTAAAACCTCCCAAAAAGAGATGCTGACAAACTCCCAAATGTGCAGAAACATTTTCGGCAGCTCCGAAAGCATCAAAAAGTGCGGCGACAAGTGCTCCTCCGGCAAAAACACTGAGCATGATCTTCCACGAAGCAATACGAGTCCACAGCAAAACAGCTGCCCCGATGGCTATTGCGATGACAGAGGTTTCTCCGATAGATCCCGGAATAAGACCTGTCACCATATCTGTCATTGAGGCTTCTATAAGTTGTCCGTTGGCAGCCTGTCCGAGAGGAGTTGCTGCGGTATATCCGTCGGCCAGTTGTCTGCCCAATCCGAACCAAGATTCTGTGCTGACCCAAACACTGTCACCACTCATTTTGGTCGGCCAAGCAAAAAAGAGAAAAGCACGAGCCACCAATGCCGGATTGAAAATGTTCATTCCCGTTCCGCCGTAGATCTCTTTGGCAAAAATCACGGCAAAAGCCACAGCAACACCGATCATCCAAAGAGGCGTACCAACGGGTACGATCATGGGGATCAATATTCCGGAAACGAGAAAACCTTCTTGAATTTCTTCTTTCTTCCACTGAGCTACCACAAATTCAATGCCAAGCCCGACACCATAACTCACAATGATTTTAGGAAGTGTAACGATAAGGCCGTAGAAAAACATTTCAAAAAATGTTGCTTCAACGCCGGCGGATTTATAGTTTTGAAAACCAATGTTGTACATTCCCATCAACAACGCAGGAATAAGAGCAATGACCACAAAGCTCATGATGCGCTTCGAGTCTATGGCGTCATGTATGCTTACTCCTGTCTTTGAAGTCGTATTGGGCACCAGAGCAAAAGTTTCCAAACCATCGAATACGCTATGGAAAGATTGCAGTTTCCCTCCCGGCTGAAAATGGGGACGGATAGTATCAAAGAATTTCTTAATCATATTTTCTGATTGCTTATGAGTTTTCTTTGCGAAGAATATCGAGTCCTTCGCGCACGATGCGTTGAAGTTCGAGTTTAGAAGAGCAAATAAATTCTGCCACAGCAAAATCTTCCGGGGCAACCTCATAAATGCCGAGAGCCTCCTGTCTATCTATGTCGCCCGTGATGATGGCTTTGATCAGATAGGACACATAAATATCCATGGGAAAAACACGCTCATATTCCGCCGACATGATCATATGCCGTCGGCCACCTTTCACACGGCAATCAAGACGATAATTTTTCTTGCCCAACAACCACGAAAAATAACTTCTGCTCGTGGAATATTCATGAAAACGTGGCATGATCCAACCAAACAATTCATGTACGTCATCGCCTTCGGGCAAAACCGTCACTTCCGTCACATGCGCTCCAAGAAAATCGCCCTTTCCGGCTTTTTCTCCGACAAGAGGATTACCGTTGATCCATCGCAAGTTATAATTGGTTTCTTTTACTTCTCCTTCCAGTAATTCTGACAACGGATGACCAATAGTGACTTGTGCATATCGAGGCTCGATCACTTCACTTCCGGCTATGGCGATCTTGCGCGTAAAATCTACTTTTCCCGTACGCATCAAACGACCGACAAACAAGACCTCTTCTGCTCCCAACGTCCAAACCACTTCTCCTTTGTTTATCGGATCGACACGATTGATCTGTACGCCGACATTTCCCACGGGATTAGGGCCGTCAAAACAAGCCACTTCCACGTTGGACGTATTCATGGGCAGGATATTTGTATTGAGCTGATGCGGACTCACTCCGACATGCACTTTGGCTATTCGGCTCAAAGCGGCCACTCCTTCCTTAAAGTCTTCTTCCTGACCTTGTACCACAAAATTAAAATCGGCAGCCAAAGGCATTGTGGAAAAAGCACTTATAAAGATCGATTTCGGAGCAACATCCGGTGAAGGAACAACGTCGTAAGGCCGCTGTCTGAAAAAGCCGAAGACTCCCGATTCAAGTAGTAAACTCTTCATCGTATTTGCTTCCATCGTTTTATATCCAGTCACATCAAAGCTTTTGCTCACTTGTGCGCTGTCGGGTTGAATGCGAATCGAGAGGAGCTTGCGACGCTCACCACGCTCCACAGATTTCACAATTCCACTCACCGGAGCAACGAACTTCACTTTTTCTGTGGCTTTATCCACAAAAAGCGGAGTGCCGACCAAGACGGATTCGCCTTCTTTGACAAGCACTTTGGGGGTAATGCCACAAAAATCTCCGGGACGAAGCGCATATTCCGCAGCTTGCTTGACATCACGCAATTGTGGTGCGGCCTCGCCCGCAAGACGAACGTTTAATCCTTTTTTGATTTTATAAATATCCATGATGTAATAGAAGAAATTTCCGTGCAAATTTACGTCAAAAAGAGAAAATGACAAAGCAAATAATTGGCTTTTGGAAAAGAAAGAAAACAAACCGCTTCAACGTAGAGTCAACCAGCAGGTGCAAAATTATGATTTTCTTTTGTTGAGCTCAGCTTTGGGTGTTTCAAAATCGAGTTTTTGTCTTGGCCTTCTGTTTATCTTCTTCTGTATTTGAGCAATTCTTTTATCTGTGTAGTCATCAAAGTTGGCATGCTTGGGGGATATACTGCCTAATGAGCTTGTTTGTATTCTCAATAGCTCCCTTCTGCCACGATGAGTAGGGGGCTGCAAAGTAAACAATAACTCCTAATGCTTTTGTGACTCCTTTATGAGCTGCAAATTCAGGCCCATTATCTGTCGTTATGGTTTTGATGTATTTCTTGTAAGGTAAGAGTAATCTACGCACCTCTTTGGCCAATGGCTCGGATTTCTTGCCATGGCGTAGTCCGGTCAGCGTGTATGATATTATAGATGCTTTGGTGGGAAACACTGATACCCTCTTTCTTCAATACTCCCGATATTTGACACGGAGCCTACTTCTCCAAGATGATTTGTTTGATTCTCCATACCAAATTCAGGGGCAAGATTGGTATTCCTCACCGTGCGCGGTGTTGTTCATAGATTAGAAACCATGAAAAATAAGGCTATTTGTTGCACTTCGATTTAGAAAGTACAGCCACTTCCTCTATACTTTCCTTTTTTAACCACACGATTTTATCATCGGGAAGCTTGGCACAGAGCCAAATGTCTTGTAGTCGTTCCACGATTTCAACCGTTGTCCCTTCGTGCAAAACGATGTCTGAAAAACTCTTTTCCGTAGGGTTCGAAAAGGTCTTGACTTCGGCAATAACAACCGCTCGATTGTTGTTTTCATATTGATTGCGAAGAATAAAAGCAAAGAAAGAAGAGAGCAAGAAACCGACAAAGACAAAAGCTCCTCCGACAAAGGCACTTTTTCTCCAAAATGAAGACACGGAATTCCGAAAAAGGATTATGAAACCGATGACGAACAACAAACAAGAAAAAGAGATATCCACCCACCCTTTTATGCTTTTCGCATTCATGGTTGTTGTTATCCATTTGGTCAAGAACGTTTTTCCGCGCGGTGTGAATCGGTCGATCAATCTCCGATTAACAATTGACAAATTGCATTGAGCGTCTTCGTGATTTGGTTCGAGATAAAGGGCACGTTCATAGTTTAATACTGATTTCCCCCATTGTTTCAAACGAAAATAGGTATTTCCCAAATTGTAATAAACATCAGCCGAAGGGTTTTCTTTAAGTTGTTGTTCATACAACTCTGCGGCACGATCATATTCTTTTTTTTGATAGGCCCTATCTCCCTGCTCCTTGACAGACAGAGGCCAAGCAGTTATGGTCGCGGAGATTATTCCAAGAAGCAATAAAATTAAAATTCGCTGATACATTTTTGTTTCAATTCATTTTCTATCATGTCGATCATTTTTTGCACTCGCCGGAGCAAATTTTCTCTGAAAGTCATATCATTGCTCGGAGTAAAACGTGCAAAATCCATATCATTCAATAATGTTTCGACCATTTTTATCGTAGCAGAGGAAACCTTTTTGTTTTGTAGCTCGTCCAAAACAGAGAGCTTGGACAATTTGGTTTTCGGAAAGTTCAGTTTGACAGCAAAATAAGTTAATACGACATCATTCATTGCGTCAAAAAACTGCGTTTCATGCAGGTCGGATAAATTCAGTACGTTTATTTTCTTTCTTGCAACATCAGCCGCTCTTAATCTCTTGATGTTTACTTCTCTAAGAAAAGCAAACATTTTCGGAGAATACTTTATCAAAGCCAATCCACCGATACTGAAGGTAAACAAAGCAAGAAAATATTCTATTGTGCCCCACCAATTCCAATCGCCTTCCTCAAAAGGTTCATTCTTTCCTTTTCTTATATCACGAATATCATCCTCGCCGGAAAAATCAACAGCTTCCCCATGGTTCTTCAAACGATTGCCTTGCCGAATATACAAAGAAATTTGGCGAGTGCGATGAGTCACATATTTTTGAAGAGAGGTGTCAAAATAGACAAATTCGACAGCAGGAATTATAAACTGTCCGGCTTTTCGGGGTACAAAAGTATAATCGAAATGTATGGCTCCGTTCACGCCGTCGGCAGTAACTTGGGTTTGGTCATTGATTTTAGGGGCATATTGATCGAATTCTTTTGGGAAAGAAATTTGAGGGGTTTTTATCAATTTCAAATTACCGACTCCTTTAATCGTAAAGCGAAAAGTAGCCACATCATTTGTTTTAAGAAGTTTAGATAGGATTTTTCCTTCAACACTCATCTTTCCCACTCCTCCGGAAAAACGGGCAGGCCGGGGAGAGGGCAAAGGCAACACCTGTATGGTCAGATCTCTTGTTTTTCGCTGCAAGTCTAACGCTCCTTCAAAAAAAGCATCATATTCATTTTCTTCGCTGTTTCTTCTAATGACTTCACAGTCGAAAACGACACCCGGTATCAAGAACTTGCCCGTTTGTTGAGGAAAAATAAGATATTGCAAGTTTGTGCCCACCCGATACACCTCTCCGTTAATCACTTTGGCCTCCGGTGAGAGATTGCGTGGGAGTTTGATCTCTTGTGTCCAAAAGCCTTTCAGATCCGGCTTTTGTGCAAGCATCACATTCGCCAACCCGATGCCAACTCGCGTGTGAAAGCGATAGGTCAGCATAATCGGCTCTTGTTCATACACTTTGTTTTTCGAGGCATTTACCGTAAAAAACAAATCTTTCTCACCGATCATTCGGGAGCTTCTGTTTGTGTCGAAGGTCTTTGAGGGACTTATCGACCGAGTAGTGTTCCGTGCAACACGATTGTTTTTGACGACCCTAATACTCAAAGGAGTCGTTTTCATGATTTTCCCCTTAGCCGTAATTTTTGCTGCTCCGATTGTAAAGCTACCATTTCTTTTGGGAGATAGAATATATGAATATATTTCGGAAGAAGCGGAAGAAACATGCGTGTTCATGACTTGCACGCTTTGGCTATGAGAAATGTTAGGCCCCGAAAGAACTTCAAAATCCTTGAATGAAGGAGGAACAAAGTTCTGTCCTTTTGCATTTTGCAACACAAACTGTATATTAAATCTTTCCGTTCCTTCTACTATTTGCGGAGCCTCAGCCGTAAAAACTGTTTGCCCTTTAATAGACAAAATAGATAAATGAGAAAGAAACAAAAAGAATAATGCTATCGTTTTCAAGCGTGTCATAGAGATAAAAGGAGCTGAAAATAAAAATACGGTTCAATGAACTACCAGTTTTTTTCTGTGTTTTGCCGACGTGGTTGTCTCATTTTTTGTAATCTGCGCAAAATCGACTGTTCTGCCTGTCGAGATAAATTTAATAATTGCTCCACATTATTTTCACTCATCTTTTGTTGATGTTGTTCATTTTTTTGCTCTTTATTGTTCTCTTGCTCATTTTTTTTCTTCTCATCCTTTTGTTCTTGTTGTTTCTGTTGCTCTTGTTGTTTCTGACAAAGCACAAGATTGTAACGCGTGTCTTCATCTCCGGGATTATTTCTCAAAGCATTCTTATATGCGTCGATTGCCTTGCCATAATCTTTAAGTATATGATGAATATAGCCAATATTATGATAAGCCTTTGCTTTCAGCATTTTATGGTCTTCTTTTTGGGCAATGTTTTCAAATTGTTCCAACGCAGCTTGTACATCTTTTTGTGCCAAATAGGCATCTCCCAAGTTAAAAGCAGCACGTGAACTTTGCGGATTATTTTTGAGAGCATGACGATAATGCTTCTCCGCCTCTTTATAATCACCACGCTGAAAAGCACGATTACCTTGACGCAGAGATACCCATTCCGATGTTTGAGCCGCTAAAAACATGGGAATGACGATACCAAGAAAAAACAAGACGAAACGGTTATTTATCATTGAAGACAATTCATTTTGTGAAAAACTTGAAACGCGAAAATAATGGATTTTTCTTTTCAAGCACCAATAATTCGACCAAAAGTAGGAGCAAAAGTAAAATTGCGACTGTTTGAAACTCTTCGTTCAACGTTTCGCTATCGGCAATTTCAGAATCGCTCTCTTGAAGTTTTTTTAATTCTTCTTCGAGTCGATCTTGCGCAAGATTACTGCCATCTATGTGAATATAAGCACCTTTACCGGCTTCGGCAATCTCCCTACACATTTTTTCATTGAGAGATGTCTTCACGATGCGCCCTTCGTTATCTGTGAGCCACCCTTCCGGAGTCGGTATCTTTGCTCCTTCCACACTTCCGACTCCGAGAATATAAACTCTTCGTCCATTTTTGGCCGCCGCAACAGCTGCTTCTTTTGCCCCCGTCCGGTGATCTTCTCCATCGGTGATGATGACAATGGCTTTACCGGCTTCTTCGTCTTGTGTGAAACTCTTATCGGCCAATGTTATGGCCGCGGCAATATTGGTGCCTTGAAGAGAAACCATGTCTGTCGTCATGTTGTCGAGAAAGAACCTAATACTCACATAATCATTGGTTATGGGTAGCAAAGGGTAAGCCTCTCCTGCAAAAAAAGCCAATCCGATCTTATCCTCTTTCATTTTTTCGGCAATCGTGGAGATGAGCAATTTACTTCGCTCTATGCGGGAGGGCGAAACATCTTTTGCCAACATGGATTGTGACACATCAAGCACAAAAATCGCCTCAATGCCTTTACGGTTCACCATGCCTGAGGATGTCTCGAATTGCGGCCGTGCAAGAAGCAGTATGGCCATGATGACAGCAAACATAAGCCAAACAAACTTGACAATCGGACGGGTCGAAGAACGTAGGGGGACTAATTGCTTCAACACCTCCCGATTGCCCAATTTCGATTCGCTGTGATGTTTTTTCCAAAGCGTATAAAGGAAAAGGCCGACTAAAAAAGGAAGGAGAATAAAAAGACGAAGATATTCGGGATTGGCAAATTTGAACATAAACTAAGGTATTCGTCTCAACCATGTGAGACTAAGTAATATTTCCAATATCAACAAGACAAAAGCCGCCACGGCAAAAGGCAGATAGGCTTCATAGCGTTTTTGCAAGTGATGAACGGCAAGTTTTCTTTGTTCCAAACGATCTATATCTTTGTATATCTCGCGCAACTTTCCCTCCGAATCTGCTGCATAATATAATCCGCCCGTAGTTTTTGCAATGGCTTTCAAGGTTATGGGATCCATATCGCTTTGCACATTGGCATAATAAAGTTCACCATTGGGCAGCATTCCTACCGGTTGTTTAACCACTCCTTGTTTTCCTACTGCAATCGTATAAATTCTGACTCCTTTTTTTTGCGCCATTTCTGCGGCCGTAAGCGGAGAAATATCTCCCGTATTGTTAGCTCCGTCTGTAATCAGAATAACTACCTTTGAAGGAGCATTGCTTGTCATCAGTCTACTTACGGCATTGGTTAATCCCATGCCGATAGCTGTTCCTTCCGAAATTACACCTGTGCTTTGAAGCTCACAGCTGACATTTCTAAAAGTTGAGAGTAGCGCTGCGTGATCCGTGGTCATGGGGCATTGAGTGAAAGCCTCTCCTCCGAACAACGTCAGCCCGATATTGTCATTTTTTCTACTTGCAATAAACTCATAGGCAACCTGTTTGGCCGCTTCCATCCGATTGGGGAGCAAATCCGGCGTCAGCATGCTTATCGATATGTCCATTGCGATCATGATGTCTATTCCTTTCACTTCTTTCCGACTTTGGGGAATAGAGGTCTGCGGCCGTGCCAAGACGATAATAATCAACAGAAAAATGACTAAACGCAAGATAAAAGGCAAGTGTACCAAAAGTACCCGCGGCGACAAGGGGAGGTGGCGGAACGCTTCCGTGGCGGAAAATCGCAAAGCCGGCTCATAATGCCGGCGCATTAACATATACCATAACACCAATGGTATAAACAATACCAACAACAGAAAATATGCGGGATGAGCAAAAGTCATAGCAAGAAGATTGATCGGATTTTACCGGAAATAAAGCCAAAGCATATAAACAATATAGGCAAAAACAGAAAGAGAAACGGCAAACAGAAAAATGGCCGAAACAACCAAGAGGAGGCGAAGCCTTGTTTGTTTTGTTTCTTCAATCGGCACAATAGTATTTTGGGGTTCGGCATCCACTTCAACTTCCGCTCTTGTTGTTTGCACATAGTTCGCAGCTTGAAAAAGAGCACGATCACTTTCCAACAACGACACTTCATGACGTGCAAACTTCACTAAATCCGCCATGTCAAGAACAAAATGCAGTTCCGAAAGCGACAGTGTTTCCTTCTTGTCTTTCAAAGTTTCGATGATCTCATGAGTGGTCATTTCTTTGGCGTTGAAGGAAAAACGTTTGTACAAATAGGTTCTCAACACATCGCTCAATTCCATAAAGTAGTTTTTCTGCCCATTTCCTACCCTTTCGCCTTTCAGTCTAAGTTTTTCGAGTGCGTCCAAAGCCGTCTGATGAGGAGGAAGAGGAGGTACCGCTTTTATCTTTCGAGTAAATGTTTTTCGCGAGAAAAGCGTAATCCCGACACAGAGCAACATTCCACCGCACAACCATAATGCGACACACCATAGGAGCAAATGCGAAGTCCATTTGAAAACTGCCGAAACAGGTGTGTGAAAAGGCCGAATGAGATCAAGGCGTTCCGCATTGACGGGAACAGACTCCACCTTCAACGATAACTCTTTATCTAAAAAATACTTACTCCCATTTACTTCAAACAGCAAACGAGGTATTTGGCATGCCGCACTGTCAAAAGCGGTAAGCAAGTAAGACCGTTGCAACTCCCAGCTCTTTCCATCCTCCGACAACAGCGTGTCTATTTCAGACATTTCAAGCACTTCGATCGCCGTGTCGAGCTTTTGTCGGGAAAAATCGGGGAAAAGCACATCGGCACCCGCCGGGCTCTTTACACCGGTGCGCAAACGGACTTGTTCTCCCACGCGAATAGTCGTGGAGTCCAATCGAGCATTTACAACGACTTTTTGCGCTGTAATGGCAAGACAAAGGAAAAAGGCCGCAAGAACGGCAAAAAGGTTTCGAAAGAGCATATCCAAAAGAATATTTCTGAAAAACAATCTGCTCGACAGCATATTATTATTTGCCGGTTTTACTTGCAAAAAGCTTCTTTAATCCTTTAACGTAATCTTCATTGGTCGCAATAGAGGTATAATTGATACGACTATGTTCAAAAATGTTTCTCAATGATTCGTTTTTATTTTTCCACCAAAGGCTCTGAGCCTTACGGACTTGACGCGAAGAGGTGTCGATGTATTGCAAATGTCCGGTTTCGGCATCTTCCACTTTCAGCAAACCGACATTCGGAAGTTCTGCCATTCGACGATCGTAAACCTGCACCGCCACAAGATCGTGCTTTTGCCGCACCATTGCTATTTGGGTACTGTAATCATTACCGTCCAAGAAGTCGGACAAAAGGAATGTAACGCTTCTTTTGCGCATCATCCTCATAAAATATTCCAACCCCACTTTCATATCTGTTCGGCGTCCCTTGGGTTGCAAGGTCAAGAGTTCTCTGATGATGAGCAGAATATGTCCTTTTCCTTTTGCAGGAGGGATAAACTTCTCTATTCGATCAGAAAAAAACAAGACTCCGATTTTGTCATTGTTGCGAATGGCCGAAAATGCGATGGTGGCCGCAATCTCCGTTATCAACTCTCGTTGGGTTTGTCCTTGCGAGCCGAAATCCAACGATGCCGAAACGTCGATAAGCAACATTACCGTCAGTTCACGTTCTTCTTCATATACCTTCACATAAGTTCTTTCAGATCTTGCACTTACATTCCAGTCAATGTCGCGCACATCATCGCCGGGCTGATACTCTCTGACCTCACAGAAAGACATACCTCTTCCTTTGAAAGCCGAATGATATTCGCCGGCAAAAATATTGTTCGACAAAGCTCGGGTTTTGATCTCGATACGCCGAACACGCTTCATTAACTGCAAGACTCGATCTTCCATTCGCTGCTTGATTTTAGGGCACCTCTACTTTCGACAAAATTTCTCCGATAATTTTATCGGCAGAAACATCGGCGGCTTCTGCTTCATAGGTCAATCCGATGCGATGACGCAACACCGCGTAAACCACACTGCGTACATCATCGGGAATAACATAGCCGCGAGAACGAATAAAAGCAAGACTTCTTGCCGCAAGCAACATACTGATACTTGCACGAGGCGAAGCCCCAAAAGCGATGTAAGGTTTCAGATGTTCCAGTTTATATCGTTCGGGATAGCGAGTGGCAAAAACCAAATCTACCACATACTGCTCTATTCTTTCATCGATATAGATGCCTTTTATCAATTCGCGGGCTTTGCAAATTGTTTGAAGATCAACTACGGGAGAGATCTTTTTATCTGCAAGATGCCCTTTCATCGAAGCCCTCAATATGTGTTTTTCTTCTTCGAGCGTAGGATAATCCACCAGCACTTTCAGCATAAAACGATCCGTTTGTGCTTCCGGCAAAGTATAAGTACCCTCTTGCTCGATAGGGTTTTGTGTAGCCATCACCAAGAAAGGAGAAGGAAGCGGCATCGTTTCATCTCCAATCGTAACCTCTCGTTCCTGCATGGATTGAAGCAATGCACTTTGCACTTTTGCCGGAGCACGATTGATTTCGTCTGCCAACACAAAGTTTGCAAAGACAGGCCCTTTTCGGATAGAGAAAGATTCATTTTTCCGACTATATATCATGGTTCCTATAACATCGGCCGGCAAAAGGTCGGGGGTAAATTGAATGCGTCCGAAAGAAGCATTTATCAAACCGGCCAAAGTGCGAATAGCCAAAGTTTTGGCCAATCCGGGAACACCTTCCAGAAGAATATGCCCATCCGACAGAAGCCCGATCAAAAGAGCTTCGGTCAAGTGCTGTTGCCCGACAATGGTACGCGCCATTCCCGCGGTCAAATCTCTCACAAAGCCGGAGTGAGCTTCTATATGTGCATTCAAAGCAAGAATATCTACATTTTTGGTCATAGAAAAGGACTTTTGTTATTCGATGCAAAGTTACTTCTTTTTGAGAGAAGCCGTTTCTAAAATCTATTAAAAAGAAGGAGGATAACCGTGACAAGTTCTCTCTATGAACGCAAAACCGAAAGATAGCCTGCCAAACACACGACACGGGATTGCTGCAAAACCACCCCTCCCAAAAACTGAACCTCAGCAAATCTTTCAAAATTCTCCGTAATCTGCCCGTACACTTCTTTGGCTACACATCAAGCGTGTTTTTTAGGGGAGGAAGACTCATGATGCGGGCTTCCCCAATGATTATTTTGCAAATCGTCGAAAAACCTACACTAATTCTTTTATACCACTGAAATTCAGAGATATGCGAATGTAGACAACCTACTTGCGATCCTACACTGAGGGAAGTTAAGTCGATGATACACAGATCAAAATGAATGTAGACAGATTTTACCAAAACCTACACTGTCTACATGAGTGATTTCGGGCAGACGCACGACTTCCCAATACCATGTGTAGGTTGTGAAAACGAATGTAGTTGATTTCTCGCATTGTCTACATTCACAACAGACTATATATCTGCGACTTAAAAGAAAAATGTAGACAATGTAGACAAAAAGAAGAAAAAGTCTTGGTAGAAGCTGCAAATTGTTGTTTTTAGGCAGAACGATCTCACTTCCTCTTCGTATTGTCCGGATAGATTTTAATGTGTCGGAAAGCATCCTACCCAAGGAGTAGTTCAAACGGAGTAACGAGTAGAAAAATCTATCTCTGACCTAAATTTCACAACTTCCCACTCGCTTCTCTTTTCAACGGCTTAGACTTTCGCCCTTTGCCCGAAAGATCTATTCTCATGTATGGGCGGCCTTTGCCGCAAGAATGGAATGCAACCTTGCAGAGGTCTTGACATACGGTGTTTTACACGAAAAGATCATCGGAGAGTATGAGAAAAAACTTTCGTTCGTCATAACTCTCCGATGATTTTTACAGTCCGAGAAAGAAAGAGTTTGAAAAGATGTCGTCTTTATCTGCCCTCTTATTTGATATATACTTTCTTATTCCCTACCATATAAAGACCGGAAGGCAATCCTTCCGTACGGCCGTCTTTTCTGAGCAATCGGCCATGCAGATTATAAATGTATAAGGCATCGGGGGCAACTTTGCTTCGGTCAAGATTTCTTATTCCCGTGACGCCTACTGTCGGATGATCGGTTGTGCTATGCAACTCTCTGATCTCGTAAATGGCGGGTACCGTGTTTCCTTTCCAAACCAATCGCATGCGAAGCGATTTCGAGAGTTTCGACAAATCAACCCTCGTCAAAGCAGATTTCAGTTCTTCCACGGTTTGCCACGACACTCCGTCGTCGGTCAGCTGAATTTGCGGAAGTTCTTCTTTCCACACAGACGGGTTCCAGTAGATTTCCACGGCATCCAAATAGGCAATGTCGGTAAAAGAATGATAGAGTTCTCCCCCCTGCATCTGCTTCACTGCCGTATAAGGTTTGAAGTCGGAGGGTTCGTCTACGCGTTGCCCGAATTTATCCGTTGTGGAACTTTGGAAATTTTCGGCGTAGGCCGAGGGATTAACTTGTATATCGTATAGGCGCAGCCATTTGTCCGTTTTGGGCACTTGCACTTTGAGGCGTACAAAGCGGGCATTTTCAACATTTCCGATGAAATCCAGATATTTCACATCGTGTGTAAAGGATACGGCTTGGTCATTTCCTCCGGCAAAACCACCACTTCCTTTTAGATGAAAAGGTTGCCAATGATTGCCGTCCGCACTGGCTTCTATGCGTCCGCTTTGAAGATAGTCATCGTTTTTCATGCCAAAATATACACGTACATCTTTTACATCAGTCGGCATGGCCAATGTCACGGTGTAAAGATCGCCATTCGTTTGGTTTTTATGACAAGCAAAAAAGGTTTGGGGATTGTTGTCTATAATGGCGCGCTTTCCCAATGCCTGACTCGTTCCGTCTCCAAATCTTTCGGACGGCACGGCTATATCTTTCAAAGCAGGCAATTGCGGATAGTGCAAAGAGAACGACTCTTTATTCAAACGCAGAGTGATCGGAGCGGACGTAACATTCTGCAAAACAAGATGTTTCACAAAATCGCCCTTGGGGAGTGTGGAACTTTGCATACGCTTCCATTGTTTGCCATTGGTGCTGTATAAAAGATGACAGCTTTCCAAAAGCGCATCGCTGACAACAATTTCTTTCGGAGCAACTCCGTCTTTCAAAGTAAACCCGACATAGCCTTGCGGAGGAAGAACGCTTGAAGACGCATTGAGGAATGCCACACCGCTACTCAATATCGCTTTTCCGGAAACAGACGGGGCACTGCGTAAAAGCTCTATATCTTTGGCGGGAGTCCCAAAAAAGTTTTTTCCCAATCCGTTCTCTTTCAGATAGGACATGAAAGGATAGAAATACTTGTTCGCCGGTTCACTCTGACGATGGCTGACACTGATGTATTTTCCAAGTCCTTCAAGTGCGTATGCCGTAAAAGCGTTATTCACGTCAAGTTGGTGAATGGAGTCGTTTGCTATCAGATATTTCTCCCACTTCTCTTCTTTATTGAAGCTCAAAGAAATATTTGTCATTTCCGTCCCGATACGCACCATACTTTGGAGTTTCAGCAACCAAGGGGCAAGATCGGCATAAAGCATGCGCTCATTCTCCTTGGGAGATGTTTTCAGGCCGATCATCACTTGAATGGCGTTTTCAAGACGAGTTAAAATTCGTCCTAAAAGCTGCACACGTCCCGACTTATAGGAGGTAATGGCCGTTTGCATTTCCTGAGGATCATTCCATCTCAAATAAGGAATAATCGTCTTAAATGCTTCTCTCTTCTCTTTTGTGTCAAGGATTGCACTAAAACTGGCTTCCCATGACTTTTTATTATTGAACGTCCGGTTGTTCCAAGCATAATCTGCCACCGAAAACAAAGCGATTTTTGAAACCTGCCCCTGTTGCATGGGGTTGGAAACTATTCCAAGTCCGTTTTGGAGCGTAGAAGGAAGTTTGGCATTTCCATCCACTTGCGGCATTTCAAAAAAGTTATAATACATGTCGGAAGGATAGATTTGTCCGTCTGCATTATCGTTGCAAGGATAATTCCACCACCAAGCCAAACTGCGCCCCAACTCTCTTTTCGCAATCGCCAAATCACCGCTGTTCGGCACTGTCCATACCCCCATTCCGGTGAAATAAATGGTGATTTTTTCGGGAGTTTTGGACAAGGCAGAATAGAAACGCTGTCGTGTAGCTTCATTCACCCAACTCAACGTATAGACTTGCGGAACGAAATGAAGCGGTTTCACTTGTTGCTCCGGCGTGGCGGTCGATGTGTTCCATTTCTGATCAATGGCATTCTGAACAGCCGTAAGTCTGTCTGCATTCGTTTTGCAGTCGGCCTCATTCGTCGGAACGCCGACATCGTCAACAAAAATGGCAAATTGACGCACTCCCAAATTGTACATACTTTCGAATTTCCTCATAATTCGATTGACAACATTGGCATTGCCGATAAATTGATTGCCCGGATGGATCGCCCAAATAAAATTCACTTTCGTTTCTGCCGAAACTTCGGTCAGTTCTTTCATCATCTTTTGTGAAAGCAGTCCGTTTTTGATTTGCTGAGGCGTAAGTGTTTCGGGGTAAGGCTGCTCCCATTTTTCGGAGTGATACGAGTCGGACTTGGCACCATACATATAGGTGTTCATCTTCATGCGCATCATGAAACGCATCAGATCTTTTTTCACTTCCAAACTGTAAGGATAACCGTAATACCCTTCTACCAGTCCCCTGCTCTGCTGGTCTGCATAATCATAGAGTGTGACGGGAATAAGTTTTTCTACTCCGCGTTCAAAAATTTGTTCGAGAGAAGCCAATGCGTGAAATACCGCCGTGCTGTTTTCTCCGACAATGACAACCTGAGCATGATCGTTTTCTGCTGTAAGGTGCAAGATGTGACGATCGTATTTTCCGCTTTTCGACAACACCTCTTTATTCAGAGAAAAAGCATCGGCTTTTTTATCGGCTACTCCTCCGCTTTTAGCTACCCCCAAGTAAATGTTAGAATTTGCGGAGTTGGCCGTTTCGGAAAAAGTCACATTTAGTCCGGATTCGGTACACACCTGTTGTACACGTTTCCGTGTTGCCTTATCTATATCAGCTTCACATAATACATTAACCGTTTTTGTAAAACCGATATTTCCCTTGCCCATAATTTGCGACTGCGGAATAGGATAGATTGTGTAAGTGTTTTGTGAGCGAATTTGGGTACCGAAGATCCCCCAAAACGCAAATAGTAAGATAAAAAACTTATTCATCTTTTTCATAAATAGATTTTATTTCCCATTAGCAAACGCAAAAATACAATATATTCTCAATTGTGGATCAACTTTTCTATTTTTCTTTGCCACCCAATACACCAAATCTTAACCCGTAGAGCCAACCAGGAAGTGCAAAATTATGATATTCTTTTGTAGAACTCAGCTTTTGCAGAGGTCTCTCAATTCATCGTTTTTTATCAACATTCCTCAACAAGATGTCTCTTTTCACTTGTGTCGCTTTTCTGACGGCTCTGTGTCTGCCCCTCTTTTATCCTCCGATTTTCTATCAATATCGAAGAAAAAATGGTGTCGGTAAAAATCTCCCGTTTTTTTTCGGCAGTTTAATTTCTTCATCAAAGAAAAAAGGTTAATTTTACAGCCGAAATCGCGTCCCTTTCAATGGAATGCGATCGGTTTGCTCCAACATGCTGTTTTTCATACCACAAGCAAAGTCGCTATTCATCGTTTCATTCAAGCCAACATATTATGGAAAACCCAAGTTTGGTGAGCATCGCTCATCTGTCACGCGAAAAAATCCTCTACCTGATGGAGATGGCACGAGATTTCGAGCTTCGCCCCAATCGTAAAATTCTCGACGGACGCATTGTTGCTACACTTTTTTTCGAGCCTTCCACAAGAACGCGCTTGTCTTTTGAAACCGCTGCCCACCGTTTGGGAGCAAGTGTCATCGGATTTACCGATCCCAAAGTAACATCGTCTACCAAGGGAGAAACCTTGAAAGACACCATTATGATGGTTTCCAATTATAGTGACGTCATCGTGATGCGCCACTATTTGGAAGGGGCTGCCCTTTATGCCAGCGAACTGACAAACACTCCCGTGGTCAATGCCGGAGACGGGGCGCATCAGCATCCCTCTCAAACAATCTTGGATTTATATACCATTTTGCAAACACAAGGGACGCTTGACAATTTGAATATCTACTTAGTGGGGGATTTGAAATACGGTCGCACTGTCCACTCGCTGATCATGGCCATGCGTCATTTTCACCCGACGTTCCACTTCATTTCACCCAAAGAACTTGCCATGCCGGAAGAATACAAGCAATATTGCAGAGAGCACGACATCAATTTTGTGGAGCATGAAGACTTTAACGAAGAAATCATATCGGGAGCCGATATCCTCTATATGACACGTGTGCAACGTGAGAGGTTTTCCGACCTCATGGAATACGAACGTGTTAAAGACATCTATGTGTTGAGAAAAGAAATGTTGAGCATGGCCAAAGACAATTTGCGCATTCTTCATCCGCTTCCTCGCGTCAATGAAATTGCACAAGATGTGGACGACACGCCTTATGCTTATTATTTCGAACAAGCCCAAAACGGAATTTATGCACGCGAGGCCATCATCTGCGACGTTTTGGGCATCACACTCGAAGAAGTGCGGAATGACTCGACCATTATCCAATAACGACACCAACTTTCTTTCTCATGAAACGCGAACAACTCATGGTGGCTGCCATTGAAAACGGCACTGTCATCGACCATATTCCTTCCGATCGCCTATTTGAAGTTATCCGTTTGTTGCACATCGACGAATGTCATCACGACACCGTTTTCATCGGATACAATCTGAGAAGCGGAGCAATGGGCAAAAAAAGCATCATCAAAATTGCCAATCGTTTTTTTTCCGAGGCAGAACTCAATCAGCTCTCCGTCGTGGCTCCCAACGTAACGCTCAGTCTTATCAAAGATTATGAGGTCAGAGAAAAACGCTGCGTAAGATTACCCAAAGAATTGCGCGACATTATCCGCTGCAACAATCCGAAATGTATTTGTAACAACGAACCGATTCAAACACGCTTTGTGATCATCGGAAAGGTGGGAAAATGCTACTATTGTGAAAAAGAGCAGGATTTAACCATGGTAAAGCTGGTGTAGCTCAAACAAAAACAGATATTTATAATACCCAAAGAACTTACAGGTTCGCTCAATCTTTGTCGAACAAGAAGAAACATTGACTTATGGATCAAGAAATCTTTTCACTCATAGATGCCGAAAAACAGCGTCAGATGCGCGGCATCGAGTTGATCGCCAGCGAAAATTTCGTTAGCGATCAAGTTATGCAAGCCATGGGCTCCGTTCTCACCAACAAATATGCCGAAGGCTACCCCGGAAAGCGTTATTACGGAGGTTGTCAGGTCGTAGATAAGGTAGAACAAATCGCCATCGACCGCATTTGTCGACTTTTCGGTGCCGAATATGCCAACGTGCAGCCTCACTCGGGAGCACAGGCCAATGCAGCCGTATTCCTTGCCGTGCTGAAAGCCGGAGAAACATTTATGGGGCTGAATCTCGACCATGGCGGACATCTCTCTCACGGATCGGCGGTAAACACATCGGGTATACTTTACAACCCCGTCGGCTACAATCTTGACAAAGCTACGGGAAGAGTAGATTATGATGAAATGGAACAACTGGCCATGACCCACAAACCGAAGCTGATCATAGGAGGAGGATCTGCCTATTCTCGTGAATGGGACTATGCCCGCATGCGTGCCATTGCCGACAAAGTGGGTGCAATCTTGATGGTAGACATGGCTCATCCCGCAGGCTTGATTGCGGCAGGTGTGTTGGACAATCCCGTGAAATATGCACACATCGTCACCTCTACCACCCACAAAACCCTTAGGGGCCCACGTGGAGGCATCATCTTGATGGGACAGGATTTCGACAATCCGTGGGGCTATACCACTCCAAAAGGAGAAGTGAAAAAGATGAGCCAATTGCTCAACAGTGCCGTGTTCCCCGGCATACAAGGCGGGCCGCTCGAACACGTGATTGCCGCAAAAGCCGTGGCTTTCGGAGAAGCACTCACTCCGCAGTTCAAAGACTGGGCTTTGCAGGTGAAGAAGAATGCGGCTTGCTTGGCCGACGAACTTATGAAACGAGGCTTTAACATTGTTTCCGGAGGCACGGACAATCACTCTATGCTTGTCGATCTGCGTTCCAAATATCCCGACCTTACGGGAAAGCAAGCCGAAAATGCACTTGTGGCCGCAGACATAACCGTCAATAAGAATATGGTACCGTTCGACTCTCGCAGTGCTTTCCAAACATCGGGTATACGATTGGGTACAGCAGCCATCACCAGTCGCGGTGCAAAAGAGGGTTTCGTAGTGAAAGTGGCAGAGCTTATCGAAAAAGTTCTTGACAATCACGAAAACGAAGAAGTGTTGAAAAACGTTCGTTTGGAAGTCAATGAAATAATGGCGAAATTCCCCCTCTTTGCCTGGTAAACTTCTTGCATCCGACAAACAGAGCCGTGTCAAACCCGATTTTGACACGGCTCTGTTCCCATTGTTGTACTTTCAAAAACGAAGTGCAATAATTTCTCTGCATAGTGCCCCTATTTTTTTAGGCACAAGAGAGTGTTTTCTCATAACACAGCTCCTCCCCATGATGAAACACTCTCGTAAAAAAGTAACTTTTCAACCAGCAATACAAAAAAGGGAGACCATCGTCTCTGATATGAACCCCAAAAGTTAGACACAAAACTTTTGGGGTTCATATCAGTGTTGGCTTTTTTTTAATGATTGGCAGACACACTTTTGGGGACAGTATCCACCCACTAAAAAAGTTATAGAGCCGAATA
Organism: Alloprevotella sp. OH1205_COT-284; assembly: GCF_003859795.1. GTDB lineage: Bacteria > Bacteroidota > Bacteroidia > Bacteroidales > Bacteroidaceae > Alloprevotella. The sequence continues at coordinate 4,449 of NZ_RQYI01000031.1, read as the reverse complement.
GTTTTGCGGAAGTCTGTGTAAACTTGCGACAGCAATGGTTGCGAAACGATTTTAGAGCAGGAAGTGGAAACGTATAAAAAGGCTGTGTCGGGGGAACACAGCCTTTGAAAAGATAGCAATCCCTATAAGATGTTTTATTGTTTTTCTAATCAATTTTATCTCTCAATTCTGTTTTTTTTACAAGTTTGGGGATTTTGATTTTTTCTCCGACAGAGATAAGGTCCGGATTTTCGATGTGGTTGAAGATAATGATATAGCGCGCAAAATCTCTGTCGCCATAGATTCGTTTGGCCAGTTTATACAAGTTTTCTCCACTCCTCAATGGCTGAATGGATTGCGTGCCGACAATGACCATGGAAGCATTGGGAATTTGCTGATATTTTTGAGCCTCTCTCCGATAATGAGTGCGCAAATCGTATGAGTTTCTTGTGGAGGCCTTCGATTTATTGGCTGTCTTGGTAGGTGATTGAGATCTTTCGGAAGTAGTTGGTTCTGTTGTGGTTTGTGTTGTTTTGGAACCGGTTCTCGGAGTAGAAAGACTTTCTGAGGTTGAGCCTGACGCAGGTGTGGTTTCCTCTTTTTTCGACACTGTGGCAGTGGTGTCAGAATAAGACGGAGTACTTTTTTGAGAAGATTTGTTTTGAGCCGACAAATTGGTTTTGGTCATTTGGTGCGACTTTGTAACCGTCGTTTGGGGATTGTGTAAATTGTTGAACCAACGATGATAACCTGCGAAATAGCTGAGTACCAACAAATGGAGTACAATCATAAAGATGAAAGCCACTTTCCAACCATTTGTTTTTTTAGAGGCGGAGGAGTTTGTATTCACTGTGATAATGTCTTGATTGTTTTCTTGATTATCTGTTTCCTGAGGTGGCAACTCGGTGGAAAGAGATGTGGGGGCGGATGTTATTTCTTCGGAAGATAAAAAATAAGGGAGTGGCGAAGATAGTGTTTCCTGTTCGGGAGTCGTCGTTTGCGTGCCGCTAAGAAAGTCAGAACCGGTGTCGCTGTCGGATCTTAATGTTCTTTCTTTCGTTTCCGAAGCAACTTGATCTTTGAAAAAAAAGTTTTCTTTTGGAGCATATTCGCTGTATAATTCTTGCGAATTGCTTTGAGGTGCAGGAGAGGTTTCGACTGTTTCGGTTTCCGAAGAGTGAGATACCGGCAGAATAGGTTGGGTTTCTTCCGAAATATGAGTGGAAGGTTGGGTAGAAGCATTAGAGGTATCCGTTGGAGAGGTGTGTTCCGCTGCTTCGATCGCAGTGTCGTTGGAAAGGGTAAGGTTTTCGTATGCAGCAGAAGGCGTGGAGTCTTCAACGGCCTCTAATTCTTCCTCCGTAGTGTTGTCGTTGAGTGTTATGGTCGTGAAATGAGCAAAAGGTCTATTGACCAAATCTCGCAGCGTATTGTCGGGAGTGAAAGAAATTTTGGTGTGTCCACTTATTTGGAAACGCTCTCCCGTATTGATATTCACGCTTTCACGCTCGCTGACTTCTACTAATTTTGTAGTTCCAAATCCTGACACCTTGACATAGTTGTCTTGTAGGAGAGCTTCTTCGGTGAGATCAAAGAAAGCACGCACAAAACTTTCGGCTTTCCTCTTTGAAATGCCTTCTTGTTCGGCCAAGAGATTTGCTATATCTTGTAGAAGAAGTTTCTTATCCATTTCTGTCGGATTATTTGGGGTTTACTTTTTCTTTGAGCGCATTGCTGGGTTTGAAAGCCACAGCCAGTTTCGGAGGAATGAGTTGTCGCTGTCGCGTCGTCGGATTTACGATGATCCGTTCATTTTTTTTCTTGACCTCAAAAGTTCCGAAATTTTGAATGCTGATCGTTGCTCCTTCGTCAAGCGCGTCGGCAATAACATTGACCAACGACTCCACCAGTTGTTTGGTTTCTTTCTGTGTGGTTTCGCTGCGATTAGAGAGGGCTGCAATGAATTCTTTGTTGTTCATGGCGGTGAGGTTTGAAGGCCGTCTATATAATTTCTGCGTATAAATCGAACTCCTCGGCTTGAATAATTCGTGTCTTGTAGAAATGGCCGATTTTGAGTGCATCGGGCTCTGCTTTAATGAGCACTTCGCAGTCCACTTCGGGAGAATCGTGCTCAGTGCGCCCTATGAAATAGGCTCCTTCACGGCGATCTATGAGCGTGCGATATACTTGCCCCACCTTTTCTTCCGAAAGTTTGGCCGAGATACTTTCTTGTAGGTGCATAAGTTTATCGAGTCGTTCTTTTTTCACTTCTTCGGGTATATCGTCCTCATAATGGTTGGCGGCATAGGTGCCTTCTTCTTCGCTATAAGCAAAAGCTCCCATGCGTTCAAAACGAATGGTGCGAACAAACTCCATGAGTTCGGCAAAGTCCTCTTCGGTTTCTCCGGGAAAACCGACCATAAGGGTCGTTCGGATATGGATGCCCGGTACTTCACGACGGAAAGCGGCGATAAGGTCGAGGGTTTCTTTTTTGGTGATGTTTCGCCTCATGCGAGAGAGCATGTTGTCGGAAATGTGTTGTAGAGCGATGTCGATATAGTTGCAGACATTGTCGTTTTCGCGCATGACACGCAGCAGATCAATAGGAAAACGAGCGGGGTAGGCATAGTGTAGTCGTATCCATTCGACACCGGGGATTTGCGCCATTCGCTCAATGAGTTCGGGGAGTCTTTGTTCGTGGTATAGATCCACACCGTAATAAGTCAATTCCTGAGAGATGACTTGAAAATCTCGAACACCTTGTTTTACCAGCAGTTCGACTTCCGAAAGGATCTCTTCAATGGGGCGGCTTTTGTGACGTCCGGTGATGAGAGGTATTGCACAATAGGCACAGGTGCGATTGCAACCCTCCGATATTTTCAAATAAGCGTAGTGGCGGGGAGTTGTCAGCACACGGCGATTAAGGTCTTGGCATGCAGTGTTGTTCACTCCTTCCGGTTTGAGATCTTTGATGATGTCTTTCCAGTCAAATTTTCCGTAAAATCTGTCGACCTCCGGAATCTCTACTTTCAGTTCTTCTCGATAACGCTCAGAAAGACACCCCATGACATACACCTCTTTGAGGTTTCCGCTTTCTTTTTGTTCGCAAAGTTCGAGAATGGTGTTGATACTCTCTTCTTTGGCATCACCGATAAAGCCACAGGTGTTTACGATTGCAATGTCGCCATGTAGTTCTTCGGGGTTGTGATAAAAATCGTAGCCGATAGCCTCAAATTGTCGTAAGAGCAGTTCCGAATCTACGAGGTTTTTGGAACACCCCATGGTGATGACGTCTATGGTATGTTTCATTGAGCTGTTAAAAGGGAGAGAATATTAGGTCTGTGAGAAAAGGGACTCAACAAATTCTTTGCGATCAAACGGTTGCAGATCGGTCATTTTTTCGCCGAGTCCGATATACTTGACGGGAACCTTCATCTGATGCGATATACCAATGACTACTCCTCCTTTGGCCGTTCCGTCGAGTTTGGTGATGGCAAGAGCCGTGACTTCTGTTGCTTTGACAAATTGTTTGGCTTGTTCGAAGGCATTTTGTCCGGTGCTACCGTCCAAAACGAGCAAGACTTGATCGGGGGCGTTCACATCTATTTTTTGCATGACCTTTTTGATCTTCGCCAGCTCATTCATCAGGCCGATTTTATTGTGTAGTCTTCCGGCAGTGTCGATGATGACGACATCGGCCTTTTCGGCTGTGGCATGCGACAACGTATCATAGGCTACCGATGCAGGGTCGGCTCCCATTTGCTGTTTGATCACGGGAACTCCGATGCGTTCTCCCCAAATGCTGAGCTGTTCAATGGCGGCGGCTCGAAAGGTGTCGGCGGCTCCGAGAATGACTTTCTTGCCTTCTTCTTTGAATTGATAGGCGAGTTTGGCTATGGTCGTTGTCTTGCCTACACCGTTTACGCCCACGACAAGAATCACATAGGGGCGATCTGCCTTCGGAATTTCGAAACCTTCGTTGTTTTCGTCGGGGTTTATGGCAAGTAGATTGATGATTTCTTCTTTTAGGATAGTGTTCAACTCCGCAGTACCCACATATTTGTCACGTGCCACTCTCGCTTCGATGTTGTGAATGATGTCGAGGGTCGTATCAACCCCTACATCACTGGTGATGAGCACATCTTCAAGGTTGTCGAGAACTTCTTCGTCAACTTTTGTTTTTCCGGCTATGGCGTGGGCGATTTTGCTGAAAACCCTCGTTTTGGTATTTTGAAGACCATTGTCGAGCGTTTCTTTTTTAGAGAAGAAACTGAAAAATCCCATAATTGTATAAGCTGTTTCCTGCAAAAATACAACAAAAAAATGAATTGAGATGAATCGTCGCCTTGAAAACGAAAAATTAGGCCATTAAGACGTAGAGCGTAGAGTCAACCAGCAAGTGCAAAATTATGATATTCTTTTGTAGAACTCCGATTTAGGTGTTTCAAAATCGAGTTTTTGTCTTGGTCT
>NZ_RQYI01000004.1 GCF_003859795.1 Alloprevotella sp. OH1205_COT-284 | reverse complement strand
ATTTGTGTAGAAAGCATTGTTGCACATATATACACAGATGTTTGCGTTGAGTGTCTACACTGTCTACATTCGACGATCAATCATCTGATAGTGAAAGTATAACGAATGTATGCAGAGGCATTTTCCGTTTGCAGCATCTGCACTGTCTTTGAGAAATCGCCGCAAGCAACGAGCTGTTGCAGGCGATGTGTGGCGTATGGTTCAAATGTATGATGTAGATGCCGTGTGATGATTGCATACATTCGTATCTCTTTGTGTAAGAGAGGGATATATCGAAAATGTAGGTTGTGTATAAGAAATAAACAAAAACACATGAGGGGGCACGATATTGCATTGCCTTAGGGTTTAGATGCGGTTTTAGAGAGAACATGGCGGTGCATTTCGATTTAATTCGTAATTTTGCACGCAATGTAAATGTATATGTTTCAATCATAGTTTCCCCTATATGTCCCCAGTATTCATAGCCGGCCCTTGTGTCATTGAAAGTTTGGAGTTGCTTGACGTCGTAGCGCGTCGGCTTGTCGAAATTCGCGAACGTTTGAAAGTGGAGGTGTTTTTCAAAGCCTCTTTCGACAAAGCGAACCGAACCTCATTGCACTCTTTCCGAGGCCCCGGTTTGGAAAAAGGTCTGCAAATGTTGGCTGACATCGGCTCTCGCTATGCCCTTCCGCTGACGACGGATGTTCATGAAAGCTATCAAGCCTCGGCCGTGGGAGAAGTTGTGGATGTGATACAAATCCCCGCTTTTTTGTGCAGACAAACAGATTTGCTGGTGGCGTCGGCTCAAACGGGACGTATTGTCAATATAAAGAAAGCACAATTTCTGTCGGGTGACGACATGAGATTTCCGGTAGAGAAATGCAGAGAAAGCGGTGCGAAAGAGGTCTGGCTGACCGAACGCGGAAATACGTTTGGTTACAATAATCTTGTTGTGGATTTTCGGAACATTCCGCTTATGAAGCAATGGGCGGATCGGGTGATTATGGATTGCACGCACTCCGTGCAACGTCCCGGAAGCGGAAACGGCACAACGGGAGGAGATCGGGAGCATGTACCCTCCATGGCAAGAGCCGCCAAGGTTTTTGGAGCACAAGGTTTCTTTTTTGAGACTCACCCTTCTCCCGACGAAGCTCTTTCGGACGGCCCGAACATGTTATATTTGAGCGAAATAGATCAACTTATTGAAACTTTAATTTAAGTCTGTTTTTTAATGTCTGTTTATAAACAAACTGCCATTCAATGTCTTCGCGACGAGGCTGATGCTTTGTTGGCCTTGATCCCGAATATTGACGATGATTTTGACAAAGCGGTGGAGTTGATCCTTTCCGCTCGTGGTAAACTGGTGGTGACGGGTGTGGGAAAAAGCGGACATATCGGCGCGAAAATAGCGGCAACGTTATCGTCTACGGGAACTCCGAGCTTTTTCATCAATCCGCTTGATGCTTTTCACGGTGATTTGGGGGTCATCGCACAGGGCGATATTGTCATGGCGATTTCCAATTCCGGGCAGACGGACGAATTGTTGCGGTTCTTCCCCTATTTGATTGCAAAGAAAATTCCCATCATCGGCATGAGCGGAAATGCTTCCTCTCTACTTGCACAATATAGTACGGTTCACTTGAATATCTCTGTCGGTCATGAGGCTTGCCCCATGGGGCTTGCTCCGACCAGCAGCACTACCGCGACACTGGCGTTGGGAGATGCTTTGGCTTGTGCATTGATCGTGGCACGGGATTTCAAAGCGGGAGATTTTGCACAATTCCACCCCGGAGGAGCTTTGGGACGTCGGCTTTTGACTCGCGCCTGCGATGTGATGCAAAGTGAAAACCTGCCCACCATAGCTCCGACGGCACAAATGGGCGAAGCCTTGGTCGCGATGACTTCGGGACGATTGGGGATGTGCATTGCTATCGAAGACCGGCGCATCGTCGGAGTGATTACCGACGGAGATATAAGACGCGGAATGGAGCGTTTCGGGGATAGTTTCTTTGTCCGCACGGTGGCAGAAATGATGAGCCGGAAACCAATTTCCGTAAGGCCGGAAACGAAGGTTTCGGAAATTGAAAATCTATTGCAACAGCATAAAATACACTCCGTGCTTGTGATCAATGATGATGAAGAGTTGGTGGGGGTAGTCGATTCGTTTAGAACGATGATTTGAGGCTGCGCGGTGTTTGGCCGAACGGCACTTTCTCTTTGTTTTCTCTTTCAATAAAAATCTTTTTTAGTTTGTCTGTATTTATATGCGCGACACCACTTTTTCCATATTGAAGGCTTTGGCCATTGTTTTGGTTGTCGTGGCTCATGCTTCGGCGCCGCTTTATGTTGCACGGTTTGCTTATCTGATCAACGTGCCCGTATTCTTTGTTTTGGCCGGATATTTCTTTGATTGGCGCAATCTGAATGAAAACTCCGCTTTTGTGGCTCGTCGTTTTAAGCGGCTTTATCTGCCGTTTTTGAAATGGAGTGTCTTTTTTCTGTTGATCCATAATCTGTTGTTTCCCCTCGGATTGCTTTCCGAACAATATGGCAACTCTGCCGGAGGAGTGACGCATCCCTATACGTGGCATCAAGCCGTGCAGAATTTGTGGAGTATTGTTTTCAACATGTCCGGATACGACGTGTTTTTGGCCGGTTCTTTTTGGTTTTTTCGATCCTTGTTTGTCGCAAATGTGGGATTTTTGTTCTTACTGATATTGCTATCGCGTGTAACTCGTCTTTATAAACCTGTTTTTAAGGCCTGTGTCGTTGCCTTTTTGATGTTGGCATTGGCCACGTGGCAACATGTGGAAGGTTTGAAAATCACCGGGCTTTTTCAAGGCGGATTTCGTGAAATCATGGGTGTGTTTTTTATGGCAACGGGCTTTATGCTGCGCGCCGCAGAGCAGAGGAATATGCCTGCGAAATTCAACCGTCCGGCAGTAAAGATGTTGATAGGGCTGTTGCCACTTGTCATTTTTACGATTTGGCATCCTGTGTCCATGAGTCCCAAAAGCACAAGTCTTTCTTCCATTTATGTGTTGTCGATCGCCGGTGTGAGCGGATTTGTTTTTTTGCAAAACCTATCGTTGTTGCTGAATAAAACGGACAATGGGATACGGCGGCTTCTTGTGTTCATCGGAGATAACAGCATCTATATTTTCGGGTTTCATCTTCTTGCGTTCAAGGTGGTAAGTGCCCTCAAAGTGGCATTTTACGGGCTTCCGTGGGTAATGGTGGGAGGGCATCCGGTGGTGACCGTTTACAAGGATGATCTCTTTTGGACGGCCTATGTCCTTGCGGGAGTCGCATTGCCTTTGCTCTGGGTTTGGGGGTGGAGAGAGCTTTGCCGGCATTATGGGGTGAAAACCGATACGATTGGCGATTGGATCCGGCTCTTGTTGAAGGTTTCGATTTTGATGTATCGCTTTGCGGTGAAGTGCTTGATTGCAGCTTATAAGGCCGTTATTCGTGGCTTTTTGGCTCTCAAACAAGGTGTGATCGACATCATCGAAGCCTCTAACCCCAAAGAGGAAGAATAAAGATCAAAGAATAGCATTGTCGCTGAAAAGGCAATGATGACGGCTCTGTGTTTCATGAAATCGGCTTGCCTCCTTTTTCGTTTATAGACGGGAAAGAGAAGATGAGCGGGCAATGGCTGTTTTGAAATGCCAATCGGACTTCTTGCCGCGAAGAAAGTTGTAGGATTATCATCTTGCTATCGCGGATTTGCAATTCAGAGATTGCGAAATTCACCGAATGCGCATCGAGAATGCCTGTTCCGCTTTTTATTTGTTGTTGAAAATGCACATTTTTCTTACTTTTGCGCATTAGAAACCTAATTACTTAAAGTATATTCGTACTTTTATGACACATAATCTTTTGAAAGGTAAGCGCGGTATCATTTTTGGCGCGCTCAATGAACACTCCATCGCATGGAAAGTTGCTGTGAAAGCAGTGGAAGAAGGAGCTACCATCACGCTCACCAATACGCCCGTAGCTTTGCGCATGGGAGAGCTCAATGCTCTTTCCGAGCAATTGAATGCTCCCGTCATTCCTGCCGATGCTACCAGCGTGGAGGATCTCGAAAAAGTTTTTGCAGAAAGCCAACGCTTGTTGGGCGGAAAGATTGATTTCGTTTTGCACTCTATCGGCATGAGTTTGAATGTTCGCAAACAGCGCACATACGACGATCTTGATTACAATTATCTTTCGAAAACGCTTGATATTTCCGCATTGTCTTTCCACAAAATGCTGCAAGTGGCAAAGAAACAAGACGCCTTGAATGAATATGCTTCCGTGGTGGCACTTTCTTATGTTGCCGCTCAGCGTACTTTCTTCGGCTACAATGACATGGCCGATGCCAAGAGCTTGCTTGAAAGTATTGCGAGAAGTTTCGGCTATATCTATGGCCGCGAAAAGAATGTGCGCATCAACACCATTTCTCAAAGCCCCACTCCCACAACGGCAGGTAGCGGCGTGAAAGGAATGAACGATCTCATGGATTTTGCCAATAAGATGTCTCCGCTCGGTAATGCCACGGCAGAAGAGTGTGCGGACTATACGATCATGATGTTCTCCGATTTCACGAGAAAAGTGACCATGCAAAACCTGTATCACGACGGAGGATTTTCGAGCATGGGCATGAGCATGAGAGCCATGAACCAATACTCAAAAGGCACCGAAGAGTTTGAGGACGAAAATGGTAAAATCATTTACGGATAAGATGATCCTTTGGTAATCTGCCCACAATAAAGACCGCTTCAACATCAAGAGTATGTCGAAGCGGTCTTTGTATGTGGGAGAGAATATACTTCTTCGGATTTTCTTTGTTCGTCTTTTATTGTCGATGTTTTCACCGGTCTTTTCTTGCAAGGTATTAAATGACCGAATTTGTATATCTCGAAAAAAAAAACTAATTTAGCAGTTCGAAAAAGAAATAGGGCAGTGTTGCGGCTTTTTCTTTCGAATTTTGATAAGTGAATTTGATTATCTCTTTAATATAATATGCTCTTTAATCCCGAAAACTTACTTCTCCTAAGCGCTTTACTTGTTTTTATCAGCATTCTCATCAGTAAGACGGGGTATCGCTTCGGCATTCCGACACTTTTGTTGTTTCTCTTTACCGGTATGTTTTTCGGTAGCGACGGACTTGGTTTGCAATTCGACAGTCCGAAAGGAGCACAATTTATCGGAATGTTTTCGTTGAGTATCATTCTTTTCACGGGAGGAATGGATACTAAGTTTCGGGACATTCGTCCGGTGGTCGGCCCCGGCGTGGTGCTGTCTACACTCGGCGTTGTGATGACAACGGCACTGACAGGAACTTTTGCTTATGTCCTTTCGTTCTTTCCCGGATTTAATCTCGAATTATCTATTGTAGTCGCCATGTTGTTGGCGGCCACAATGTCGTCCACAGACTCTGCCTCCGTGTTCAGTCTTCTGCGTTCGCAGGGCATAGGGCTTCGCCACAATCTTCGACCGGTGCTTGAACTTGAAAGCGGTAGTAACGACCCTATGGCCTATATGCTGACCATTGCTTTGATGGAGGTCGCCGTATTTCCGGGAGAATTTTCTTTTGTTTCGTTGTTGTCGAATATCGGTTTGCAATTTGCGATCGGCGGCATCATCGGGTATTATGGAGGGCGAGCCAGTGTTTGGTTGATAAACCGTATAGACTTACCCAATGCCACGCTTTATCCGGTTTTGCTGCTCAGTATAAGTTTCATTCTTTTTACCGTAACCGACCTGACCAAGGGAAATGGTTATTTGGCCGTTTATATTGCCGGGCTTGTTGTGGGAAATGAGCGTTTGTCTTATCGTCGAGAGATGACGACTTTCATGGAAGGAATGACATGGCTCATGCAAATTATCATGTTTCTCACACTCGGTTTGTTGGTCAATCCTTCCGAATTGTTTGACGTGGCATTGGCTTCGTTGGCCATCGGGTTCTTCATGATGTTTGTGGCACGACCGATCACCGTATTTCTCTGTTTACTACCATTCGGAGCAATACCTTCGAAAGCCAAGATCTTTTTATCGTGGGTCGGGCTGAGAGGGGCTGTGCCGATTATCTTTGCAACTTATCCATTGATACATGGAGTAAGCCATGCACCGATGCTATTTAATATTGTGTTTTTTATCACTTTATTGTCTCTTTTATTGCAAGGAACAACGATTTCCATGTTTGCAAAATGGCTAAACTTAGATACGCCACCCGAGAAAACCGGCAATGAGTTTGGCATAGAACTACCGGATCATCTGCCTTCACGATTGAATGAAATAGTATTAACCGAAAAACAACTGTTGAAAATTCAAGAGCGAAAAGCAACACTGCCGGCCGATACGTTGCAAAGTGAAATGGATGTATTGGCGTTGCATCTCCCTCCTGTTCGATTGTCTGATTTGACTTTTCCGACAGGAACACTTGTCATGCTGATCAAGCGCGGAAGCAGTGTCATAGTGCCCAATGGTAAGATAGAACTGCATCCGGAAGACATACTTCTGACCATAACGCATGATGATGAAATTTGAATTGGCGATAGTCGCGTCACATTTTCACGATGTGCCGTTCTATCCTGATTTGTGTTTTTCATCTCGAAGTCAAAAAGAGGCGACATCATTTTGATGTCACCTCTTTTTTATATTGCATTTTCCTTTACCTTTCGGAAAAGATCTGAGGCAAAAATAAAGCTGTTCAAACGTTCATTTTCTGCCCCCATTACTTCGTCTTTCGAACCCTCCCATTCACGTCGCCCTTCATACAGATAGAGGATATTGTCTCCGATTCCCATGACGGAATTCATGTCGTGAGTGTTGATGATCGTTGTTGTCTTAAAATCAAGAGTAATGGAGTGGATTAAGTCGTCGATGACCAAAGAAGTCTTGGGGTCTAACCCGGAATTGGGTTCGTCGCAAAACAAATATTTGGGTTGAAGTGCGATGGCGCGTGCAATGGCGACTCGTTTTTGCATCCCTCCCGATATTTCTCCGGGATATTTGTGGGCGGCATCGGTCAGGTTCACTCGATCCAAACAAAATTGTGCTCTCTTTCTGCGGAAAGCATAACTCTCCTCGGAAAACATGTCCAGAGGAAACATCACGTTTTCCAATACGGAAAGACTGTCGAACAATGCCGCGTTTTGAAAAATCATACCCATTTCTCGCCTTAGAGCCATGCGCTCTTTTTTTGTCATTCGGACAAAGTCGCGGCCATCATAGAGCACTTTTCCCGAAGTGGGTTCAAATAAGCCTACGATACATTTCATCAACACGGTCTTTCCCGAACCCGATTGTCCGATGATGAGATTTGTCTTTCCCGACTCGAAAGTCGTCGAGATGCCTTTCAGCACTTTTTTGTCTTCAAAAGATTTTCGAAGTTCAAACAATTCGATCATGATAACAGTTGGGTGAGAAAAAGATCAGAAAAGAGAATGAGCATGGAAGACGTCACGACCGCATCGGTGGATGCCTTGCCGACTTCTACCGATCCGCCTTTAACACGATAGCCATAGTAGGCCGACACACTCGAAATAATAAATGCGAAGAAAACACTTTTCACCACTCCCATCCAAAAATACCATTGATTGAAATCATATTGTATGCCTTCCGTGAGATGAGCCGGTGTCAGAATATGCCCGATATAAGCCGTTGCATAGGCACCGATAATGCCACTTGTGGTAGAAAAAACCACCAACAACGGAATCATGGTCAGCATGCCGATCAGTTTCGGTAAAATGAGATAGGAAGCGGAGTTTATTCCCATAATTTCCAATGCGTCAATCTGTTGAGTGACGCGCATTGTCCCGATTTCGGAAGCAATGTTGGAGCCGACCTTTCCTGCCAAAATCAGACACATGATCGAGGAAGAAAATTCGAGCAACATGATTTCTCTGGTCACATATCCGCTTACCCATTTGGGCATCCATGCGCTTTCGATGTTAAGTTTGATTTGGATACAGATGACGGCACCGATAAAAAAGGAGATGAGCAAAACAATACCGATGGAGTCCACCCCCAGTTGTGCCATCTCTTTGACATATTGCTTCCAGAACATACGAAAGCGCTCAGGGCGCGAGAAAGTACGAGCCATGAGCACTAAATATTCTCCGAAAGCGTGCAAATAAGAAGTGAGAAGCATTACAGCTTATTTGGTTAAAGCAATTTCAATGCTGTTTTCTATGATTTCATTGCCGGGATAACCGCCCTCCGTGACGTTTGAAAAAGCTTCGCTACCGTCTTTGTTCAATACGAGATAGGCCGGAATGCCGGGCATGCCCAATTTCATGCTTAATTCTTGCCATTGCTTGTCGCTCAAACGATAGTGATTTCCGTCAATGGAGGCAATAAATTGTTTCCAATCGGCTTCGGGTGATGTTTCGCCGGTGATATAGACAAATTCAACTCCTTTTTGTTTCAATCCGGGTTTGATTTCTCCCAGCATCTTCATGGCAGACCTGCAAGGCGGACACCATGTAGCCCAAAAATCGATGAGAACGACTTTGCCTTTATAGCTCTTTTTAATTTCTTCGAAGGCTTCAATACCCGACAATTGACTGTTTACCGTTTTAATTCGACTGTCTGATTGAGTGGCGGTTGTTTGCTCCGACTCTATGGCATCTTGTTGAGGAATAGTCGGATTTTGTTTGGCGCAACTTGTTGTTACTGCCAGCAGCAATCCCCCCAATAAAAAAAATGATTTCTTCATAATTGAAAACTGTTATTTGGATAACTTTATTCTTGTATTAGTAGGGTGCAAATATACTCTCTTTTATTGATAAAAAGTCGTCTGACTGCCGGAATGTCTGCCTATAATGTTTAAAAAACTCTTATTCTTACATTTTTTTTAGGCAAAGCCCTTATGATTGGGGAGAATTATCTATATTTGCAGTCGTTTTTGGGAGAAAAGATTGTTTTTGAAATCTCGAATATCATAAAAACGAAACTAAAATATTATAGCCAATATGAAGAAAAATCTCATGCTCTCGCTCATGCTTGCGGCCTGCTCTTGGATCGGCTTTGGCGAACTACAAGCACAAACCACTTCGGCTTTCGAAGCTCCGGAAATGAAAACGGAAATTCAAGCCATGGCGGACGAAGTTATTTCATTTCAACTCAGCGACCCTGATGCCGCCAACAAAACATTTAGTAAATTGCTCCGTAAAGTTCGTAATGACAAAGAGCAATTAGTGGCAGTCGGAGCTTTTTTCTTAAACAAGAACATCTATCCTTGTGCTCGTCAATGTGCACAACAGGTCTATACCGTTGATCCTGCCTATATTCCCGGATTGATGCTCAGCGGCCATGTTGCCATGTTGCGTAAGGATTGGGGTACGGCCGGACAGAAATTCGATGAAATTCTCAATTATGAGCCCGAAAACATTGAAGCACTTCGCCTCAATGCGCGTGTTTACAAATATGTGAATACGATTGTGGCCAAAGAGACATTGGCAAAAATCATTGCCCTGAACCCCAAAGACGTCGCTGCCTACAAAGAACTGGGTGACATAGCTTATCACGATGAAGACTACAAAGAAGCCGTAAAAGCCTATCAGTCTTTCTTCGAACAAACGCCCAATCCCGGAGTCGAAGAATTGCGTGCCGGCGAAAACTATTTGCTTTCTTTGATGAACCAAAAGGATTTCTTTACCATCAAGGAAATGGCTGCAAAACTGTTGCCCATTGATCCGAAAGACCTTGTGGTGCGTCGCATGAAGTTCTTCTCGGAAGTAGAAACTTTCGATGCCGCTTCTGCAGAGTCCATCAAATATCTCACGGAAAAGCAATATGACGACAGCCTTTATCTGTATCTTGACTATCTCTATGCCTCTATTTATGCTTCCGAATTGCTGAACAATGACAGCACGGCCATTGAGTATCTTCGTCTTGCCTTGCAAAAGGATGAGGCAAAAGCCGATGGATATAAGAAATTGGCCAATTTGCTTCGTAAGAACAAACAACCTTTTGAAGCCATTGACGTATACAAAAAATATCTTTCACTGCTCGGAGATAAAGTTGATGAAGCCGAGAAATTCGGATTGGCGAATATTTATATTTCCGCCAAAGAACTTGCCGAAAATACAGAGGATCGTATGAAGTACATCCTTGCCGGCGATAAAATTTTTGCCGAATACATGGAGGCACAACCCACCAATTACAGAGGCCCTTATTTCCGCGCCACTCTTTGGATTACCAATCCGCAAGAAGCAGAAGAAAAGCCTCGTGAATATTACGCACAAGCCGTGGAATTGATCGGAGATAATGCAGACTATGCTACCCACAAGAAGCGTGCTTTGCAATATCTCATGATCTATGCTTTGAAGACTAATGACGATGCCACTTGCAAGAAATATGTGGAACAAGTCTTGGCACTTGACCCTGCCGATCAATTGGCAATTCAAATCCAAAAACTTCTGCAATAATCGTCAATCGATTATTTGGAAATAAAACTTGCCGATAAAACAAGTCATTACAATAAGATTTGTTTTATCGGCAAGTTCTTATATGAACGGCCATCGGAGTTGGTAAGAGTCGTATTTTGACTCCAACTGCTACACTGATTTACTTTTTGAATAGGAAATAGTCCATAGCAAAATACATCCTCCACACAACAATGCCTCTTCAAAACCGCCTCAAATTTCCGTGATGTAGCCGAATGCGCTCTTTTTGCTGAACATCAAATGGGGGGAGGTAAGAGAGGGCTCATAATGTAGGCTTCCCAAGTGTTTATCTTGTAAAATCGCTGAAAAACCTACACGATACACTGAAATGCTTTGATTTTCAGTGATATGCGAGTGTATCTGACGGTAACCTAATATACACGGAAAGAGGTTAAGTGTATGATACACAGATAAAAAGGAATGTAGACTGATTTTACCAAAACCTACACTGTCTACATGAGTGATTGCGGGCAGGCGCACGACTGCCCGATGCCGTGTGTAAGTTGTGAAAACGAATGTAGTTGAATTTTCGTATTGTCTACATTCGCAATTCGCTATATATCTGTTGTTTATGAGGTAAATGTAGACAATGTAGATAAATAAAAGAAAAAGTCTTGGTAGGGCTGAAAGTTACTTCTTTTTGGGGGAGAATTGCTTCATCTCCTCTGCGGCTTGTCCGAATATGCTTTAATGTGTCGGAGCGAATTTTACCCAAGTAGTAGTGCCAACGGAGTAACGAGTAGAAAAAACTATCACAGACCTAATTTCCGCAAGTTACCATTTGCTCCTCTTCTTGATGATCAAGACTTTTGACCTTTGTATAGAGGTCTTTTCTTATGTATGGGAGGCCTTTGCCGTGCCCTTTGCCACCAAGAATAGAATTTGCCGACAGACAACTTCTATGTTCGGGAGTGAGTTTTACAGCGTATGAGGAGAATTTGTTTTTGTCGATCTCTTTGGAGTGTTTTTTTGAAGAACACCGCTTATCGAACTATTGCAAAAGGTGAAGCATCGTTTTCATCTTTCGATGCGTTTCGACCCATTCTGTTTCAATATCACTCGATCGCAATAACCCTCCGCCGGCATAAAGCGTGCCCGTATTCTCATGTAGTGACATGCAGCGCAAGGTGACAAAGAGGTGAGTGCCGGCGTCCGACAACACGGGGCCGGAGAAGCCGGCATAATATTTTCTGTCGTGGTCTTCTATTTTGGAGAGCAGGCAGGAGGCTTGATCGGTGGGGAGTCCGCATACGGCCGGAGTAGGGTGGAGAGCCTCTATAATGTTGCCCAACAAATTAGAAGAGGGTAGTGGGGTCGTAAAATCGGTACATAAATGCACAAGATGAGCCGCTTGTTTCAAATAAACGGCAGATCGCGAATGCGGCAAATGGAGTTGTGTGAGTTTCTCTTCAATATAATCGGCCACCATGGCCTGCTCTGCTTGGTTTTTTTGCGACCAAGCCTCGGGTAAAAGGTGTCCGCCTTCTTCCACACTCATGGTTGCAGCAAGCGCCATGGTGTGCAGACTGCCGTTCTTTTCTTCCAATAAGAGTTCGGGAGTTGCAATAAGCCATATTCCCCACTTTTTGGTTTCGATGAGGGCAATAAAAGCATGCGGATAGTTATTGCAGGCTGCGATAAACAAGTTTTTCCGATCTTCTTCGTCAATGATGCTGTCGAGATGAAGCGTGAGGCGTCTGGACAAGACAATTTTCCGAACGCGATTGTCTTCCAACTGTTTCATACATTTGGCAAAAGCCCTTTGATAAGCCGTGCGTTCTTGTTCTGCCGTGTCGGTATAATCTATATGCCGCGCCGAAAAACGCTTGGGCAGAATCCATGCTTTTTCTTCCTCGGGTCGAAATAAAAGGATGGGGCTTTGTGAAGACGGAGAGAATGGAGAAAAAACGTATCCGGGAACATTGCCGATTTCGGTATATGCGCCGAGTTGCGTCACTTGTTCTCCGCAAAACAATTCATGCACCACTTTATCTTCGGGCAGTCGAAACAAGATGTGGTTGGACATTTTTCTCTCGGATTATTCGTTTCGTTTGGCTTCTTCCCAAATTTCATCCATTTCGCTCAATGTCATGTCGGTCAGAGAGCGGCCTTGTTTGATCGTTTTTTGTTCCAAATAGTTAAATCGGCGGATGAATTTTTGATTGGTACGTTCGAGTGCGTTGTCGGGATTGATTTTGTAGAGGCGGGCGGCATTGATCAATGAAAACAAGACATCACCAAATTCTGCTTCGGCTTTTTCTTTTTCCATATTTTCCACTTCGCGTTCAAATTCCTTGATTTCTTCTTTTACTTTCTGCCAAACCTGTGTTCTTTCTTCCCAATCGAAACCGACATTGCGTGCTTTGTCTTGAATGCGATAGGCTTTGATGAGTGTGGGTAAAGATGCGGGCACTCCGCTGAGCACACTTTTGTTACCGTCCTTTTCTTGTTGTTTGATTTGCTCCCATTGTCGGCTTACTTCGGAGGCGGTTTCGAGCGATGTGCCTTCCGAACCGGCCGGCGGATAGACATGAGGGTGGCGGAAAATCAGCTTATCGCAAAGTTTATGACAAACTTCGGCAATGTCGAAAGCCTGCTTTTCTTCGCCTATTTTTGCATAGAAGCAAACATGCAGGAGCACATCTCCCAATTCTTTCATGATTTCCTGCTCATCGCCTTTCAGTAGAGCATCGGATAGCTCGTAGGTTTCTTCGATCGTGTTGGGGCGTAGTGATTCGTTGGTTTGCTTGCGATCCCACGGACATTTTTCGCGCAACGTGTCGAGCACGTCAAGCAGGCGTCCGAAGGCAGCCAGTTTTTCTTCTTTATTGTGCATGTTGAATGAGTTTTTCGAGAGAGGGGATAATGATGTGTCTGCGTCGCAGTTCAATAAGACCGTTTTCTTTCAACGTGTTGAGCATCTGCGAAACGCGCAATCGGGTCGTTGTCAGTTCTGCTGCCAGCGTAACCATGTCGATGATCAGTTCTTTTTTTCCGGCAGGACGAGAAGAACGCATCAGGAGAAAATGCAGAAACTGTTGGTGCAACGTCTGAGGGAGGGGATGAAACAGTCGTGTTTCCCAAAGGTGCTGTGCCGAACACACCATGTTCAAAAAGTTGATGTGGAAAGGTATGTTTTTGAACAGGATGTCGCGCACTTCGTGTTTGGGAACGATGAGCAACTGCACTTCCGAAGCGGCGGTGAAAGTTGCCGAATGGCGAGGCCGCAAGCCGAAGAGGCGTTCGGGCTGCATGACGGTGGGTGTGGACGAGTATTCTTTGAATAAATAGCTGCCATTGTCACAGCGCATTTCTTTGCACACGACCCCGGAGATCGAACACATGAGTTGCTCGCAGGGGTCACCTTCTTCGAGAAGGTTTTCTCCTTCGGCCACGGTGCGAAAGTCAAAATGCACTCGTTCGGCAATATTCATGAAATCGTCGGTGCTCAACCCTTGAAAGAGCTGAATGCTGACGAGGCGGTGAAAGAAACGATTTTCCACGTCTTATTTTTGTAAGTGTTTTTTCATACCTTCCGACATCCAAGTGTGCAAGGTGCCGTCGGGGGAGGCAAAGATCAGGTAGGCGTCTGCATCGGTGTGGGAGGACACGAAAGTCTTGGCTTTTTCGACGCCCATCACCATAAAGGCGGTGGCCAAAGCATCGGCACGGGTACACGAGGAAGCCACCACGGTGGCCGAGAGCAAAGAGTGCTGCACGGGATACCCTGTTTTCGGATCAATGGTGTGGGCGTATTTTTGTCCGTCTTTATAGTAGAAATTGCGATAATTTCCCGATGTGGCCACAGCTTTGTCCGTGAGTTGGATGATGCTCTGTATTTCGTTGTTTGTTTGGGTGGAGTCTTCCACGGGCTTGTTGATGCCCAGACTCCATGGCTTTCCTTTGGGATTTTTTCCTTTTACAACAACCTCTCCTCCGATTTCTACCATGTAGTTCGTACATCCTTTTTCAGACAAGAGTTTGGCGATGCGATCTACCCCGTATCCTTTGGCCACTGCGCCGCAGTCGAGTGCCAAGCGCGGATCTTTTTTGGAGAAAGCATTGTTGGCGATGTGCAGTTTTTCGTAACCTACGAAAGCCTTCAACGAGTCGATTTGCGACGGGGTCACGTTTTCTTTGTTTTTGAAACCGAAGCCCCAAGCGTTCACAAGAGGTTCGACGGTGATGTCGAAAGCTCCGTCGGTTTGTGCGGCCAGTTGTTGAGAGAGCTTCACAACTTCCTCAAACATTTCGTTGGGAACGTAAGTTTCGTTGCGGTTGAAACGAGAAATGACACTTGTGTCGTTGAATATGGACAAGGCATGATCGACCTTACGGAGTTCTTCGATAATTTCTTGATCGAGCTGTTGTGTTCCGGCATACTTGACGTGATAGGTCGTTCCGAAAATACGCCCCTCGCTGGTGTGATAGCGCGAACGAGATAGGACAAAAAATGTGCCGATGACCAGAAACAAAAGAAACAGAACGGCGAGAATGCGTTTGCGAGTCATGAAAGAAGAGGTTTATGGCTTATGTTTGAAATGCGTGAGATCGAAAATGAGATTAAATGTTCCTCCGAGTGTAGACGAAGAGCTGTTGCGGCCGTAGCCGGGGATATACCATGTTCTGCCCGTCGGGCTGCGCTTTTCGTAAATGCGGCGACGATAGCGCACCGACCACCCCAAATGAACGAACTTCCAAATTTGAGATTCCAACCCGAATGTAAGTTCGCCCCAATGGGCATTTCCGTTCAATGCCTCGAAATGAAAGGGAACGGTGTTTTTCCAATGAACGTCGATGATGTCGGGGCCGTTCAGGTCGTAGCGGAAAGAAGAAAATCCGTAGCGTGCCCCGACGAAAACCCGGTTTTTGGAACTGCGGTCTTTTTTGAGATTGTAGTCCATACCGACACGCAGATAGGGCGACCGTGTGACGAAGTGCAACCCGGAGGTTTCTCCGGTGTGGTCGGCGCGTCCCTGTCCGGCTTCGATGAGCGGAAAGTAGGTGTTTCTAAGGTTAAGGCGCAACATTCCTTCATATTGCCCCCACGCCGTGGCATTGGCCATGGCTGCGCCGGCAAGATCTATCGAAACACTCAAACCGCCCCAAAAAGGGACAGAGCGATTTTTGTAGGCCAGAGCCAACTTCTCGGCGGCTTTATCAACAAAGCGTATGCCTTGAACGTCGGCGGAGTTTGTGGTGTCGGTGGGAGTTTGTCCCATCGCAACAAGCATTCCGCCGAAGCTACTGCACAGGAGTGTGAAGATAAACTTTAAGATTTTCAACATCTTCGTATTGAACATTGGGGTGAGTGACAATCACGCTGTCTATGGAGAGGAGCGATGAAGAAGAGCTTCTCGGCTTCCACATCAACGAGCGAATGGTGTGGAAAGTGGCGGCCGGACAATCGAGCGATTCGAAGTGGGCTTGCCGGGCGTGATCGATGATCAGCGTGTCGGTTTCCGTTTCGCTTGTGTTGGCAAACGTGAGCAGAAGTGTGTCTTTGTCCGAGGCTTGATTGAGCGGCAGTTGCATGGCGGAGATCTTGATTCCTTTGTTGAAAAGCAGGTGTTGGCTGCCGTTTTTCAAGCCGTACACCGAAAGGGTGTCGGTGATCGAATGCTTCTTTTGTGTTGATGATTCCACGAAGTTCAGCGTCATCAGCACTTGGTTGTCCAAGGGGCAGTCGATGTTGGAACATCCGATCAACGACAACAAAAGGAGCGAAACTGCGAGAGTCTTACGAAACATGGCGTGGCATGTGAACGGTTTAGATTTCTTTTTCAATGTGATAGTCGTTTCGGCCGGCGGCGTTGCGACTGATGAGTTCGCCCAAAAATCCGGCCACGAACAGCTGCGTGCCCAGCACCATCATAGTGAGTGAAATGAAGAAATAGGGCGAGTTGGTGACAAGAGGAGCCGGTGTGTGGGTGTAGAGGTGGAAGAGTTTTATACCTCCCACAATGACGATGGCCACGAAGCCGACAAAAAACATCAGCGTTCCCAAAAAACCGAAAACATGCATCGGTTTCAGTCCGAAACTGTTGAGAAACCAAAGAGAGAGCAGGTCGAGATAGCCGTTTACGAAACGGTTTAATCCCATGAATTTCGACTTTCCGAATTTACGCGCCTGATGTTGCACGACTTTCTCGCCGATGCGGTCGAAACCGGCATTTTTGGCGAGATAGGGGATGTACCGGTGCATTTCGCCGTAGACTTCTATGCTTTTCACCACATCGCGGCGATAGGCTTTCAGCCCGCAGTTGAAATCGTGGAGGTTGGGTATGCGGCTCACTTTTCGCGCCGTGGCATTGAAAAGCTTTGTCGGAATGGTTTTGGAAATAGGGTCGTAGCGTTTTTGCTTGTATCCGCTCACCAAGTCGTAGCCTTCCTCTTGAACCATGCGGTAAAGATCGGGAATTTCGTCGGGACTGTCTTGCAGATCGGCGTCCATAGTGATGACCACATCTCCTTTGGCCGCGCGAAAACCGCAATACAATGCCGGGCTCTTTCCGTAATTTCTGCGAAATTTAATACCATGCACGCTACTGTCTTTTGCCGACAATTCTTCGATGATTTGCCATGAATGGTCGGTAGAACCGTCGTCTACGAAAATCACTTCGTGCGAAAAGTCATGGGCTTGCATGACGCGTTTGATCCAAGCGTAGAGTTCGGGAATGCTTTCGTCTTCGTTGAACAAAGGTACGATGACGCTGATATCTATATTGGAATTGGTGTTCATAAAAAGAGGAAGATGATAATAAACAAGGCAAAAAGCAGGGGCACTGTCCGACGACAATCATCGTCTAGGGCGGCGTATGTTGACCACACCTCCCAAAATGGCAATCAGAGGTGAAGACAGCAGGTGGAAATATACGATCAAGGCCGCATACGTTCCGGAGCTTATGGTGCGCAGTTCGTCGATGAGCTGTACGATTGTCTTTCCGCCCGTAGCATCTGCGATTTGACGGTTCATGCCCGACGTTTCGAGGACTTGAACCATTTCGGGGCGCGACACTTGGGCTTGATAAAGGTCGAAGATGTGTCCGTTGTCAAAGAAGGCTATGTAGACGAAAGTACCCACTCCCGCCCATAAACCGGCGTACAACACGGTGAGCAAGGTGTGAGAGAAACCTCTGCTGAAAGAAAAAGTGAAATGAGGACTTACTTCACGACGAAATCTTGCAGTCAGAAAACATGCCAATATCGGGAAGTTGAGCAGTAGAATGAGGTGAACGTAAGACAATAGCGGAGTGGAAAGACCGGCAACAAAAACAGATAATGTCAGAATGGAGTAGGCGCCTTGGATCATGCCGTTTTGCATGGCAAAAGCATTGGTCTGCTTGAAATTGATTTGGCGCATTTGACGGATTTCTTCGGGTGTCATGTGTCGAAAAGGAATGGAGAAAAATAGTAAGGAGAGAGATTATTTTAGGTAACGAGTAGAATTTTCTAACTCAGAGGTAGGGTTTTCTTAGTGCCGGGTAGAAAAAACGGACGCGGCGTGTGGCAGATTGCGGAAAGGCTCGTGAGAACGCCGTCAAGTTGCGAGTCCGTCAGAGAGCCTGCCTCTATGGGGGATAATGGATTTTATTGAGATTGAACTAATTTCTTGCCGAAGTCGTCGGGTACGGCAATCATGGCGGCGGCAACAAACGAGATCGGAACTAAGAACATGATGAAAATAAAGCTATTGTAGTAACCCAGATTGTCGGAAATCCAACCGGAAACTAAGCCGGGGAGCAGCATGCTCAAAGCCATGAAACCGGTGCAAAGGGCGTAGTGTGCGGTTTTTGATTCTCCTTGTGAGAAATAAAGCATGTAGAGCATATAGAGCGTGAAGCCGAAGCCATAGCCAAACTGCTCGATGCCGACAGAAACATTGACCCAAAATAAACTTTCCGGCTGGAAGTAGGCCAAAAGAATATAGAAAAAATTGGGGAGCGACATGGCCATTACCATTGGCCAACGCCAACGCTTGAAACCATCGCGAGCAACCACAACACCCCCGAGAATACCGCCGAGCGTAAGCCCGACAACACCTACCGTGCCTTTTACAAGACCAAATTCGGAGGTGGTCAAGCCCAAACCGCCCAAACTCATCTTTTCGGAAAAGAAAAGAGGAGTGATCTTGACGAGGAGGGCTTCGGGAAGCCGATAGAGAAGCAAAAAAGAAATGGCAATAAACGCTTGGGGCTTAACGAGAAAAGAGCGGAACGTTTCCATGAATTGTCGAAATACTTCTCGAGCATTTTTTTCTTCTTTCCCGACGCTGTGATCGGCTTCCAATCGTGGCAATACGATTTTGTGATAGAGCGAACAAAGGAGAAATATTCCGCCCAAAAAAGCGAAGCCCCAACTCCAAGCCACAACGGCCTTTCGGGTGTAGACCTCAAATAAGCCGATGAGCATGAGGAGCAAACCTTCCGTGAAGATCGTGGCCAACCGGTAAAAGGTGCTGCGCACGCCCACATTGAGCGCTTGCTGATGCTCGTCGAGAGCAATCATATAGAAACCGTCGGCGGCAATGTCGAGTGTTGCACTGCTGAACGCGATGACCCAGAGAAAAGCAATTGAGCATTGAAGAAAAAACGAGGTGGGGAGCGTGAACGCCAAACTGCCCAACGATACGCATATCGACACTTGCATGGTCAGAATCCACCAACGTTTCGTTTTGAACATATCGACAAAGGAACTCCACAAGGGTTTCAGCATCCATGGAAGGGCAAGACCGGAAGTATAGGCCGCGCATTCGGTGTCGGAAAGCCCCATGCGCTTGAACATGATCAAGGCCACGGTGTTGACAACGGCATAGGGAATGCCCTCAACGAAGTAGAGAGAAGGAATCCAAGTCCAAGGATGACGCGCTTTATTCATAGCGGCGGCTGATTTCTGCGTTGTGGTAATAGTGGAGTAAGATGTTGCGATAAGGGTGTCCGGCGGCGGCCATGGCGGCGGCACCGATCTGACACAGTCCGACGCCATGCCCCCAACCTGCTCCTGTCAAAACAAAACGTTGCGGTATGCCATTGACGTCGATGTCTTTCTTGTCGATCACGAAAGCCGAAGAGTAGAGGTGGGAGTCTGAAAGAATGCGACGTATTTCCAACTCCTTGCCTATGGTCATGGTCTTTTTCGTGCCCACAATTTTGAGGCGGACAATGCGGCCGCTCGTTCCTCTTTCCACTGCTGTCAAATCGAGAATTTCCCCAAAGTCCGTTTCGCTTTTCCGAGAGATGATGGAAGACAATTCCGATTGCGTATATACTGTTTGCCAACGGAAGAAATCGGTGGTTTCTTGGTCGTAGTCTTTCAACACTTGCGAGAGCATTTGGCGGTCGTTGGTGTTGCAAAAAGCTTCGGGTCGATTGCGTATCCATGCCTCTGCGTGAGCCTCGACCGTGAGGTCGGGGAAAGAGGTGGGATGCTCTTCGAAAACGCAGGGACTGTCGGAAGAGGCTTGAAGATATTCTTCATCTTTATCTTCCCAACAACTTGAAAATCTCTCTGTTATTCCTCCGCAGCATTTGGAAAATCGTGCATCGCAAATTGTGGAGTTGTACATCAGCACTTGTCCGCGCGTTTCGGCAATGGCTTTCCGAACCTCGGGACGCATGACTGTGGGAATGCCTTGGTATCGTTGGCAGTGGTCATCGGCACAAACGTCAAAAAGCGTGTGATCTTCGCGATCGTACCAACGGATATATTCATCCTCCTTTCGCTGGAAAGAGAAGAAATCACTGCTTCCGGCATGTTGGCGACTTCTGCGCTCTTCCATTTGTTTGAGCAGCCAACTCCGACTAACCACAGCATGGGCTTTGAGTAGCTCGAAAGACGATAAAGGGCTCATTTCCGAAGAAATAACACTCTCCAAGTAGAGTTCGGCAGGAATATGGTTGATGGCAATCAGCTTCTCCTCATCCACAATAAAGCTGAGCGTTCCGTGGAAATGTTGTGCCTGATGACGCTCCCAATGGAAATTGATACCGATGGCGACATTGAGCAGTGTGAAATTGGCTTCTTCGAGAGGAGTGGAAGGGCGGAAGTTCAGTTCGCTGTACACGTTGCCATTCCATAAGATTCCGCCGTCTCGATATTCCACGGTTTGCCGGCCGCCGGCCGCTTCGCCTTTCGCTGCATAAGGCGTGTTGAGCACAAACGTTATTTTCTCGGCACTCATGATACCGACTTGCACGATCGGCTCAGTGGCATCGACAAATCCCTCGGGCTCGTTTTGTCGGGGATTGCGACGCTTTTCCTTGTGCAGTTTGTTGGCGACTTGTGTCACTTCGCTGTCGGTCATGGCGACTTCTTTCAATATCCCCACAGCCTGTTTTGAAGTGAGGCGTTCGAAGTCTTCCGGGCGCGGCGTGATGATAAGCCCTCCCATGTCTATTGCGCCGGGAGAAATGAGCATCTTGTTTTTCCCTTCGGCAAAGTAGCAGTCGGGACGATGTTTGCGGCGTGGAAAAACAACGACGACCAGCGTTTTTTTGTGCGTGCCTGCTCCTTTTTCCATCCATGCCATGAGGTTCATGTCGGGTTCGTTTTCTCCTTTTTGAACGGGCATGGCTTCAAAGAGCTTTTGTAGCAACTTTTGATTGCATTCGGCTTCTTCTCCCAAAACCACAAAAGCCGGGCAGGCATAATCGCGAAGCAAATAAATGCCGGAGCGTTTGTCGGTATAGCCGGCCTCTTCGGTCTCGGCTACTTCCTCGGTTGTCAGGGGGTAGATGCGTTCCAAACGTCCTTCATATTTTGCCCAATCGCGTTCGATCGGAACAATTCCTCGACCGCCGGCTTGAAAATGGGCGTGATCGGGAGCCGAAGCCCCGCAACGTGCACCATTGTAGAACACAAGAAAATCGGGAAGGGATTGCGCCATTTTGCAGAAAGCACTGAGGTGTTCGTCAATCTGTTGAGGTATGTGGCGCCGGGTGGGAATTGTGAGATGATAAGGGAGAATGGGAAAAGGATTGAGTAACACTTGATATTTCCCCTCGACCGACAAAGAAAGTTGCTCTTCGGGGCGATTGTGATCGCAAAGAAAGCAAGGACGTTTTTTGAGGTGCTTGCGATTGATGTTTGCACCGGTCGAAATGATGCGTACAGGGTTGTGTTGTGCTTCGAGGTTGAACTCTTCCGTGTGCAACGGCTTGATTTGAATTTGGTCGGAGAGGGCTTCAAAACGCTTGCGCACTTCTTCCCAAACGGTCAATTGTTTGTGAAACAAATTCAATACTTCTTCCTCTTTCAACGGATGATTCCAAAGAGCGTTCATACGTTGGCGTGCTCGGATTTCGAGCGTTCGCAACTCGTCCTTATAGGCGTTGTTGGCGTTCACTTTCTCGATACTCAAAGCCGCATCCGAATTTCCCTCCCATCTTCGGCAAAGATACAGCTCGTCGTAGATGCGGCCGATGCGGTAATGGCGCGAAAGAGCCAGTCCGAGGGCGTAATCTTCGCCATAGCTGGTGTTGGGAAAACCTACTTTTCTGAGAATTGCGGTATTGAAAGCGCGAGGAGCTCCCAAACCATTGATACGCAAAGCATTGTTTCTGCCATTGTCGGGTGACCATTCCGTATGGGCGATCAGGCCGGGAGGTAGGGTTTCGAGAGAGAAGTTCACCATGCGATAGGCACCGATGACCATCGCGACTTTTTGTTTTTGAAAGACCTCTACGATGCGCGAAAGGGTGTCGCTTCCGCTGTATAAATCGTCGGAGTCGAGTTGTATGGCATATTGTCCGCAATGATGAGAACGTATGGCCAAATCCCAGCAACCGCCGATCCCCAAGTCCGTACGTTCGGGATGAAGCACCACGACGCGTTCATCTCTCTCGAAGCGAGAGAGGGCTTCCTTTGTGCCGTCTGTGGAGTGATTGTCCACAATGATAAGATTAAATGAGAAGTCCGTGTTTTGCGATAATACGGACTCCACGGCGTCGCAAATGGTATGTACGCGATTTCGTACGGGAATAATGACCGACGCCGTAACGGGAAACTCCTCCGTCGTCGTATCCGATTGCAGATTGTCGAAAGAGAGAGGTTGCACATCGGTGGTGTCGGGTTTTGTGTCTTCGGAGGAGGAAAATCCGGGAACCTCGTCGAATTCGTCGGGAGCAAGCCATGCACCGATATGTTTGAGATGAGTGGTACAGGCACGTTCCATTTCGACTTGCACTTCTCGTGCAGCAGGATTTACGTAATCAAATTGTTTTTCACCGCTTTGTCGTAAATCTGTTTGTACTTCCGTATAGAGGGTTTCGCGTAGGTGCAACAGTTTTCCATGACGGCTCAGAAACAAACGAAAAGCATAGAAAGCGGCAAATTTATAACGGCTTTTGCTTTCTGCGGAAAACCTTCTCAACAAATCTCCGCGCACCAGCCAAAGGCCTCCGAAGTCGAAATCATCGCGAATGGAGCCGAGTTGATAATCAATGACGGGATGATGCTCGGCGGTTTGATGATTGTGGTCTTCGTTGAATTTTATTTCCCGGCGGTCGGAGTAGACCATGGCCGCATCGGAATCGCGTGCCACTTGGAGCAGGCGTTCCAAACAGCGATAGGCCGGCCGGAAACTTGTGGGCTTCAAGAAAAGGGCTACATATTCGGCCGTGCTTTTTTGTGCAATGGTTCGGAGCGTTTTGGAAGACGTCAAAGAATCTACACAAATAAAAGAATCTATACCCGTTGAGGGAGACATGCTCCGCCCCATATCTTCATCGAACACAAGGGGGTAAAACATAGCACCTTCCGTTTCGCCTAATCGGGCAGCCGCTTGCAGGTCGGCGAGGTTTGAACAGGCAACGAATATGTCTATCGAGGTTTGCATGGTAAAGGTTTTTGCCGCCGTTCTCCGAAGAGGACAGCGGCATTGTTCCTAAGGGATTTATGAATGATCGGAAAAAGATAAGTGCAACTTGTCTCCGCTTGGAGCCAGTTCCACATGAAGGTGAGTGCCCTGTTGGCCGTCAAGAAAAAGGTCGCAGACGGGATCTTCGATCAATTCTTGAATGGTTCTTTTCAGAGAGCGCGCGCCATATTGAGGCTCATAGCCTTTTTGGGCGACAAAGGCAGTAGCTTCGGGGGTGATGTGGAGCGTGTGGCCGGTTGAAGCCAAACGATCTGCCAACGCCTTGATTTCCAAATCGGCAATGAGGGTGATGCTGTTTCGATTGAGCGGCTCAAACATGATCACATCGTCAATTCTGTTGAGAAACTCCGGAGCAAATTGACGTTGAAGAGCTTTGCGAACAATGCTTTCGGCGGCATCGGCACTCAAACCCTCTTTGGAAGCGGAGAAGCCTATGCCGGCACCAAACTCTTTGATTTGTCGACTTCCGCTGTTGGAAGTCATGATGATAATGGTGTTTCGGAAATCGACGGTCGTTCCATTGCCGTCTGTCATTCGTCCTTCGTCCATTACTTGCAGAAGCGTGTTGAACACGTCGGGGTGCGCTTTTTCGATTTCGTCGAGCAAAATGATAGAGTAGGGGTGTCGGCGCACTTGTTCCGTGAGCTGCCCTCCTTCTTCATAGCCTACGTAACCCGGAGGAGCTCCGACCAGGCGTGAAGTGGAGAATTTTTCTCCGTACTCACTCATGTCGATGCGTATCAAGGCGTCTTTTCTTCCGAACATAAATTCGGCAAGCGTCTTGACCAAGTGGGTTTTACCTACTCCCGTGGGGCCTACAAACATAAATGTTCCGATTGGGCGATTGGGGTCTTTAAGACCGAGGCGGTTTCGAGTGATGGCTCTCGTGAGGCGTTCTATGGCTCGGTTTTGGGCAATCACTTTTTCCGACAATGCCGTTTTCATGCCTTTCAGTCGGATGTTTTCCGACTCTTTCATACGTTCGGCCGGCACTCCGCTGATCATAGACACAACGCCCGCAATATCGTCTAAATCCACCGTGACGCGGTGATTTTTCAGATCTTGCTGCCAATTTTCTTTCAAACCTTTCAGCTCGGCTTCGGCTTGGGAGAGTTGATCGCGCAGATTTGCCGCCAATTCATATTCCTGACGGCTTGCGGCGGCTTCTTTCAGCGTTCGCAAATTGGTGGTTTCCACCTCTTTTTCTTCAATCTCTTTCGGCACGCGAACGTTGAGCAAGTGTACGCGGCTTCCGGCCTCGTCGAGCGCATCAATGGCTTTGTCGGGCAGGGAACGATCCGCGATGTATCGCTCCGTCAGGCGGACGCAGGCTTCGAGAGCCTCGTCAGTGTAGATCACGTTGTGGTGATCCTCATAGCGATCCTTGATGTTGCGAAGGATTTGCAGCGTGTCTTCGGGTGAAGTTGCTTCGAGCTGAATCTTTTGGAAGCGACGGTCGAGTGCACCGTCTTTTTCTATTGTCTTTTTGAATTCGCAGATGGTCGTAGCACCGATGCACTGCACTTCGCCTCGTGCCAAAGCCGGTTTTAGAATGTTGGCTGCGTCCAGACTTCCCGGTGCGCTTCCGGCTCCGATAATGGTGTGGATCTCATCGATGAACAAAATGATTTCACGGTGTTTTTTCAACTCGTCAATCAGTCTTCTCAAACGCTCTTCAAATTGTCCGCGATATTGAGTTCCGGCCACAATGGTGGCCATGTCGAGAGAAACGATGCGCTTGTTGGCAAGAAGATGAGGCACTTTGTTTTGAACAATCAATTGAGCCAGGCCTTCGACCAAAGCACTTTTTCCGACGCCCGGCGCACCGATGAGAATGGGATTGTTCTTTTTGCGACGCGACAAAATTTGCGCCATGCGTTCAATTTCGTCGTGACGCCCCACAATGGGATCGAGCACACCTTCTGCGGCTGCACGCGTGAGGTCTGTGCCGTAATTGTCGATAATAGGCGTGTCTTGCGAACCGGCGGGAGCTGTGGTTGTGGTTACTCTTTTGTCTCCGGATCCGCTTCCTTTTCCCGTCGTGTTTTCGTTGCTGTCGTCATCCGCCAGCCCCAAACTGCCATGCGCGGGCTGTACTCCCGATTTGAGATTTAAGAGATGAATTGCTTTTTTATAGTCTATATTAAATTTGCTCATGGCTTTGCAACCTTCGTTCACGTGGTCGCGCAACAAAGCGAGCAAAACGTGTACGTCGGTGGCTTCTTCTGCTTTTTGAAGACGTGCTTCCAATTGAGAAAGACGCAAAATACGCTCCACTTCCGGGTCAAACGGTGCGTCTGTTTCAGATGTTGTTTCGTTTGTATGAGGAGGCAGACTTTCTTGCAAAGCGGCGCGAAGAGTTTCTGTCGGTATGCCAAAGCGTTCGATCATTTTGTGAGCCGCACATTCTTCGTCGCGGAGAATGCCCAACAAGAGGGCAATCGATCCCACTCCGGAAAGCTTGCAGCGTCGAGCCTCCAATTGCGAAAGATGAAGGATGTGAGCGATTTTCGGCGATAAGTTTTTCGTCATAGTTCGTGTTTTGTATCTTCTAAACCTACTTAGAGATATGCAAAAGTACGAAAAACAAATGAAAGTCCTTCCTTTTGCGCGCTCCGGATGCGTTAAAATGAAAAAAAACACCTAAAAACTTTGTGCGCAGAGAAAAAAGCCGTAATTTTGCACCGCTTTTAGGGTTCATCGTGTCGTTTTTGGACGACTGCGTGTCCGAAAGCATATTTCTTATATTCATAATTTTCTCAATTCAATCACACCATGATGAATCAGTATGAGACCGTTTTCATCCTTACTCCCGTTTTGTCTGATGTTCAGATGAAGGAGACGGTCGAAAAGTTCAAAGGTATTCTCGCCCAACAAGGTGCGGAGATTATCAATGAAGAAAACTGGGGACTCAAAAAGATGGCCTATGCCATTGATAAGAAGAGCACCGGTTTCTATCAGTTGCTGGAATTCAAAGCCGAACCCGCCGTTGTAGAAAAGTTGGAGATCGGTTTCCGCCGCGACGAGCGCGTAATCCGTTTTCTTACCGTAAAACTCGACAAATACGCAGCCGAATATGCTGCTAAGCGTCGTTCAAACAAAAAGGAGGACTAAAAACATGGCACAAGCATCTGAAATTCGCTACTTGACTCCCCCCACCGTTGACGTCAAGAAAAAGAAATACTGCCGTTTCAAGAAGAGCGGCATCAAGTATATTGATTACAAGGACCCCGAATTCCTCAAGAAGTTCCTCAACGAGCAGGGTAAAATTCTCCCCCGTCGCATCACCGGTACTTCCTTGAAGTTTCAACGCCGTGTGGCTCAGGCCGTGAAACGTGCCCGCCACTTGGCTCTTCTTCCCTACGTAACCGATTTGATGAAATAATAAAGAGGAGGTATACACATGGAAATCATTCTGAAAGAAAACGTACAAGGTCTCGGTTTCAAAAACGAAATCGTAACCGTTAAGGACGGATACGGCCGTAACTTCCTCATCCCCACAGGAAAGGCTGTCATTGCATCGCCTTCGGCCAAGAAAATTTTGGCAGAGAACCTCAAACAGCAAGCTCACAAACTCGAAAAAATCAAGAACGATGCCATCGCTCTTGCCGAGAAGATCAATGCTGTGGAAGGCGTGAAGATTGCCACCAAGGTGAGTGCAACTGGTGCGATCTACGGATCGATCACTCCTCTTCACATTGCAGAAGAACTCGCGGCTCGCGGCATCGAAGTAGACCGCAAGAGCATCGTTCTCAAAGATGTGAAAGCCATCGGCTCTTACACCGCAGTAGTGAAGCTCCACAAAGAAGTTTCCGCAGAAGTTGCTTTCGAAGTAGTGGCCGAAGAGGCTTGATCTTCGCAGCAGTAACCCTGCCGACCATACAATCATTGCGCCACACGCTGTTTCAGAGTGTGGCGCATTTTGTTTATCGTTCTGTCGGCGTGGCTCATGCGAAACACGGCTTACCATATAGGCTTGTTTTTCTACCGAAGAGGGCGGAAAATCTACCTAAGAGGTAGTTTTTTTTAGCTCTGAGGTAGAATTTTCTACCTCAGAGCCTGTTTGCACAACCTCAATCGCAGCAGTCGCGTCGCAACTATCGAAGAGTATGAGGTATTTTATCACGTTTGCTTTCGACGGCACTCGTTATCACGGGTGGCAGGTGCAACCCAATGCCGACAGTGTTCAAGCGCGTTTGAACGACGCCCTCTCCAAATTGCTCCCGGTGCCTACGCAATGTGTTGGCGCAGGCCGCACCGATACGGGAGTGCATGCTGCAAAAATGGTGGCTCATTTCGATACCGATCGAGAGCTGGACACCACGGACTTTGCTTTTCGCCTGAATCGCATTGTTCCCGAAGACATCGCCATAGACAGTGTGAAACGTGTGCCCGACAGCTTGCATGCACGGTTCGATGCCATTCGGCGTACATACCACTATTTTGTCTATACGCACAAGCATCCGTTTCGCCGCCACTATGCTCACCGACTGCCGTTCATGCCCGATTATGAAAAAATGAATGCGGCAGCGGAGATATTGCTCTCTGTGGAGGATTTCACCAGTTTCTCAAAACTGAACAATGACCAAAAAACGAATATTTGCGATGTTTCTGTTGCCAAATGGGTGCAAGTGGAAGAAGACTATTGGCGGTTTGAAATTACGGCCAACCGTTTCTTGCGCAACATGGTGCGCGCCATTGTCGGCACGCTTTTGGAAGTGGGACGCGGACGCATGAGCATCGATGAATTCAGAGCGGTCATTGCTGCACGCAATCGTTGTTCGGCCGGAGAAAGCGTTGCCGGCAACGCTTTGTTTTTGGTTGATGTGGAATATTGAATGTTGATATTTGAATCTTATGTGGTTTCTTTTGGCTGTGGCTTCGGCCATTTTGTTGGGGTGTTACGATGTTTTTAAGAAGCAATCGCTCCGAGACAATGCCGTTATTCCGGTGTTGCTGATCAATACGCTGATCAGCAGCGCCTTGTTTTTGCCGATTGTGGTTTTATCCAAGGTGGGCTTTCTCTTGGAAACAAGCCATTGGCATGTGCCTGCGGCCGGCTGGGATTGGCATCGCTGGGTGATGCTCAAAGCCGTCATCGTACTTTCTTCTTGGATTTTCGGCTATTTTGCCATAAAGCATCTTCCGCTGACCATTGTCGGACCGGTCAATGCCACACGCCCGGTGATGACTTTAATCGGGGCTTTGCTCGTTTTCCAAGAAACTTTGAATTTTTGGCAATGGAGCGGGGTTTTATTGGCTTTGATTTCGTTTTTCATGTTGAGCCGCAGTGGCAAGAAAGAGGGAATCCACTTTGCACACAATCGGAGAATTTATTTTCTCGTAGCCGCTGCCGTTTTGGGAGCATGCAGCGGACTTTATGATAAGTTTCTGTTGGCTCCGTCCTCTTCCGGAGGTTTGGGATTAAATGCCGTTTTTGTGCAGGCTTGGTTTAATTTCTATCAAGTCGTTTTGATGAGCATTGTGTTCGGCTTCTTGTGGTGGCCGCAACGAAAAAAATCCACCTCTTTCCAATGGAGGTGGACGATAGTGGGCATCAGCGTATTCATCTCGGCTGCCGATTTGTTTTATTTCTTTGCGCTTTCTCAACCCGACGCATTGATTGCCGTCGTTTCGATGACGCGTCGCAGCAGTGTCTTGGTAAGTTTTCTTTTCGGCGCATTTCTGTTGAAAGAACAAAATCTGCGTTCCAAGGCGTTAGATCTGCTGTTTGTCTTTCTCAGCATGATTTGTCTGTGTTTGGGAACTCTGGCCGAGTAACACCGTTTTAGTCTTCGTAGACTTTCCAAATATTGAGTGTGGGGTAGGGAGCAGTTACGCTGATGAGGGCTTTCGATACCGGATGTATGAAAGAGATGTGGCGGGCATGCAGACAAATGCTTCCATCGGGATTGGAACGTGGAGCACCATATTTCAAATCGCCCCGAATGGGGAGGCCGATGGCCGAAAGTTGGCAGCGAATTTGATGATGACGACCGGTGTGCAGATTTACCTCCAAGAGTTGAGTGGTGGCTCCTCTTCTCAAAACTCGCAGATCAAGCACGGCTTTTTTACTGTTCCTTATTTCCTCCTCATAAGCATAAGCTTTGTTTTGCTTCTCGTTTCGAGTCAGAAAATGAGTCAGCGTAGTGGGATTTTGACTGAGAAGAGGCAAGGATGCTTTCCGCTTTTCGGGAGTCGTGGGAGTGATGGCATGATAGGTTTTTCTTACCTCACCTTTGCGAAACATTTCGTTGAGCCGCGTTAATGCTTTGGAAGTTCGGGCATAGACCACCACACCGCTCACGGGACGATCCAAACGATGAACCGTTCCGAGAAACACCTCTCCCGGCTTATTGTATTTTATTTTGATATAGGCCTTCACGGCATCGGCCAAGGTGGCATCGCCCGTTTTATCGCCTTGAACGATTTCGCCTGCCGACTTGTTGATGATGATCAAATGGTTGTCTTCGTAAAGGACGTTCATGAGAGGAAAGAGTTGGGAAAAAGAAAAAATGCCAATGTGCTCAATAGAAAGCACATTGGCACTGTTTATACTGCAATGAGTAGCGGTTTAGGTGTTCATGCCGCCGTCGACTTGAATAACTTGTCCGGTGACATAGGCCGAAAGGTCGGAAGCGAGGAAGACGGCCACATTGGCAACATCGTCTGTCTGTCCGCCGCGGCGGAGGGGGATTTTCTGCATCCAGTCCTTACGAACCTCTTCCGGGAGTTGGTGTGTCATTTCGGTTTCAATAAATCCGGGGGCAATGCTGTTGGCACGGATGCCACGGCTTCCCATTTCTTGGGCAACACTCTTGGCCAAAGCAATCATACCGGCTTTTGAAGCTGCGTAGTTGGCTTGACCGGCATTTCCATGAACGCCCACGACACTCGACATATTGATGATCGAACCGCCACGTTGGCGCATCATGATGGGAAGACAGGCGTGGATGAAATTGAAAGCCGATTTGAGATTGACATTGATGACAGCGTCCCATTGAGCTTCGCTCATGCGGAGCATAAGTCCGTCTTTGGTAATACCGGCATTATTGACGAGAATGTCGATTTGGCCGAAATCGGCGTGAATCTTTTTCACGATTTCTTCGGTTTCGTCAAAATTGGCGGCGTTGGAAGCATAAGCAAGGCATTTCACGCCTTTGGCTTCGATTTCGCGACGAGTGGCTTCTCCGTTTTCGTCGATGACGAGATCGGTGAATGCGATGTTTGCGCCTTCTTCGGCAAATTTCAAGGCAAGTGCCTTGCCAATACCGCGTGCGGCACCGGTGATGATGGCTGTTTTACCGGATAAAAGTCCCATAGGTAATATAGTTTAGGAATTATTGGAGTTGGAAGTTACGCCCAAAGCGCGTTGGATGAATCGCTCGACCACATGCACGCTGTCCTCCATTGAGAGGCCTTCTCCGAGTCTGTCGTACATAAAAGGAATTTCGATTCCTTTCACGGCATAGTGGATGACATCGGCTGCAAGATTGACATGATCGATTTTGAACATTCCCGAATCAACGCCTTCTTGCAGAATTTTGCGCAATGCGTTGATCTCTTCCAAATCAAACTTGCGGCGGGCACGCTCTACCAAGCTAATATCGCGGAAGAACTCGGCACGGAGCGTGCCGTTGCGCTTTACGACATCTTTTATCAGATTGAGGTGCGTGTAAATGAGGGCAACGATTTTTTGATCGGGAGGAGTGGGGAGTTTTACGACTTTGTCCATCTCTTCGGAAAGGTGCTCCAATTCGTCTTCAATGACGGCGTAATAAACTTCGTCTTTGTTTCGGAAATAGGTGTAAAGCGTGCGACGCCCTTTTTGGGAGGCTGTCGCAATGTCATTCATGGTCGTACCATCTATACCTTTCTTGGCAAAGAGCTCGCGAGCAACTTCTATGAGCTTCTGACGGGTTTTGCTAATGGACATAGGCAGAAAATTTTATACTACCGCAAATTTACGCATTTTTTTGCAATGTGTGCAATCGGAGGCTTTAATTTCTGCGTTTCAATATAGACTCATCCTCAAAAAACATGTGTGGAGTTGATTTATTCGCTTCGGCGAATCATCTCCCGCATGATTTCGGCCATAAGAGGCTGAACGGCATTGGCGGCTTCTTGCACCTCTTCGTGGCTGACTTCTACGATTTTTCCTTCAACTCCCAAATCGGTGATGATTGAAATACCGAAAGTTTTGATGCCGCAGTGGTGCGCAACGATTACTTCGGGCACGGTGGACATACCTACGGCGTGCCCCCCGAGGATGTGGAACATCTTATATTCGGCAGGGGTTTCAAAAGTTGGGCCGGAAGTTCCTACGTAAACTCCTTCGACGTGACGGATGTTTTTTTCTTTGGCAATTTCACGTGCCAAGTCGAGAAGTTGATGATCGTAAGTTTCGCTCATATCCGGGAAACGATCGCCGGTAGGGAAGTTCTTTCCGCGAAGCGGATGTTCGGGGAAGAAATTGATGTGGTCTGTGATAAACATTAGGTCTCCGATCTTGAACGTGGGATCCATTCCTCCGGCGGCATTGGAAACGAAGAGCGTTTTGATGCCCAGTTCATACATCACGCGAATGGGAAAGGTGACTTCTTTCATGTCATATCCCTCGTAATAGTGGAAACGTCCCTGCATGGCCAACACGTCTTTGCCTCCCAATTTACCAAAGAGAAGGCAACCGGAGTGTCCTTCCACCGTAGAAACGGGGAAGTTGGGAATATCCGTGTAAGAAAATTTCTTGACTACTTCGATTTCTTCGGCCAAGCGTCCCAAGCCGGTGCCGAGAATAATGGCAGTGGCAGGACGAAGCTCGGTGTGTTTTTTAATCCATTCGGCGGTTTCTTGAATTTTAGCTAACATAGTTGTGTAAGGTTTTTAGAAAATGTTGCTCTTCTCCAAAAAGGAAAGAAGGCGTTATTTTGATAATTTGAATACGTGCGTTGAAGTCTTTCGGGAAATGAAGTTCTTCGAGGCGCACAGCATCTTTTTCCGTAGTAAGTATGGTGTTATGATGTTGTGCTTTTTGAAGAATGCGCTCTTTGTCTTTTTCCGTAAAACGATGGTGGTCGGGAAAGGACATGTGTTCCACTTCGATGTCGAGCGACGCCAAAAAGGCGAGTAGTGATCGTGGGCGGGCAATGCCCGTGATCAATAGGCATTTCTTCAATTCCGGCAGCGGTTCATATTCGACAGTGGTGAAAAACACTTCTTGATGAGGAAGTGGGCGCAAAGAGCGCACAAGGGCATCTCGTTGTTTATAGGATAAATGTTGAGGGCATTTCGTCACGATGATGATGTGGGCACGATGAGCACCATGGCGTTTTTCGCGAAGGCGTCCTGCCGGAAACGGATGGTCGGTTGTATATGGTTTCGAGTAATCCGTCAATAATATATTGCAGGTGGCTTCTACATAACGGTGCTGAAAGGCATCGTCCAACAAGATGAGATCAAGATCTTCGGAGTGGGCGAGTAGGGTGTCGATGCCCAAACGGCGGCTCTCGCAAACGGCGCAGCGCAAACGACTGTTGGGGAATTTGCGCCGAATTTGAAGCGGTTCATCGCCAACATATCGGGCGGTGTCGTCGCTATCCACCCAATGAAAACCTGTTGTCTTTCTGCCGTATCCGCGAGATAACACCGCCATTTTTTTTCCTGCTGACAAGAAATGGCGAATGAGCCACTCGGTGTGCGGAGTCTTGCCCGTGCCTCCAACAGCCAAATTGCCGACGCAAACGATCGGGAGGTGATATCCTTTGGAAGGCAGGAGGCGACGATCGAACAGCCAATTCCGAATGTCCGTCACGACACCGTATAGCCATGCCAAAGGCAATAGCAATCTCTTCATTTCAGATTGGGCAGAAAAAACATTCTGGCTTGTAAACAATCGTTTTGATTGAACTCTTTTACCATCATCAAAGGTTCATAATATATACCGAGCGTCGTGCGGAGCTTTCTTTCGATATAATGTTCCTTATCGGCGGCTTTTTGCAGACCGGACAGCCAATCTTCTTGTGCCGGATATTTGACCATGGCATACTGCTCTGTTTTCGATAATTGAGCAGCATGTTTTACGGCGTCTTCGAGCGAACCGAGTTTATCTACAAGTTGGTTTTTCAGGGCTTGATTTCCCGTCCAAACTCTGCCTTGTCCGATTTTATCTACATCTTCGATCGACATTTTTTTACCGGCGGCACTACGTCCTTCGGCCACGCGGGTGATAAAGAGTTTGTAGCCGCGATCGACATGACTTTGAAGAGCCGCACTTTCGGCGGCATTAAAAGGACGTCCCATGGTGCCGAAATCGGAGGATTCATTCGTTTTTACCACATCAAAACTCAGGCCGAGTTTTTGAGTAAGCAAAGGAGAAGCGTCGGGAATCATACCGAAAATTCCGATAGATCCCGTAATCGTGGAAGGATCGGCAAAAATACAGTTCGCACCGCAAGCCATATAGTAACCGCCCGAGGCAGCTTTTCCTCCCATGGAAACGACGACAGGCTTTTTCTTTTTGAGCAATTGAACGGCTCTCCACATTTGTTCGCTGGCATAAGCACTGCCACCGCCGGAGTTGATGCGGAGCACAACGGCCTTAATTTTGTCGTCTTTGGCCAAATCGTCTAAATCTTCAACGACCTGTTTGCCTACGATTTCATCTTCCGATCCCATAAGTGCTCCCGACGAAGGTACGTCCACAATGACGCCGGAGGCATAATAGACCGCGATTTTGTTGCCGTTGGAGAGGTCACTTTTGTCCAATGTGGCCAAATCGCGCGGAGAAAGCAAATGCACTTCTTTTCCTCCGGTGCGTTTCCGAAGTTCGTCGCGCACTTGGTCTATGTAGGCTGTTTCATCTATGAGTTTTAGTTTTTTGAACGTTTCGGCTTCCGACAAAGCGATATAACGATCGGCATAGGCGTTGAGTGTGTCGGGAGAAAGGCGTCGGGAGTCGGCTACGGCCGATACAAGCCCTTTCCAAATGTCGCCGATGAAAGAATTTACTTGCTCTCTGTTGGCTTCACTCATTCGGGTGAGGATGTAAGGCTCGACGGCACTTTTGTAAGTTCCGACCTTGAATACTTGAACTTTTATGCCGATTTTTTCCAAGAGACCGGCATAGAAAATAGGCTGACTGGCTATGCCGTGCCAATCCAACATGCCGCTCGGATTCAGCAGAACCTTATCGGCAACAGAGGCTAAATAGTAGGTGCCTTGGGTGTAGTGGTCGGCATAAGCCACAATGAACTTTTTGCTTTTTTTGAACCGCAGAAGAGCCGTTCGCAATTCTTCGAGGGTGGCAAAGTCTGATGACAACAGACCGCCCTCCAAATAAATGCCGTCGATGTTGTTGTCTTTTTCTGCCACTCGTATTGCCGCCAGCCATTCGTCGAGGCCGTGTTGCTCCAACTCTTCGCGGCCGAGCAGTGAGGTTATCGGGTTTTCGGCTTCCGCACGGTCATCCAAACTTCCATTCAGTTTAAGATGGAGTACGGAGTGTTTTTTTACATCTACCTGTTTCTCACTCAAAGATGCAAGCATACCCACCATCATGAAAAACATGATAATGCTAAACATGCCCACAATTAAACAACCTGCCACCGTGGCCAAAACATATTTGAAAAACTCTTTCATATTCGTTCTCTATTGTAGTACTAATTCGACGGGACAATGATCGCTGCCCATTATATCCGAATGAATGGCGGCCGACACCAGGCGATCGTTCAGGCGTTGCGATGCCACAAAGTAGTCGATGCGCCACCCGGTGTTGCGTTCGCGGGCTTTGAAACGATAGCTCCACCAAGAATAAGCTCCTTCGAGTTCGGGATGGAAGTGGCGGAACGTATCGGTAAATCCATTTTCCAAAAGACAAGTGAACTTTTCGCGTTCTTCATCCGTGAAGCCGGCATTTCTCCGATTGGTCTTGGGATTTTTAAGGTCGATTTCCTTGTGTGCCACATTTAGGTCACCACAAATCACAACAGGCTTCTTTTTATCCAATTCCGTCACGTAGTTGCGGAAAGCATCTTCCCATTCCATTCTATAAGACAAACGTCGCAATTCGTCTTGTGAGTTGGGCACGTAGACCGTAATCAAATAGAATTCCTCAAATTCGAGTGTGATGACCCGTCCTTCCCGATCGTGTGCTTCAATCCCCAAACCATAAGCCACCGAAAGCGGAGAAACACGAGTGAATATAGCTGTTCCCGAATAGCCTTTTTTTTCGGCATAGTTCCAATAGCTTTCGTAGCCTTCAAAAGAGATGTCGATTTGCCCTTCTTGGAGTTTGGTTTCCTGCAAACAAAAGCAATCGGCGTCAAGACGGGCAAAGATTTCTTCAAATCCTTTTTCCCGACAAGCCCTGAGGCCATTGACGTTCCACGAGATGAATTTCATTATATATAAATAAGGAGTGAAATGTTGGTTCGTGCAAAAATACTTCATTTATTCTTGGCTACCAACATTTCACTCCTTGAAAATGTAACTTCCGAGGCGGATTAGCTCTGTTGGGCGATGTTTTTACGTATTTTCAACAGATAGGCATCCAATCCTTCTTCGTCTTTTTTTTCAATGATGTCGAGCAGCGTTTTCAGTTCGTCGCGTATTTGCGAGACTTGTCCGGATGTTCGCGGGTTGAACAAAATCTCGCGCAAAAGGCAGGTGTCTTCGTTGAGCACTCCGCGCGCGATTTTCAGATGTCGCTTAAAGGTGGTTCCCGGTGCATCTTGGTGCTTCATCACGGCCGAAAAAACGAACGTCGAAACGAAAGGAATGGACAGGGAGTAGGCTACGGTCTTGTCGTGCTCTTCAAAACTATATTCAAAAACGTTTAGCCCCAAGCGGTTGTAGGCATCTCGAAAGAAGAGCCTGCCCATGTAGTCGCCCTCCTTAATGATAATGGCGTTCTCGTGCGACAGACTTCCCAAGTTGGCAAATGTCGGGCCAAACATAGGGTGGGTGGAAACGTATCGGAAGCCGCAACTCTCGTAGAAAGATTGCAGATCGGTTTTTACCGAAGCTATGTCTGAGAGAATACAGTCTTTCGGCAGAAAAGGAAGGATTTGCCGAAAACTGTCAATCGTATATTTGAGCGTGACGGCATTGATGACCAGCTCGGGAGAAAACTCTGCGATTTCTTCGAGGGTGGTTAATCGCAGCGTGTTGTACATAAACCGGAGTCGTTGAGGGTTGATGTCGTAGACGGCCGTTTCGTGTTCAAAACTGAGCAAGTCGGCAAAAAACGACCCCATTTTTCCCGCTCCCAAAATGAGTACTTTCATATCTCGATGATTGAGCAAATGTTTTTTCTATACTTTTCTTTATGGTTATGGGCATCTTTCTCTCTTGTCAAAAGAGGCGAGATCTTTTTATTTGTTCATGATTTCGGATTGTTGGGCGATACTCTCTTCATGAATCAGCTCAAACATATCGCGTATGAAGTTCGGATTCATTCCGCACAGACTGCCTTGTGCTCCTCGTTTGTCCAAGATTTCAGAATAGCGTGCAGTTTGCACAATGGTCATGTTGTGCTCTTTTTTATATGTGCCGATCTCCCGACTGATGCGCATGCGTTTGGCCAAAAGTTCGAGCAGGGCGTTGTCGCATTCGTCAATTTGTTTTCTCAGCGAGTCCAGACTTTCTGTGATTTCGGCACTTTTTCGGATCGTCAGTTTTTCGAGAATGAAGTCAAGCACGTCGGGCGTGATTTGTTGAGATGCGTCGCTCCATGCTTGGTCGGGATTGCAGTGGCTTTCTACGATGAGTCCCTCGAAACCCAAATCCATGGCCTGCTGACAGAGAGGAGCGATCAACTCCCGACGGCCTCCGATGTGTGAAGGATCGCCGAAGATGGGAAGGTGGGGTATTCTGCGACGCAGTTCGATGGGAATATGCCACATTGGGAGGTTGCGATAAATGCGCCTGTCATAGCTCGAAAAACCACGGTGGATGACAGCCAAGCGTTTGATGCCGGCGTCATTGAGTCGTTGCAAACCGCCGATCCAAAGTTCGATGTCGGGATTTACGGGGTTTTTCACCAAAATGGGAGTGTCTTTTCCTTTGAGCGTATCGGCAATTTCCTGCATGGCAAAAGGATTGACGACAGTGCGTGCCCCGATCCACAAAATGTCGATGTCATATTTTAAGGCCGCTTCAATGTGTGCAGGCGTCGCCACTTCGGTGGCGGTCAGCATGCCCAATTCTTGTTTGACACGCTGCATCCAAGGCAAACCCTGTTCGCCGATTCCTTCAAAGCCTCCCGGTTTGGTGCGGGGTTTCCAAATGCCGGCGCGAAAGACTTTTATGCCTTTGGCCAACAGTTTGGTGGCTGTTTCCATGACTTGCTCTTCGGTTTCGGCCGAACAAGGGCCGGCAATGACAAGGGGACGTTGGGCGGTTATGTTGGGAAGATTGAGGGGAAGTAAGTCCAGTTCCATAGGAGATTGATGTATTGACGGTTGTGATTATTGCTGTTGTGAGGGAGAGGGCGATGTGCTGTTTGATGCGATCATTTCGTCTATTCTCCTTAGCGATTCTTGCAGTTTTTCTTCTTTCGCGCAGAGCGAAATGCGGACATAGCGATTTCCATTGCTGCCAAAGATAAATCCCGGTGTGATAAACACGCGAGCCTCGTGTAAGACCTTTTCCGTGAGGCTTTCGCAGTGGTCGAAACGATCGGGTATGCGCCCCCAGAGAAACATGCCTATTTGCCGTTCGTCGAAAGTGCAGTTGAGTTTCCGCATGATTTCTTCGGCAATTTTTCTTCGTTTCAAGTAGGTTTCGTAGTTGTATTCCCGATGCCACGCTTCGTCGTTGTCAATGGCTGCGGCCGCGGCCAGCTGAATGCCACGAAATGTGCCGGAATCTATGTTTGACTTTACCTGCAAGATCCATTGTACGAATCGGGCGTTTGTGGCAAGCATCCCTACTCGCCACCCCGGCATGTTGTGGCTCTTCGACATGGAGTTGAACTCGATGCAACACTCTTTTGCTCCGGGAATTTGGAGGATGGATTTGTATTCCTTTCCGAGAATGAAAGAGTAGGGATTGTCGTTTACGACGACGAGGTTGCGTTTTCGAGCAAAATCAACCAAACGCTCAAAAGTGGATTGCAATGCCGGTGCTCCCGTCGGCATATTCGGATAGTTCACCCAAATCAATTTTACGCCCTCGGTGTCCATGGCTTCGAGTTTGTCGAAGTCGGGTTGCCAGTCGTTTTCGGGCACGAGATCGTAGTGTGTGACTTCCGCGCCGAGCAAACGCGACAGCGAAGTATAGGTGGGGTAGCCCGGATTGGGCACCAAAACCTTTTCGC
Source organism: Alloprevotella sp. OH1205_COT-284 (assembly GCF_003859795.1). Taxonomy (GTDB): domain Bacteria; phylum Bacteroidota; class Bacteroidia; order Bacteroidales; family Bacteroidaceae; genus Alloprevotella. Next base: position 58,697 of record NZ_RQYI01000004.1, on the reverse strand, counting down.
CGGGATTGACGAAAGCCAATGTGGTGTGAAGGATGCCCTCTTTGGAGCCTATCAGCGGCAAAATCTCTTGTCGGGGATCGATTGTAACGTCAAACCATTTCCGATAGAAGCGTGCCATGGCTTCCCTAAGCTCTTCCGTTCCGCTTGTGGGCTGATAGCCGTGGGCGTCGCTTCGACGTGCGACTTGGCATAAAGTTTCTATCGTTTGAGGCGAAGGAGGAAGATCCGGACTGCCGACGCCGAGATTGATGACGTCTTTTCCGGCAGCATTCATCAGAGCCACTTCTTTCAGTTTGCGTGAGAAATAGTATTCTTGCACTTGCGAGATGCGATGAGCGGGCAGAATGTTGGGGGCGTTCATGAGGTGTGGTTTATATGATGGCTTTGTATTCTCCCAAGATCCGAAGTTCTTTTGTGAGAGGCCGCACGGCGTCGATGCTTTGCCGATAGCGGTGATAGTCGTTATAGGTCACATCGACATAGAATAAGTATTGCCATTCTCTGCCGATAATGGGGAGCGACTGGATTTTGGTGAGGTTGATTTTGTAGAAGCTCAAAATGCTCAATATCTGCGAAAGAGAGCCTTCTTCATGAGGCAGGGTGAAAACCAAACTTGCTTTGTCTGTCTGATAGGGTTCTCGCAGTCTGTCGGCATTCCAACTGTCTGCCACCACGAGGAAGCGAGTGAAATTGTGCTTGTTGTCTTCGATTGCTTGTTCCAACACTTTTAGGCCGTAGAGTGGGGCAGCGTCGGCGTGACAAATGGCCGCATGCCCTTTGAGCTTTTCGCGGCTGATCAGTTCCGCCGATCCTGCGGTGTCTTCTTTTTCCACAATTTTCAGTTGGGGGTGGCGTGCCAAATAGTTGCGACATTGCATCAACGCGACAGGGTGCGAATTGACCTCTTTGAGGTCGGATAGTTTCTCTTCGGGCAAACACATAATGGAATGTTCGATGTGAAGTTTGTGTTCTCCGACGATAGTCGTTCCGCTTGCTCGCAGCAATTCGTAGTTATGGAGCAGGCTTCCGGCAATGGTGTTTTCAATGGCCATGACCCCGACACAGGTGTCGTCTTCTTTTATGGTTTGAAAAAGATCTTCAAACGTGTTGCAACACACCAAGTCCAAATCTTCGTCTTTGAAATATTGGTGAGCGGCGATGTCGTGAAACGAACCTTTTATACCTTGAATGGCTACTTTCATGTTTGTGTCGTTTTCTAATAATAAAAAATCCCGCTTTGCAAGAGCGGGATTCAGAGTTTGCGTCAAAGCCTCTGTGTTATCGGCATACAACGTCCCGCTTCGCTTGTTGGGCAAAGAAGTAAAATAGAAGTAAAAGACGTTGTTTTGTGTCATTGTTAGCTCTGAATCATTGATTTCGGCGACAAAAGTAGTTTTTTTTATTGAAATAAGCAACACAATTACAGAAAAATATTGCAGACTCCAAAACATTCGTATCTACAAAGGAGATTTTCGAGAAAACGGAAAAACCAATCCGCATGAGAGATAAACAGAAAAAGGTAACGAGTAGAAAATTCTAACTCAGAGCTAAAAATTTCTACTCGTTACCTTTTTCGGGCTTCCTTGGAGAAGGAGAGATGCGAGTCGGAAAAGGGAACGCAAAACCGGCATCCGAGAGCTTTATCCTCAAAAGAAGAAGAGAGGAGAGGAGCTTTGTCTTTTTCAAAAAAAACTGCGGAAAGACGAGAATGTCCTTCCGCAGCGATTATAGTGGAGCTGGTATTGTCAAAAGAACAGGAGCAGACGGTCGATAAGCCGGGTTCTGTACCTCCGGTGGAGGTGTTCGTCATTTATCTGGATGCGCCGTTGCCGACACATTCTATCGTTCTACCCTCCGACACGTCTTGAAAGACTCAGGCGGGCCGCCTTGATAGCGCCGGTTTACATGAACTTTCAACATCCGATGTACACGGCCCGAACGTCACCGTTCGGCCGGTGAGCTCTTACCTCACCTTCTCACCCTTACCCTTTCGCGCAAGCACAAAAAGGCGGTTGTTTTCTTCTGCACGTATTCACCCTCGCGGACGACTTCCGGTTAAGAAGCGGATTGCCCTGCGTTGCCCGGACTTTCCTCACGCACCACAAGGGTGCGAGCGACGAACTGACCGTCTGCCTCCTGTTTGATATTGCAAATGTACGAAAAAAAATGGCCAAAGGCGGGGATGTCGCCTTTTTTCTGTAAATTCGCGCCGTAAATTCTTGTTCTAAATGTTCTCTCAAATGAAAAAACACCTTCTTTTGTTGCTCTTGGTTTTGACGATGCCTTTTGAGGTAACGGCACAGAGTTACATCCCCACGCCGGAAAATTTGGAAAATCGCCGTAATTTTGCCGCCGACCGTTTCGGCATTTTCATTCATTGGGGTATCTATTCGCTTTTTGCACAAGGGGAGTGGTATATGCAGAATGAGAAAATCAACAGACAGGAGTATGCCAAAGCCGCCAATGCTTTTTATCCCCATGCTTTTGATGCCGATGAATGGGCAAACATCATCAAAGAGAGTGGGGCACGATATGTGACTTTCACCACTCGTCACCACGACGGGTTCTCCATGTGGCACACGCGTCAAAGCGACTATAACATCGCACAAACTCCCTATCGACGCGATATTCTCAAACAGCTTGCCGAGGCTTGCCGCCGCAGCGGCCTGGCTTTACACCTCTATTATAGTCATATTGATTGGACGCGCGATGATTATCCGATGGGAAGCACCGGACGCCACACGGGAAAGAAAGCCGAAAAGGCAAATTGGACAAGCTATTACAACTTCATGAATGCCCAGCTCACGGAACTGCTCACCGATTTCGGCAATGTGCGTGCCATATGGTTCGACGGCTGGTGGGATCACCGTGAAGACTCCGTGCCCTTTGATTGGCAGTTGCCGGGGCAATATGCCCTTATTCACGATTTACAACCGGCATGTCTTGTCGGCAATAACCACCACCAAACACCCCATGAAGGAGAGGATTTTCAAATCTTCGAGAGAGATGTGCCCGGAGAAAACAAAGCCGGAATGAGCGGACAGAGCGTGAGCAAATTGCCGCTCGAAACTTGCGAAACGATGAATGGTATGTGGGGCTACAAAGTGGTTGATCAAAACTACAAAACCACACGGCAACTTGTTCGGCTGCTGGTGCGCACCGCGGCCAAAGGAGCAAATCTCCTGCTCAATGTCGGCCCTCAGCCCGACGGACATCTGCCGAAGACCGCCGTGGAGCGTTTGAAGGAAATGGGAACATGGCTTCGAGCAAACGGAGCAACGATCTATGGCACTGAGGCCGGAGAACTGGCGGACGGAGAAGGCATCGTGAGTACGCGTTGCGGAAAAACATTGTATCTGCATGTGCTCGAAGACAGTTTGACTGCAGTGGATATGACATGCCCCATGCGCGTGAAGCAGATCAAAGCCTATGGCTCGAAAGAGAAAGTAAAATATGTTTATCGTAACAATCGTCTTTCTTTTCAGCTTGATCGGAGCAAAGGAGAGTTCGACCGCATTTACGAAATCACCTTGAAATAGCCTCGCAATGCGCATCTCTACGCTCTTTTGTACGTTTCTTCTCGCTGTCGTCGCCACCTTTGCCCAACGCAATCATGTTTTGCGCAACGACATCCACACGCTGCGCACGAAAATCGACGGCAATCTTGCATCTTTGCCCGTTTTGATGCTCGGCGGCAAGGACAAGATGCGTGTCGGGTTTGATCGGATGTCGCACGAATACAGACGCTTTTTCTATCGGGTCGAACATTGCGGATTTGATTGGGAGAAAACTCCGGATTTGTTTGAAAATGAATATCTCGAAAGCAACCTGACCGATATTTTGATAGAAGAGCATCGCGAAAGCCGAAACACAAACGTGCAATACACACACTATGCTTTCAGCTTTCCCGATAAAGATGTGCGCCCGTTGGTGTCCGGCAATTATCGCATCACGATCTACGACGACACCGCCGAACACCCCGAGGCTGTTGCCGTGGTGCACTGTTGCGTGGCGGAGCCTCTCGTGAATATCGGAGGCCGGGTGGAAACAGATACCGACATCGACCGAAACGGAGAGCACCAGCAATTATCTCTCCGCATTGATGCCTCGGCGCTGAATGCCCGCGATTTGCGAGAAGAACTGAAAACCGTGGTTTATCAAAACGAGCGGTGGGACAATGCCGTTTGGAACGCTCCGCCAACTCATGTTAATGCCGGAGTGCTTCTTTGGCAACATCAGCCGCGCCTCATCTTTAAGGCGGGCAATGAGTATCGGCGGTTTGAACTTGTGAATATGCGTATGCCCGGTATGCGTGTGGAAAGTCTTCGCTGGTTTCCGCCCTATCACCATGCCACGTTGCTCACCGACGAAATCAGACGCAATTATCTGCTGATCGAAGACAGAAACGGCACATCGGTCATACGGAATACCGATAATTTGGACAACGAAACAGAGAGTGAATACCTGTTTGTTCATTTTTCCGTCGAAACCGAACCTTTTGAGCAGGCAGATGTTTATATCGACGGAAGGTGGTGCGACACCTTCCGACAACCCGAACACCGCATGGCCTACAACCATGAAAGAGGTTGCTATGAGGGAGTTCTTTTTCTCAAACAAGGCTATTATAACTATCGCTATTTGGTGCGTACGAAAGGAAAGGAACAATCCGAAACCGCTCCCATAGAAGGGGACTTCCATAACACCGAAAACCTATATGCCGTGATGGCTTATTTTCGTTCGCCGACCGATCGATACGATCGCTTGGTGGGGATTGCAAACATCAAAAGCTAAACTCAAACATCAACTTCCATATTCCATGACATTCGAACTTCCCGAACTCACGTTTGTCAGTATTCTCGACTATGTCGGAACACTTGCTTTTGCCATATCCGGTATCCGATTGGCCAGTGCGAAGCGCTTCGATCTGTTTGGTGCCTATGTCGTAGGTCTTGCCACAGCGATCGGCGGAGGTACGGTGCGTGATCTTTTGCTCGATGTGCCGGTTTTTTGGATGCACAACGGCATTTATTTTATCATCAATCTGGTCGCGCTGTTATTAGTGGGGGTGTTAGGCAAAGTCGTGATCCGTCAAAAAAACACTTGGTTTATTTTTGACACGATCGGATTAGGCATGTTTGCCGTGATCGGCATCGAGAAAACTCTTGCCGAAGGTTTTCCTTTTTGGGTGGCTATCGTCATGGGGGTGCTTACCGGTTCGGGGGGCGGTGTCGTGAGAGATGTTTTTCTGAATGACATTCCTCTTATTTTTCGTGCGGAGATTTACGCGGTGGCCTGCGTTTTAGGCGGTTTGGCCTATTGGGCATTTTGGGCATTGGGTTTCGATAGCGTAGGTTGCGGACTGGTGTGCGGAATCGTGGTGATTTTATCGCGCATCATAGCTGTTCGCTACCACATCAACCTCCCGACCCTTCGCGGAGAAGAACATGAAACTTAAAGGGCTGATTTTGAAAAAAAGACGTTTCGATAGTACATAAACGGCTCTATATCGTTTAAGAAGGTTACTCCGTGGATAAAACTATTGCTTATTCTATAAAAAAAAACTATATTTGCGGAGAATTTTATTGCAGGAGAAGCCGTGAGGCTGTGCTCCTTAAAAAACACAACGTTATAACGCATGTCTAATTTAGTAGCAATAGTGGGACGTCCCAATGTGGGCAAGTCTACACTTTTTAATCGTCTGACGGGCACACGCCACGCCATTGTGAGCGATGAAGCCGGGACGACTCGCGACCGTCAATATGGTAAGTGTGAATGGGGAGTGCGCGAATTTTCTCTGGTAGACACCGGAGGTTGGGTCGTGAACTCGGACGATATATTTGAGGAAGAAATACGCAAACAGGTTTCCATTGCAACGGAAGAAGCAGATTTGGTGCTTTTTGTTGTCGATGTGCTAAACGGAATAACCGATTTGGACATGGAGGTGGCTCAAATATTGCGCAGAGCCAAAACGCCAGTGATACTTTGTGCCAACAAAACGGACAATAACGAAGACCGCTATTCTGCTGCCGAATTTTATACCCTCGGTCTTGGAGAACCTTTTTGTGTTTCCGCCATTACCGGAAGCGGAACGGGAGATTTGCTGGATGTCATATTGGAGAAACTTCCGCAAAAAACACAAGACGAAAACGAAGAGAACATTCCGCGCTTTTCCGTCGTGGGGCGTCCCAACGCAGGCAAAAGCTCTCTGATCAATGCGTTTATCGGAGAAGAACGCCATATCGTCACGGACATTGCCGGCACGACGAGAGATTCTATTCTTACGCGATACGACAAATTCGGCTTCGACTTCTATCTTGTAGATACCGCCGGAATCCGTAAGAAAAATAAAGTCACGGAAGACTTGGAGTTTTATAGCGTGATGCGCTCAATACGCTCAATCGAAAATTCCGATGTCTGCATTTTGCTGATTGATGCTACGAGAGGCATCGAAAGCCAAGACATGAATATCTTTCAACTGATCCAACGCAACAACAAAAGTCTGGTGCTTGTGGTCAACAAGTGGGATACGGTTGAAGAAAAGTCACAAAAAGTGATCAATCACTTTGAAAACACCATTCGGGAGCGTATGGCTCCGTTTACGGACTTCCCGATTATTTTTGCTTCGGCTCTTACGAAACAACGTATCTTCAAAGTTCTCGAAACGGCAAAAGAGGTATATCTCAACCGCAAAAGGCATGTCGGCACAACTCGATTGAATGAAGAAATGTTGCCTTTGATAGAAGCCTATCCGCCACCTTCCATAAAAGGAAAGTATATCAAAATCAAATATTGCGCACAAATTCGTGATACGCAAATTCCGACTTTTGTCTTCTATGCCAATCTTCCACAATATGTAAGAGAGCCTTACAAGCGTTTTCTTGAAAATAAAATAAGAGAACGTTGGGATTTCGCAGGCTCACCGATCAATATCTTTATCAGGCAGAAGTAAAGCGATGAATAAAAACATTATTCTCTCCGCTTGTGTCGGAATAATGTGTTGTGGCTGTACGGCTTCTCCCGATAAGTCTGCCGTGGGAAACGAGCCTCAAAAAGAGGACGTAGAGCGCATCTACAATCTTTATTTGACAGGGCAATATGAGGCCTATGTCAATGAAATGCTTTCTTGTGATAATATGCCCGATTTCTATCGTCGCCAAATGGCAGATCTTCATAAGCAGCACGCCTACGAACGTCAAGAGAAAAAAGGCCATGCCATTAAGGCAACGCTCGAAAGAGTGGATTTGACGACTACCGGAAAACAAGCTGATGTCTTTCTGAGAGTTTTCTATCACAATCAAACGCACGAACTCGTCATGATTTCCATGATTTATCATGCCGGTCGATGGCGGCTAAAATAATGATAAGACGGCAAACCATCTGTCTCTCGCATTCCTCAACGCACTAAATACTTTATTTGCAATAATATCATATCGTTATTCCGGTCATGCAATTAGACATTCTTACGGCCGTATCCCCCATTGATGGGCGTTATCGCGGCAAAACAGCATCGCTTGCTCCTTTCTTTTCCGAATACGCTTTGATGAAATATCGCGTGCGTGTCGAAATCGAATACTTCATCATGCTCTGCGAACTACCTTTGCCGCAGCTGAAAAATTGTGACGCAAATTTATTTCCGGTTTTACGCGCCATTTATGAAAACTTCTCGGAGCAAGATGCGGTTCGTATCAAAGAAATAGAGGATGTCACCAATCACGATGTAAAAGCCATTGAGTATTTCATCAAAGAGCAATTTGACCGGATCGGAGGTTTGGAGGCTTATAAAGAGTTTATTCATTTCGGGCTCACTTCTCAGGATATCAACAACACTTCTTTTCCATTAATGTTGAAAGACAGTTTGGAAAATGTGTATATTCCATTGCTTCAAGAGGTGATAGAGGCTTTGAATCAACGCTCCGAAGAATGGAAAGATGTTCCGATGCTTGCAAAAACTCATGGTCAGCCGGCGTCTCCTACTCGTTTGGGAAAAGAGATCAAGGTGTTTGCATATAGATTGGAAACCCAGTTATCACAGCTCAAAGCTTGTCCGATCAGTGCCAAGTTTGGTGGAGCAACGGGCAATTTCAATGCACACTGCGTGGCCTATCCCGAAATAGATTGGAAAGTTTTCGGAAAGCGTTTTGTGGAGGAGAAGTTGGGATTGGTCAGAGAAGAATACACCACACAGATTTCCAATTACGACAATCTTGCGGCTGTATTTGACGCGATGAAACGTTTGCATACAATTCTCATTGATGTCGATAGAGATTTTTGGCAATATGTTTCAATGGAGTATTTCAAACAAAAAATTAAAACCGGAGAAGTCGGTTCGAGTGCCATGCCGCACAAAGTCAATCCCATTGATTTTGAAAACTCCGAAGGTAACCTCGGAATAGCCAACGCCATACTCGAACACCTTAGTGCCAAACTACCCATCAGCCGCCTGCAACGAGATTTGACGGATTCGACCGTCATTCGCAATATCGGAGTTCCGATGGGGCATGCCGTTATCGCTTTTGCTTCGACCATTAAGGGATTGGGCAAACTTCTTCTTCGAGAAGAAACTTTGGCAGCCGATTTGGAAAACAATTGGGCGGTCTGTGCGGAGGCCATACAAACGATTTTACGCCGTGAGGCTTATCCGAATCCATACGAAGCCCTCAAAGCACTTACTCGCACCAACACGGCTATCACCGAAGAAGGAATTTCCACATTCATCGAAGAATTGGACGTTCCCGAAAGTATAAAACAAGAATTACGCAAGATAACTCCTTCCACCTATACCGGTCTTTGATGTTTACCTTGCGGTCGGCAGAACTTGCAGAATAAATTAAAAACATTTCTACTTAATATTATATTACAAATTATGAGCGATTTCGATCAGCACAAGAATGACGGAGCCCGCCGAGAAGGATTCACTTCGTCTAATGGAGGCCGCGGAAAAGGCCAAACATCTCGTCCTCGTTTCACCCGTGAAGGGCACGGAGGCGAGCGTTCTTCTTACTATAACAAAAGCGGTTACGGGAACGACAAACAAGGCAATGCTTATAACCGCGGTGGGTATTCCTATAATGATCGCACTCCGAGAGGAATGCAATATCAAACCGGCGAGAACCGTTCCGAAGCCTATGGACATTCCGGCAACTATGGCCGAGAATACCGCAAGACCAATGGTTTTGCCGATCGCCGACAAGGAGGCTATGCTTCGGAAGGCTATCAAAGAAACTATGGGAATACGTCCGGATATATGCGCAAGCAAGATGGCTACAATCGTCCTCAATATAATCGTCAGCCTCGTTACAATCAAGAAGGGGCGACCGACGGTTTCGGCCATCGTCAATATGGCGACAACGCTTATTCTCGTCCTTCGCAGGGCGGTTTCGATCGTTCTCGCTCCGGATACAAAAAAAGATACGATCAACGGAAATTTGATGCGGGAAAGCGTCGTATAGACTATAAAGAAGAGGCCTACGACCCCAATCAGCCTATTCGTCTCAATAAATTTTTGGCCAATGCCGGCGTATGTTCTCGTCGCGATGCCGACAAATATATAGAAGCAGGAGTGGTTACGGTCAATGGAGAAATCATCACGGAATTAGGACATAAAGTGTTGCGTAGTGACACCGTTTTATTCCATGAACAGTTGGTCAAGGCCGAAAAGAAAATCTACGTACTGCTCAATAAGCCCAAGGGATATGTAACTACGAGCGAGGATCCTCAAAACCGTAAAACGGTAATGGATCTCGTGCGCAATGCCTGCATGGAGCGCATCTATCCCGTTGGACGTTTGGATCGCAACACCACCGGTGTATTGCTCTTGACCAACGACGGCGAAATGGCTTCTAAGCTCACCCATCCCAAATTCTTGAAGAAGAAGATTTACCACGTTTTCTTGGATCGCAATGTTTCCGCCTCCGATCTGCGTCAAATAGCTGAGGGAATCACTCTTGAAGACGGGGACATTCAGGCAGATGCCGTAGACTATGCCAGCGAAACCGACAAGAAACAAGTAGGCATAGAAATCCACTCCGGAAAAAATCGCATCGTACGCCGTATTTTTGCCAGTCTTGGTTACAATGTCGTGAAGCTCGATCGCGTTTATTTCGCCGGATTGACGAAGAAAAACGTGAAGCGTGGCGATTGGCGTTATCTTACCGAAGAAGAAGTTCGTATGCTTCGAATGGGAGCATTTGAATAAAACACATACACAACCATTATGGAAAGAACAAAGATAAAAGAACTCTTGGAACGTACTGACTTTGGAGCAGAAGTTTGCGTCAAAGGTTGGGTACGCACACGTCGTGGCAGCAAAAGTGTAAACTTTATAGCTCTCAACGATGGCTCCACGATTAAAAATGTGCAGATTGTGGCCGATGTTGAGAAATTTGACGCCGAGATGCTCAAATTGATTACAACGGGAGCTTGTTTAAGCGTAGAAGGACAATTGGTGGAAAGCCAAGGAGCCGGACAAGCAGCGGAAGTACAAGCAACCTCTATCCAAGTATTGGGAACGTGCGGCAGTGATTTTCCGATGCAGAAGAAAGGCCAGACTTTTGAATATATGCGTCAGCATGCTCATCTTCGATTGCGAACCAATACGTTTGGAGCCGTTTTTCGCATTCGCCACAACATGGCTATGGCTATCCACAGCTATTTTCATGAGCACGGATTCTTTTATTTCCACAGCCCCATCATCACGGGTAGCGATGCCGAAGGTGCCGGGCAGATGTTCCAAGTGACCACACAAAATCTTGCCAACCTAAAAAAGGACGAAGCCGGAAAAATAGATTATAGTGATGATTTCTTCGGAAAACCCACCAATCTCACCGTTTCCGGACAACTTGAAGGAGAGTTGGGAGCAACGGCTTTGGGAGCCATTTACACATTCGGCCCCACTTTCCGTGCCGAAAACTCCAACACCCCTCGACACTTGGCCGAATTTTGGATGATCGAACCGGAAGTGGCTTTCATAGACCTCGACGATTTGATGGATTTAGAAGAAGACTTCATTAAATATTGTGTACGTTGGGCACTGGATAACTGCAAGGACGATCTCGAATTTTTGAATAAAATGGTCGACAATACGTTGTTGGATCGTTTGCATTCTGTCGTAGACACCTCTTTCGTCCGTTTGACTTACACAGAAGGTATCTCTCTTCTTGAAAAGGCAATTTCAGCGGGTAAAAAGTTTGAATTCCCCGTTTATTGGGGATGCGATTTGGCTTCCGAGCACGAACGTTATCTTGTGGAAGAATACTTTAAGAAGCCCGTCATTATGACAGATTACCCCAAAGAGATCAAAGCCTTTTACATGAAGCTGAACGCAGATGGAAAAACCGTTCAAGGAACAGACGTATTGTTCCCACAAATCGGAGAAATCATCGGAGGCTCCATTCGTGAGGAAGATCACGATAAACTCATTGACGGTATGGCGCGTTTCAACATTCATCCCGAAGATATGTCGTGGTATTTGGATACGCGCAAGTTCGGCACTTGTCCTCATGGCGGATTCGGATTGGGTTTTGAACGTCTCATTCTTTTTGTGACAGGCATGCAAAACATTCGCGACGTCATTCCATTCCCTCGCACTCCCAACAGTGCAGAGTTTTAGGCATAAACCGGATATGTCGCTTACAGAAACTCTCTCGTCCTCTTTTTGAAGGGTGAGAGAGTTTTAACTATCATCAGTTTCTCTTACACCATGACAATTATTGCTCTCTACAATAATTATCCCCTTGCTTCGTTTAATCATATAGAAAAGAGTGGGAGCTACACGCTTCCGGAAACGGCGCAACTCAAAAACGGAAAGCCCTTTTTTATTCCGGATTATGCAGTTCCTTGTCTAATAGAGGTGCATTTTGCGGTAAGAATAAGTCGTTTGGGACGAAACATCGGAAGACGCTTCGCAAATCGCTATTACGATGCGGCAACGGTTGTTCCTCACTTCTTTTCTCCCTCTATGTTGGAATTGGCTCAAAAGAACGGTTTACCGTGGTCGTCAGCCATGGGCTTTGACTCTTCCGTACCTATCGGTGATTTTTTATCGCTCTCCTCTGACGAAGTGCAACATCAAGCCTTTTCTTTGTCCGTAGACGGCAAGCCTGTGATGAAAGGCAACACTGCCAACATGCTGCAAAGCGTTGATGAAATCATCGCAGACGTCAGTCGGTTCCACACTTTACGAAGAGGTGATCTGTTGCTTACCGGTGCGCCGGTTGTCCCCCTTCCTATCACTATGAATAGTAGGGTAGAGGCTTTTCTCAACGAAGAAAAAGTTCTCTCTTTCAATGTGAAATGATCTTGTCGAGATCAGTATCTTTCTCAACTCCGTTTATCCATGAAACGCAAATTATTTTCTCTCTTTTTGTTTGTTTTTGCAGCTTTGTCTTTACAAGCTCAAAACAGAGAATTTATACATATCAATGTCGGCGATTACGAAGTAGTCGATCATATCCCGGTGTTTAGCGAACAAATCAACTTGGGAGTGACAACAATCGAAGCCTTCAATGTCGAACTTATCTATCCGGAATACGCTCCCCTTACAGCATCAGAGAAAAAGCTCTTATCCGAGATGCAAAAAAAAGGAAAGACACACGGCGGCTATGAATTGGAAAAAGAGTATTCCACCAGTCGAAAGGAGCGTTTCTTGACAGTCAGTTTCTGTCCCATTGTGAAAAGAAACGATGAATGGGTGCGTTTGACTTCTTGCAAATTGAAAATAACCCCCTCTTTGTTACGAACGAAATCTGCACCTCGTGAGCAAAAAGCAGAACGCTGGGCAAATAGTTCAAAATTAAGCTCGGGCAAATGGGTGAAGATCCGTGTGCGCAACGAGGGTATCTATGAATTAACACCGGACTTCTTGGCCAAAATGGGATTTTCCGAACTTGACAAAGTTAAGGTCTATGGATATGGAGGAAGAATACAAGATGAACATTTCGATTTTTCTACGCCCTTAGAATCAGAACTTTCAACAGCTACACCTGATGATTTGGTGGAAGTTCCCACACTCAGACGTGATGCCGGTCTGCTCTTTTGGGCAGAAGGTACAACTCGCTGGGATTACAATTCGACCTCTCAGCATTGGAAACATGTCGAGAATTACTATTCCCTGTATTCTTACTATTTCATCACGGAGGGCGACACCCCTCTTCGTGTTCAAACGCTTCCTTTATCGGACAAGAGCGCAACCGTTCGCGAAAGCATACCTTATGCCGTTCGCTTGGAGGAAGACAAAGCAGGCTGGTATGAAGGTGGACGTCGCCTCTTCGATTCCTACAATTTTGAAGCCGGCAATGCTCGTGCTTTCCGCCTTACCCTTCCCGATTTGGCTTTGACCGACGGATATGCCGAAACCTCTGTCAATTTGTCTTTTTCTGCCGCTTCGGTACAAACGCCCACGGCTGTTGAAGTAGATGTGAACGGCGAGCAAGAAACTCGTTTCACGCTAGGAGCAATCAATACGATCATTGAGAGCGCAAAAGCACAAACCATAAACCTGAGTCATCGAACATCTACGGAGCATTTGACTTTCAATTTTCGCACCACTCGCGGAAATGAAGCTCGCTTAGATTATATTCGGGTGAACTATCCTCGCCGCCTTTCCGTTTCGGCAACCCCTTATGCGTTTTCTCCTTTGGGCGAAGGAGAAACAACACTGCGTTTGGCGAATACCAACGCCCACACAAAAGTTTGGAGGCTTGGACAAAAAGGCAGTCTGACGGCGGAACTTCCGATCGTTTCCGAAGGCGCAACAAGTCTTTTCACCACCGACACGCCACAACGCCGTTTTGTCGCATTCGATGCCCAAGCACAATATCCTCTCCCTGAGTTTGTTGAACATGTCACCCAGCAAAACTTACATGCCGATACCGACATCGACTATGTGATCATCGTGCCGTCAAGCGGCAAACTGATGAAGCAGGCCGAGCGTTTGGGGGAGCTGCATCGAAAGCGGAGCGGATTGAAAGTGAAAGTCGTATCGGCCAAACAATTATACAACGAGTTTTCATCGGGAACTCCCGACGCCAATGCCTATCGTCGATATTTGAAGATGCTTTATGACCGTGCGGAAACGATTGAAGATGCACCGAAATATCTTTTATTGATGGGCAAAAGCCCTTGGGACAATCGCTTTATAACCTCGGCATGGTCAAACCTTTCCCCCGACGACTATTTGTTGGCTTATGAGGTCGATGCCTCCGCTCAAAGTATTGGTACGGTCAATAGTTATGTCACCGACGATTTCTATGCCATGCTCGATGACGATGAGGGCAGAAGCATTCGTCGCGAAAAGATGGACATCGCCGTAGGTCGTTTGGTTTGTGTAACCGAGGAGGAAGCTCGTGTGTTGGTGGACAAGGTCGAGCAATACATGTCCAATAAAAATACCGGTTCATGGAAAAACAGCATCGTGCTGCTCGGCGATGACGGTGATGCCAACGAACATGCACAAGATGCCGAAAAGATTTCCGAAGTGCTCATCAATCATGGCAGCAATCGTTTCAATATCCAAAAAGTTTATTGGGATCGTTATACGCGTGAATCGGGAGCCACCGGAAACACCTATCCGGCCGTGACGGAGCGCGTCAAGTCACTGATGAGGTCGGGAGCACTGATGTTCAATTACAGCGGCCATGGCGCACCTCATCAAATTTCTCATGAAAAATCTCTTCAAATCAACGATTTCAAAGACACCTATTCGTCTAATTTAGCCTTGTGGGTGTTGGCCTCCTGCGAGATCTATCCTTTCGACTCCAAAGAAGAGAATTTGGCAGAAAACTCTCTGCTACTGCCGGGAGCAGGCAGCATAGCTTTCATGTGTGCAACGAGAGCTGTGTATGCCTCACAAAACAGTGCGATCAATCAGATGTTTTCCCAATATGTCATCGGGAAAGATCAACACGGGCGTCGCATCACGATGGGCGAAGCATTGCGCTTGGCGAAAGTGCATCTTGTCACTCCCAAAACGGGACGCAATACGCTCTACGATCCCACGATGAACAAACTGAAATACGTTTATTTCGGCGATCCGGCTCTTGAATTGAGCATTCCGACAGGCAGCGTTGTGCTCGACAGCATCAATGGAAAAGCCTTGACATCTACCTCCAATGTCCGCTTGTCGGCCGGCAGTGTGGTACGTTTCAGCGGTTATGTTGCCGACGATCGCAGTTCGGAAATGGTCGATAAAAACTTTGAAGGCACGATCATGGCCGAAATCTACGACTGCGCAGAGACCATTACCAGCAAGGGAAACGGAGGCTCTCCCAAAATGACTTATCGCGAACAATCCCGCAGCGTATTTAAGGGTAGCACTACGATAAAAGCCGGCCGCTTCGAATTTATGGTCAGCATTCCCCGCGACATCAGTTACAGCGAAGAATCTGCACGCATCAGCTTCTACGCTGTGAGCAACGACCGCCAGAAAGAATGCAATGGTTTCAGCGATGCTTTTCATTTGAAAGGCACGGCCTTAAAAGAAGAGCTCGACACCATTCCACCCAAGGTATTGATTTATCTTGACCATGCAGACACTCCGGACAGAGCCGTTGTAGGTGCTTCGCCTACTTTTGTGGCCGAAATTTCCGATGACAGCGGCATCAACATGGCGCAAACAAGCTTGGTGCACGACATGGAGTTGATCATTGACAACGACATGACGAATATCGTAAAACTCAACGATCATTTCGTTTATGATCTGGGATCTTATCAATCGGGTAAAGTGATCTATCCTCTTTCCGATCTCAGTCTTGGCGAACATGTTTTGAACTTCCGGGTTTGGGACATCAACAACAATTCTACCACTCGACAGCTTCGTTTTATCGTGCGCGATTCCGGATTACCCGAAAACGACATTGTCGTCACGCAAAATCCCGCTGTTTACTCAACCCATTTCGTCACTCAAATCACTCCCGACTCCGAAAGAGAAACACACATCAAACTGGAAGTCTACGACCTCAACGGACAGACAGTGTGGACAAGTTCAAGTGTTGTTCCGCCCGGAAGCAGACAACACGTTGAAAATTGGAATCTTCATGATTTCCGTCACAACCGCCTTCAAGACGGAGTTTATCTCTATCGAGCCGTCATCAGCACTGAAAAAGGCAAACAAGAAACACCTACCCATAAACTCATTATTTCTCAAAAATAGTCTGACATCCCTCGGTCTCTTCCGTGAGCGCGAAAAGTCTTCTTGTCTTTGCGCTTTTTCCACGAAAAGTATTTCTGCCGAGCTTTCTTTTTCCACATAAGCATTTCACTCCATGAAAAAAAATCTTTTGATGCTCTTCTTTTTGCCCTTCGCCATGGTGGTTTGGGCAGACGACGATCTTAAAGACCGTTTCAACCCCGTCACAACAGCTGTGGTATCTCAAACCATTGCCGCCGATGCAAGAGGAGCGGCCATGGGAGATCTCGGTGCAGCCACCGATCCCGACGTACATTCTCAAAACTGGAATCCCGCGAAATATCCTTTTACGATTTCTCGTGCCGGTTTCGCCCTGAACTACACCCCATGGCTTCGCCAACTCACAGAGGGCATCGCGCTGATCAACACGGTTGGATATATGCGTTTGGGCGACTATCAGGCCGTATCGGGATCGGTAAAATACTTCACCGTCGGCGATGTTGCCGTCGGCAATGAGGGCTATTCCGTGAAACCCTATGAGTTTGCCGTCGATATGGCCTACTCGCGAATGCTCTCCGAGACCTTTTCGGCAGCAGTGGCTTTGCGCTATATGTATTCCGATCTTTCCGGCCGTTATAACGACAATGTTACTCCGGGCTCTTCTTTTGCCGTCGATCTCTCCACCTATTGGAACAACTACATATTGATCGGCAATCGTGAGTGCAACTGGGCTTGGGGAGTGAATGTCAGCAACATCGGTTCTAAAATCAACTATGGCTCCGACTATTCCTTTTATATTCCCACCAACCTTCGTGTCGGCACCAACTTGACGGTACCCATCGACGAATTTAACCGTTTCGCATTCACGGCCGAAGCCAACAAACTGTTGGTTCCTTCCCCTCCGCTTCGCAAGGACGGAGAAACCAACGAGGACTACCAAGAGCGTATCAGAAAAGACTATTATGACCAATCGCCCATTTCCGGCATATTCAAAAGTTTTGGCGACAGCGAAAGAGGCTTCAAGGGAGAGTTGGAAGAGGTGCAATGGAGCATTGGAGCAGAATATATCTATAATGACACCTTCTCCCTCCGAGGCGGCTATCACCACGAAAGTATGATGCAGGGCAATCGGAAATATTTCACGGTCGGTGCCGGCTTCAAAATGAATGTGTTGAGCATCGACGCCGGCTATGTCGTAGCCACTACTCCCTCCAATCCTCTTGATCAGACATTGCGAGTGTCCTTATCTTTCGACATGGACGGCATCAAAGAACTCATCGGCCGTTAATCAACGGCTTTTCTTACCAATAGGTTTTGGCTTTCGCACAAGATGACGACATACGGCGACAAACAACAGTTTTCATATACATCTAACTTCAATACTATAAATTATGATCAGAGTCGGTTTCGGATTCGACGTTCACCAATTGGTGGAAAATCGCCCCATGTGGTTGGGAGGTATTCTCATTGAGCACACTCACGGGCTGCTCGGCCACAGTGATGCCGATGTGTTGATACACGCCATTTGCGATGCGCTCTTGGGGGCAGCAAACATGCGCGACATCGGCTTTCATTTTCCCGACACCGGAGCAGACTACAAAGACGTGGACAGCAAGTTGCTTTTGCGCAGATCTGTCGAGTTGATTGCCCAAAAAGGCTTTAAGGTCGGAAACGTAGATTGCACCATTGTGGCCGAACGCCCCAAAATCAACCCTCATGTGGAAGCCATGAAAGCCTGTCTTGCGCCGTTGATGAATGTCACCGAGGAGGAGATTTCCATTAAAGCCACCACTTGCGAACGCATGGGGTTCGTCGGTCGCGAAGAGGGAATAACGGCTTATGCCACGGTGCTGATCGAGAAGTAGCTTGGCGAAACATCCTCATCGACGTATTGTTCATCGCGTTGCCCGAAAAGTCGCCCGCGAAAAAGAGATGAAGCAACATCTGTGTATGCTATCGCAACAAACAAAGGAGATCGCCACAACTACCTTTGAGCCGGAAATTTCTACCTTTGAGATAGGTATTTCTATCTCAAAGGTAAGGAATTCTATTTCCTGTCGGAGCGGAGAACAGCTGTTCTCTCGCGCACGCGCGTACATCAGTTCTTTGTTTTTTTGTCTACATTTCCTACACCGATCATTCAATTCATTGATTAACAGTGCCATATAAATGTATGTAGATAGAGGGAAAATGTACATTTCTTTTTCAAACACCAAACAATCATTCTGTTGAGGTCTTTTTGTGCTTTCACAACCTTGTAAAAAGGCGATTTTACACACGGCAACAGTGAAAGGAGGTGAAGGCAAAACGATAGATTTGCCTTCGCTGATATTTCTTTGATTTTCATCAAGTTGTAAGATTTGCCAAAAGTTTGCCTTCACTTTGCCTTCGCTCAAAACCATTTAATATTCAATGCGATAAGCGTTTTAGCGGAAGCAAAACGATAAAAACAACATTATAGGGTAAGAAAACGCCCAAAAGGACGGTTTCATCGAAGACGCGAAGGGGGCAAAGACTGGAACAGGACGCAGGAACGACCGGTGGGAACTTATCATAGCCTCCTCTGCTTTGGTTTCCAAACTTAAAAGTCGGAGAAACTTTTGTGATGTTCTGAGAAAAGAGTAACTTTGCAGATATTTTTGATCCTTACATTTAGTCTTTCATGCAAAGAAACTTATTTTTGTGGTTGTTGGGTGTTTTGATAGCCGTTTGGGGACTGCCTCTTTCGGCTCAAAAACAGAAACACGAGAACACGCCTTTACGAAATGAAACGATATACATTTTTGGCGTTTCTCAACATTTGGCAGATTCGGTTGTCTACATCAGCGGCATTTCGGAACTCTCCGGGCAGCTCTTGGATAAAAAAGGATTATTGCTTCATCGCAACCAATATGCGGAACAGTTTCGCACTTTCTTAGAGAAAGAACATCAACTCACTCATCAGACCGTAGCCGTCTTCTTTGCCAAGAATGCAGAAAAGGCACTCAAAAAATGGCAGCAAGTGCAGCGGAAAAATGATAAGAAGAAACAAGGCAGCATAACATTGAGGATTAGAAATGTTTTCCGAGATGATTTTTCCTTTCGCTACATCCCTTCTGACGAATAATTAAATCCGCTTCTTTCGCGACAAACTCTTGAAAGGTTTATGGTTTTGAACTTTTGTGTAGCCGAACAGCATTACGTCATTGATTTTCTTGACGATAATGTTGATTATAAAAGGCTTCTTCCCTCCTCTTACCCGTTCTACCTTCCCCAAACCGACGCCACACCGATCTTTCGTTTGACCGTCGGAGACGGATTGGTGGATACGAACACTTCAGACTTTGAGGAAGTTGGCGAATTTAATAACGGCGATATCTGTCATCGCATTTGGCGAAAAAGAGAAGGAGGCTATCGCATGTTGCTCGACGATGTAGACGGCACTACGGCTTGTGCATTCGACACCAACGCGGATTTCTCCGCATGCAAGGCTTCTCTTTTTGGCACACTCTCCAACATGGCTTTCGGCATTGACAACGCCGTGATGATAGCCTATGCATTTGCCGGAGCTCAACACGGCGTGTTGCTCATTCACTCTTCCGTTCCGATGAAAGACGGAAAAGGCTATTTGTTTCAAGGCAAAAGCGGTACGGGTAAAAGCACGCACTGCCGCCTTTGGTTGGAAAACATCGACGATACCGAATTGCTCAACGACGATAATCCGGCCTTGCGTCTGGACAAAGACGGAGAAGTCTATGTTTACGGAACGCCTTGGAGCGGAAAAACTCCATGCTACAAAAACATACGTCAAAAAGCAGGAGGATTTCTACGGCTTCATCAAGCTCCCCACAACAAAATCAGACAATACTCCAAAGTGGAAGCTTTCGCCTCAATCCTCTCGTCTTGCTCCACTATGATTTGGGACAAGCTTTCTTACGATGCCATTTGCAACACCGTAAGTGGAATTGCCGCTCGTGTTCCGGCTTTCGATTTGGAATGTCTGCCCAATCGTGAAGCCGCAGAATTGAGTCATGCTCATTTGGTGAAATCATGATGGAGCACCGACATCTTCTCATTGACAACTCCGTTTTTATTCCTCAGATACGCGAATTGCTCCGCGAAGGACACACGGCGCGTTTCAAAGTGAGAGGGTGGAGTATGCGTGTTTTTGTAGAACACGATCGTGACGAGGTGCTGTTGGCGCAATGTGATACCACCCAACTCAAAATCGGAGATGTCGTTTTGGCCGAAATCGCTCCTCTGGTTTATGTGCTTCACCGCATCATCAATGTGCAAAGTGATTTGCTCACGTTGCAAGGCGATGGCAATGTCGGAATGACAGAACATTGCCGTCGTTCGGAAGTGATAGGTATCGCACAAGGCTTTTATCGGAAAGGAAGTCGGAAACCGGATTTGACCTCCGGATTGAAATGGAGAATTTATTCGCAAATCTGGCTCAGCCTTACGCCCATACGCCGCTATATCTTGTTTATTTATAGACGCTTGTGGCTACGCTTCTTTCGGCCGATATAGAAAGCGACCGATATAAGAAAGCAGAGTTTACATAAAAAAATTGCAAACCCCAATACACTCCCCAATATCCTATGAAATTTAAATCTTCCTTTGAACTTCGCGATGTTTGTGGCGAACACGTACTTCTTGCCACAGGCATAGAGAACATCAATTTCAGCAGTTTGATCAACCTCAATGAAACAGCTGCCGATATCTACAAGAATTTTGTGGAGAAAGAGTTTGAGTTGAGTGATGTGGTTGATTTTGTGGAAAAGAACTATGAAGGTGCCGATCACGCAAAAATCGTGGAAGACATCACAGCCCTCTTTGAAAAATTCCGTGAAAGCGGTGTCGTAGAATCATAACAATTCAATATACATCATGGCTGAAACAAAATACATCTTTGTCACCGGAGGCGTTGCTTCATCGCTGGGTAAAGGTATCATTGCCAGCTCGATTGGCAAATTGCTTCAAGCAAGAGGATTTAATATCACTATCCAAAAATTTGACCCCTACATCAACATCGATCCGGGAACCTTAAACCCCTATGAGCATGGCGAATGCTATGTGACCGACGATGGACAAGAAACCGATCTCGACCTCGGACACTATGAACGTTTTACGGGCATCAAAACGACCAGCTATAACAACTTCACGACAGGACGCATCTATCAAAGCGTGATAGAAAAAGAGCGGCGCGGAGATTACTTGGGGAAAACCATTCAAGTCGTGCCTCATATCACCGACGAGATCAAGCGAAACATGCTCTATCTCGGAAAAAAAGGTGGTTACGATTTCGTCATCACTGAAATAGGAGGAACTATCGGAGATATAGAAAGTCTGCCTTTCGTTGAAGCTATCCGACAACTGAAATGGGAATTGGGAAGGAATGCCGTATGTATTCATTTGACCTATGTCCCCTATCTTGCGGCAGCGGGAGAACTTAAAACAAAGCCAACCCAACATTCCGTAAAAGAGCTGCAAAGCGAAGGTATTCAGCCGGATATTCTCGTTTTGCGTACGGAACACGAACTTTCGGCCTCCCTTTGCAAGAAAGTGGCCAATTTCTGTAATGTAAGCCCCGATGCCGTATTCCAAAGTCCGGACATGCCCTCTATCTATCAAGTGCCCGTATGCATGCAGGATCAAGGCATTGATCGCGTGATTTTGGAGAAGCTCGGCATGCCCGTCGGAGAAACTCCCGGTCTCGGCCCTTGGCGTGCTTTCTTGGATCGTCGCAACAAAGCCACGAAGGAACTCACTATCGGATTGGTCGGTAAGTACGATTTGCAAGATGCCTATAAGTCCATTATCGAAGCTCTCCAACAAGCCGGCGTCTACAATGACCGAAAAGTACGCTGCCATTTCATCAACTCCGAACACATCACTTCCGACAATGTCGCCGAAATGCTGGCCGGAATGAGCGGCTATGTCATTTGTCCCGGATTCGGACAACGCGGCACCGAAGGAAAAATGATTGCCACTCACTATTGTCGGGAAAATAATTTGCCGACATTCGGAATCTGTCTGGGCATGCAAATGATGGTCATCGAATTTGGACGCAACGTGTTGGGATATGCCGATGCCAACTCCGTAGAGATGAACGGTAAGACCACCCACAACGTCATCGACATCATGGAGGAACAAAAGAACATCACCAACATGGGAGGCACCATGAGACTGGGCGGCTATGAATGTATCCTCAAAGCCGGTTCGAGAACACAGGCGATTTACGGAAGTAAAAACATTCGCGAACGTCACCGCCACCGCTACGAATTTAATAGTGATTTTCTGAAAGAATATGAAGCCGGCGGCATGAAATGCGTAGGAACAAACCCCGAAAGCGGTTTGGTGGAAATCATTGAAATTCCCGAATTGAGATGGTTTATCGGCACGCAATTCCATCCGGAATATTCTTCGACCGTGCTCAAACCACACCCGCTCTTCCTCGACTTTATCAAAACAGCCATAGAGGCTTAATAAACAGTGCTCCGCTCGGCAATGTATTGTTGTTGAGCGGACTTTTAACGACAACGAATGGATAAAAATACGATTATCGGTTTTGTTTTAATGGCCGCCGTACTCTTCGGATTCAGCTATTGGTCATCTCAACAGACTTCTACTCCTGCTCAAACTACACAACAGAACCCTATTGAAAAACAACACGATGCCGTGCAGAAGAAGCAAGCACAGCTTCAAATGCAGCAAAGCATCGACAGCACTTCCGTTTTTTTCAATGCTAAGCAGCCCAACACACAAGCTCCCATTGTGCTCGTGAATGACAAAATGGAAGTTATCATCAATAATAAAGGCGGACAGATCGCACGGGTCAATCTGAGCGAATACAGTAGCTATGCCGAATATAAAGCCGGCGGAAAAGCACCTCTCGTGCTCTATAACGAGAATGACGCAGAGATGAAGTTCTTCTTTGATACTAAGGAAGAAAACATCTCAACATCAGACTATTATTTTGTGGCAGAGAACCAAACTTCCAACTCTGTGACAATGGCACTTGTTGGAAAGAACGGAGAAAAGATAGCTTTTGACTATATGCTGACCGATGATTACATCATCAATATGAATGTACGTACGGAGGGCATGCAACAACTCTTCTCGCCAAGAACCAAGACTTTCAGCATTGATTGGGAAGATCGTGTGCAGCAGTTTGAAAAAGGATATTATTTCGAAAACATGTACTCGACGCTGACCTACAAGCTCCACCGAGGAGGAACGGAGAAATTGAGCGAACAAAGCACCGTCGAAGAAAAAGCCGAAGGCAATGTGGATTGGCTTGCGTTCAAAAATCAGTATTTCAGCAGTTGTTTTATCTCCAAACAGCCTTTGACCGATGTGCAACTCAAAAGCGAACAACTGGCTGAAAATTCGGGTTATCTGAAACATTACACCGCCAAAATGGAAGCCGGATTTGACCCTTCCGGAAAAGAACCTTCACAATTCCAATGGTATTTTGGCCCCAACAATTTCAGATTGCTCCAATCAATGGATAAGTATAAGCTCACCGAGCATGACACAGAGTTGCAAGACCTTGTGTATCTCGGGTGGCCGGTCATTCGTTGGATCAATCGATTCTTTACGATTTATGTCTTCGACTTCTTGACAGGATTAAACCTCCCGATGTGGTTGGTGTTGGTGCTGATCACGATTTTGCTGCGCGTCATTGTTTACGCTCCGACCAAGAAAAGCTTTTTGAGTTCGGCCAAAATGCGTGTCTTGAAACCCAAAGTTGATGCGATCAATGCCAAATATCCCAACAAAGAAGATGCACTCAAACGGCAACAAGAAGTGATGTCGCTTTATTCGCAATACGGTTCGAGCCCGATGGGCGGATGCCTTCCCATGCTTATCCAAATGCCGATCTGGATCGCGATGTTTAATTTTGTACCCAATGCGATTGAGTTCCGTCAGCAAAGTTTCCTTTGGGCAGACGACCTTTCTGCATACGACGACATCATTTCGTGGGGAACCGAAATATGGGGATTGGGTAATCACATCTCTTTATTCTGCATCTTGTTCTGTGTCGCCAATGTGCTTTATTCGTGGATGACAATGCGCCAACAAAAAGATTCTATGGCCGCTGCCGCTCCCGAACAAGCGGCACAGATGAAGATGATGCAATATATGATGTATTTCCTCCCCGTCATGTTCTTCTTCATGTTCAACAAGTATAGTGCAGGTCTTAATTTCTATTATTTCCTCTCACTTGCAGCCTCGGCTCTCACGATGTGGTATTTGCGTAAAACCACAGACGACGCCAAACTCTTGGAAAAGTTGGAAAACTATTACCAAAAGAACAAAAACAATCCCACTAAAAAGGGTGGTGGTTTGGCTGCTCGCATGTTGGCTTTGCAAGAACAGCAGAAAGCCATGCTTGAACAGCAACAAAAAGCACGGCAAAACCACAAATGATAGTTTTTCTTATCATCCCTCAACTGATAAAGACGTACTCATGAGGGTGCGTCTTTATTTGTTTTATCTTTTTGAAACATGAAATTCAAAACCATGATCACTTCCACCGTCCTTTCTCTGATGACAATGGGAACAGGGCATTCGACCGAAGCAGAAGCCCAAAGCATCATCGGTAAACAAAGCATCGAACTGAAAGACGGACTGATGACTCCCGAAGCTCTTTGGGGCATGGGGCGTATTGGCTCTGTTGATGTCAATGCGATGGGTACAAAGCTGGTGTATAGCGTGAGTTATTACAGCGTCAAGGAAAATAAATCACAAACTCATCTTTATACCCTCGATCTTAAAACACGAAAAACGATTCCGCTGACCACTTCTTCAAAAAGTGAGAGTGGAGCAGTGTGGATTAAAGTATCAGAGCAGGAGAGAATTGCTTTTCTTTCCACGGCAAGTGGAAGTCGTCAGCTTTGGACAATGTCTGCCGATGGTAGCGACCGCCGTCAAATCAGTCATGAAGAGAGCGATGTCCTCGATTTCCTCTTCTCTTCTGATTTCAAACGACTTCTTTTGGTAAAAGAAGTGAGTCAGCGTACCGCCATTCAAGAAAACGATGCTGACCTTCCTCTTTCCGACGGAATGGTCGTCAACGACTTGATGTACAAACATTGGGACCAATACGTTACAACGGCTCCTCATCCTTTCTTAGCCGATTTCGATGGAGAACGCGTTCATGTACTCAAAGATCTTTTAGAAGGTGAACCTTTTGAATCTCCGATGATGCCTTTCGGCGGACACGAACAACTGGCGTGGAGTCCTGATGGTCAACAAGTGGCCTATACTTGCAGAAAGAAGACGGGACGCGACTATTCCATTTCGACGGATAGCGACATCTTTTTGTATGACATTGCTTCCGGGACGACACGAAACCTCTGTAAACCGGAAGGTTGGAAAGCCCCAGAAGTCGATTATACTCGCAGTTTGAAAGAGCAATCCGTCAATCATTTGGAAGGAGATTTCAATGTGGGATATGACCAAAATCCTGCTTTTTCTCCCGACGGAAAATATGTGGCATGGAGTAGTATGGAGCGTGACGGTTATGAAAGCGACCGCACACGTCTTTGTATTTACGAATTGGCAACAGGTAAGAAAACGTATGTCACCGAACGTTTGGAAACCGGCATCGACGATTTTGTATGGGACACCGACAACCGAACGCTTTATTTTTCGGCAGTTTGGCACGGAGCCGTCAATTTGTACTCCACCAATCTCAAAGGAGAAGTAAAGAAAATCACAAATGAGCAGGCCGACTATGTGCTTCTCGGTGTGATGCCGAAGAGTAAGCAGTTGCTCGTCAAACGTCATTCCATGTCCGCTGCAGACGAAGTCTATCTTGTGGAAATCAAGAACGGAAAAGCCGTTGCCGTCACAGAGGAAAACAAATGGTTTTACGATCATTTGAAAATGGGTGAAGTGAAAGCACGTTGGTGCAAGACGGTCGATGGAAAAGACCTTCATAGCTGGGTCGTTTATCCGCCAAACTTCGACCCTTCTAAGAAATATCCCACTCTTCTCTTCTGTCAAGGAGGCCCTCAAAGTCCCGTCAGCCAATTTTGGAGCTATCGCTGGAATTTCCAACTCATGGCCGCCAAGGGGTATATCGTCATTGCACCAAATCGTCGCGGACTTCACGGCTTCGGCATGGAATGGCTCGAACAAATCAGTGGCGATTACACGGGACGATGTATGCAAGACTATCTCACGGCCATAGATGATATTGCCCGAGAAACTTATGTCGACAAAGAACGACTTGGAGCCGTCGGTGCTTCTTTCGGAGGTTTCAGTGTTTATTGGCTGGCCGGTCATCACGATAAGCGTTTCAAGGCATTCATCGCCCATGACGGCATCTTCAACACTGCTCAGCAATATCTTGAAACAGAAGAGATGTGGTTTGCAAATTGGGATATGGGAGCTGCTCCTTGGCAACAAGACACGACAGGACAAAACCGTTCGGTCTTTCGAGAATCCCCTCATCTTTATGTGGATCGTTGGGATACTCCGATTCTCTGCATTCATGGTCAAAAAGATTTTCGCATCGAATACACCCAAGCGCAGAGTGCTTTTACTGCGGCTCGTCTTCGTGGTATCCCGGCACAACTTCTTCTTTTCCCCGAAGAAAATCACTGGGTACTCCGTCCGCAAAACGGAATGCTTTGGCAGCGCACGTTTTTTCGTTGGTTAGATAAATGGTTGAAACAATAATTTAATTTTCTACAATAATCTCATGAACACTCAAATCAAAACTCTCAGAGATTCCGAAGCCATTCGCTGGACGGCTCTGTTGCTTTTAGCCTTTGCCATGTTTTGTTCATACATTTTTATGGACATTCTTTCTCCCATTAAAGATCTCATGCAGTCCACACGAGGTTGGGATTCCACGGCATTCGGTACGATGCAAGGCTCTGAAACTTTTCTCAACGTATTTGTGTTCTTCCTCATTTTTGCCGGAATCATTCTCGACAAAATGGGAGTTCGTTTCACCGCTCTGCTATCAGGAGCGGTCATGCTCATCGGAGCCACGATCAATTGGTATGCCGTAACAGATACGTTTCAAGGCAGCGCACTTGATGTGTGGTTCACCAATAACCTCAATTATATTCCGGGGTTTGATGAATTGGGCATCTCTCCTTTCTATCTCGGCATGCCCTCTTCGGCCAAATTTGCTGCTGTCGGTTTCATGATTTTCGGTTGTGGTGTTGAAATGGCCGGAATCATGGTGTCGCGTGGAATAGTGAAGTGGTTCAAAGGTCGCGAGATGGCTCTTGCCATGGGGTCGGAAATGGCATTGGCACGTTTGGGAGTAGCAACTTGCATGATTTTCTCTCCGATGTTTGCCCGCCTCGGCGGCGTGGTCGACGTTTCGCGCTCAGTGGCTTTCGGCGTAGTTTTGTTAATGATCGCCATGATTATGTTTGTCGTTTATTTCTTCATGGATCGCAAACTCGATGCCCAAACCGGTGAGGCAGAAGAGAAAGACGATCCTTTCAAGATCAGCGATCTCGGAGCAATTCTCAAAAGTAGCGGTTTTTGGTTGGTGGCTCTCTTGTGCGTATTGTATTATTCGGCCATTTTCCCCTTTCAGAAATATGCGGTCAATATGCTGCAATGCAATCTCAGTTTCACCGAGGTATCGCCCGATAGTTTTTGGGCGACCAATACCGTAACAATCATTCAATATCTCATCATGCTTGTCGTTGCCGGAACCTCTTTTGCCAGCAACTTTGTACGTAGAAGCCTCAAATGGATTTTACTCTCCGTTACCATTATCGCATTGATCACTTTTTGCTACATGGGGTACATGCGTCAGTCTGCGGCTACGGTCTTTTCCGTATTCCCCTTGTTGGCCGTCGGTATCACCCCCATACTCGGCAACTATGTAGACCATAAAGGAAAAGCCGCCTCCATGCTCATTGTCGGCTCGCTTCTTCTCATCGCTTGTCACCTCACTTTTGCCTTTGTGCTTCCGGCTTTCAAAGGAAACAATGTAGCGGGCATCATCACTGCCTATACCACCATCCTTGTTCTCGGTGCTTCTTTTTCTCTCGTACCGGCTTCTTTGTGGCCGAGTGTTCCCAAATTGGTCGATGCCAAAATCATCGGATCGGCCTATGCACTGATATTCTGGATTCAAAACATCGGTCTTTGGCTTTTCCCAATGCTTATTGGAAAAGTGCTCGACAAGACCAATCCCGATATTATTTCAGCTATTGATACAGGCCGAATGACAGCCGAAGAAGCTGCCGTTTCTTACGACTATTCTGCTCCTTTGCTTATGCTCGCCGGTCTTGGAGCGGCTGCCCTCATTTTGGGTGTCGTTCTCAAAATCGTAGATAAGAAAAAAGGGCTCGGTTTAGAAGAACCGAACATCAAAGCTTGACAACGAAAGGCAGCAAGCCAATCGTAGAGATCTCTGCCCCTCTTCTCAAAATAGCTCAATCAAGACATATAATAACTTGACAAACTGAATGTTTTAGAGAGTTATGGTTTTACTTCGGTTTCTCGTTATAAAGGATGAGAGATGAGTGCCGAAGTTAGAAAAAGCTCCCGAAGAAATCTGTATCAAGAATTCTTCGGGAGCTTTTGGACAGATACAGGAACTTGTTCCTATATCGCGAGAATGTTTGCTTCTTTTTAGGAATTCACCTCGTTGGGTTCGCAAAAATCTTCTTTCAAGAAATCGAGAAGAAGATGTATGGCAACATTGGTGGCCGAAGCCAGATTTTTATCTCGTCCGTTGTCTTCTTCAAGCATAGTGGAAACAACGCGCTCCGAATTACCGACGGCAATCCAAATTGTTCCGACCGTTACCGCATTTTTTCCATTTTCGGCACCGCCGGGGCCGGCAAAACCACTGATAGCTACGGCATAGTCGCTTTCGAAAAGGTCAAGAGCACCCTTCACCATTTGGGTGACAACCTCTTCGCATACGGGACTTTTTTCTTCGATCACGGAAGCATCCACTTTCAGAAGATTGGTTTTGACTTCATCGGCATAGGCGATCAAACCGCCTTTGAAATATTGTGATGAACCGGGAACGGTGGTAATAACACTGGCAATACGACCTGCCGTGCAGCTTTCTGCAACCGAAAGGGTTTTGTGATTGCGCCAGAGGATTTCGTTGATTTCCTTGCTGGTTACTTTGAGATCTAAGTCCATTTTTAGAGTTGTTTTTGAAATGAAGAGTATGGGGATATTTGTTCCGTGTGATAAACCATTGACGGCACATAAAATAGTAAGAACTATTCAGAGAAAAATATATTGTAGAGAAGGTTTAGGTGCGGTTAGAAGACAGTGCGAGAAAAAGCCGGTTTATCCAAAGAGCAATATTCTCCATCCAAATAGCGATAATGCCCGGTGATGGCAATCATGGCTGCATTGTCTGTGGTGTAAGAGAATTTGGGGATATAAATCTTCCAAATATTACGTTCCTCCATCGCTTTGAAGGCATTACGCAAGGCTGTGTTTGCACTCACCCCGCCCGATAGAGCAACATGGCGAATGCCTGTGGCCTTCGAGGCTTGAATCAGCTTCTTCATCAATATATCGACGATGGTTGCTTCGAGGGAAGCAGCCAAATCGTTTTTGTTTTCCTCTATGAAATTGGGATTTTCGGCCATTTTATCGCGCAAAAAGTAAAGAAAAGAGGTCTTCAATCCGGAGAAGCTATAATCGAAACCTGCAATGTTGGGCTTTGAGAATTCGAAAGCCTTCGGATTGCCTTTTCTTGCCAATCGGTCGATAATGGGACCGCCGGGATACCCCAGCCCCATGACTTTGGAGCATTTGTCAATGGCTTCTCCGGCAGCATCGTCGATGGTTTGGCCGAGAATTTCGAAATCGTTATAAGCATTGACTTTTACAATTTGAGAGTTGCCGCCACTGACCAATAGGCATAGGAAAGGGTAGGGCGGATCGTCGTGCTGTTCATCTTCCGTATGGATGAAATGGGCTAAGATATGACCGTGCAAATGATTGGCTTCGATAAGGGGAATTCTTAAAGAGGCTGCCAAACCTTTTGCGAAACTGACGCCGACCAAGAGACTGCCCATAAGGCCGGGCCCCAAGGTGACGGTGATTGCAGACAGTTCCTCTTTGGTTACATTAGCTTGTTTCAACGCGGCATCAACCACGGGTACAATATTTTGCTGATGTGCCCGACTGGCAAGTTCGGGAACAACGCCACCATACATTTCATGCACGGATTGAGAAGCGGTGACATTGCTCAGGAGTATGCCGTTGCGCATAACAGCGGCCGAAGTGTCGTCGCAACTGGACTCTATGGCCAAAAGAATGGTTGGTTTCATATATTTTAGAAAGAGGGATCGCCTTGTGTTTTTATCGGATTAATGTGTGAGGATTTCTACGCCGGTTTCGGTGATGAGCAAAGTGTGTTCCCATTGTGCGGATGGAAGCTCGTCTTCGGTGACGACAGTCCAACCGTCGGCTTCATCTATAAACACGTGACGTTCTCCCATATTAAGCATGGGTTCGATAGTCAGTACCATCCCCGGAACCAGCAACATTCCTTTATGTCGGGTGTCGTAGTGATCCACCGTCGGTTCTTCGTGAAAGGCATTTCCCGTTCCATGTCCGGCCAATTCCCGTACGACGGTGTAACCGTTGGCATGAGCATGGCGGCCGATGGCTTTACCGATTTCTCCGACAAAAGTCCAAGGTTTTGCAGTTTGTATGCCAATTTCGAGGCATTCCTTGGTGACTTCCACCAAACGTTTAACCTTCGGATCTACATTGCCGATCATAAACATGCGCGAGGCATCGGCATAATAACCATCTTTGATAGTAGTTACGTCCACATTGATAATATCTCCGTCAAAAAGTTCTTCTTCATCGGAGGGAATACCGTGGCATACTACTTCGTTGATGCTAGTGCAACAACTTTTTGGGAAACCTTCATAGTCCAAACAGGCAGATATGGCACCATGGTCTGCGGTATATTGAGCCACAAGTCGATCGATGTCTCCCGTTGTCATTCCTTCACGGATTTCAGTCGTAAGCATATCCAATATGCCGGTATTGACGATACCTGCTTGTCGAATGCCCTCGATTTGTTCGGGAGTTTTGATCAGATTGTTTTGAGGTACAATGAAACCTTTATCTTGATAACTAAGTATTTTTAAGTCGAAATCTGTCGGAACAGCTCCTATGGGTACTACCCAATTCTTTTTTTGGCGTTTTACCATATATGTGCAGGAATAAGCTTATTGTTAGTGGCAAAGTTACAAAAAAACGACGTAATCAACGAAGCTGTATAACATTAAATGGATTTTCGGAAGCCATGGTGCTTAAAAAGGAACTCGGAAAATACTATTCAAAAGAATAGCATTGAGAGCGTTGAGAGGATTTTTCCGCTCTATTTCGTTTATCTGTCGTTGTTTGAGCTTGATACTCCCTTGAGTCTGCCTTGAATGTTTCTATGTCAAGTTTCTTACTCTTTTGTTGGCTATCATATTTCTTTTTTGTATTTTTGCAATCGATTTTAAGGAGCGGGGCGTAGCGCAGTTGGTAGCGCACCTGGTTTGGGACCAGGGGGTCGCAGGTTCGAATCCTGTCGCCCCGACATAAAAACAAGCATGGTATTTTTCAAGAAAATATCATGCTTGTTTTTATCATGTATGTACGTTTATTGATCAAGGAAGTCAGTAACAGCCTTGGATATCTGCTTTTTGGCTTCTTCAAGATCATCATTGATAATGATCGTATCGAATTGTGGAGCGAAACTCATCTCATATTCCGCCTTGTCAAGGCGCATTTGTATTGCTTCTGGCGTTTCTGTGCCTCGACATTCGAGGCGTTTGCGCAAAGCCTCGATAGAAGGGGGCTGAATAAAGAGGCTCAAACAGCGGTCGGCGTAGTGCCGCTTAATGCTCAATCCTCCTTTTACATCAATATCACAGATCACGTTTTGTCCCTCTTCAAGACGAGAGTCTACCTGCTGTTTGAGTGTTCCATAGAACCGATCGGCATAAACTTCCTCATATTCAAGAAAGTCGCCGGCTTCGATATGTGTTCTGAACTCCTCAGGAGTGAGGAAGAAGTATTCCACTCCGTGTTGCTCGGATCCTCGAGGAGGGCGACTGGTTGCACTAATGGAAAAGTGAAGATTAAGACCTCTTTCAATAAGGTAGTTGACAAGTGTGCTTTTCCCCGAACCCGAAGGTGCAGAGCATACGATTACTTTTTTCATGAATAAATATGGTCTATAAAGGAGTACTGATGAGTTAAATGCCTCTGTTTGCACAACTACATCACGTTGAGCACTTGTTCTTTGATTTGCTCTAATTCATCTTTCATTTTCACCACAATGTTTTGCATCTCTGCTTGGTTGCTCTTAGAACCGGTGGTGTTGATTTCCCTACCCATTTCTTGGGCAATAAATCCGAGTTTCTTACCTTGGCCTCGTCCGTTTTCCATGGTTTCCCGGAAATAGGCAAGATGATTGGTAAGCCGTTGCTTTTCCTCGTTGATGTCTAATTTCTCAATGTAGTAAATCAGTTCTTGTTCAAGGCGATTCTTGTCGTAGTCGATACCGGTGAGTTCAGTAAGTCGCTCTTCAAGTCGGATTTTGATCTTTTCTACACGACTTTGCTCGAAAGGTTCGATACTGCGCATGAGGGTTTCAATTGTAGAAATGTTTTTTTGGAACTTCCGTTCCAAAGCCTCCCCTTCTTGTCGGCGAAAGAGCATAACCTGCTGAATGGCTTGACGTACCCCTTCTTCCACCACAGCCCATTCTTCTTCATCGAGCTCTTCGATGGTGGAAGGTTGGGTGATTTCCGGTAAGCGAACGAGGAGATTCCATATTTCTGTGGGCGAAGGCTGTTCGAGCTCTTCTATATGCTTACTGATTTCGCAAATTTGACGAACATAAGAAGCGGCAATTTCGGTATTGATTATCCCCCCGGACTGTTCGCCTCCCTTCTCGCACCAAATGGAAACATCGATTTTTCCCCGTTCCAATTCGGCGGCGATCATTTTTCGGATGGCTATCTCTTTTTCTCGATAGAGTGGGGCGATACGGGTATTGAGGTCAAGTGCCTTGCTATTTAGAGATTTGATTTCGACATGTATTTTCTTTCCATTGAAAGTCGTATCGGCTTTGCCGTAACCTGTCATTGAGTATATCATAAACAATCGGGTTAAAAGCAAAATGCACCCCGACGCGAGGAAGGAGTGCAATTCGCTTTTGGGATTTTACTTTTGTTCGATAGGAAGTAGGTTGAGATGCAGTTCGTCGAGTTGTTTTTGATCAACAAACGAGGGAGCATCGAGCATGACATCGCGCCCTGAGTTGTTTTTGGGAAAAGCGATGCAATCACGGATGCTGTCAAGGCCGGCAAAGAGGCTTACGAAGCGGTCAAGACCATAGGCCAAACCACCATGGGGAGGAGCACCATATTTGAAGGCATTCATGAGAAAACCAAATTGTTCCTGAGCTTTTTCGGGAGTGAAGCCGAGCACCTTAAAAATCTTGGCTTGTAGTTCCGCGTCATGAATACGGATCGAACCTCCTCCGACTTCCACACCATTGCATACCATGTCGTAGGCGTCCGCCAATACTTCTGCAGGAGAGGTTTCGAGCTTTTCTATGTCGGAAGGTTTGGGCGAAGTGAAAGGGTGATGCATGGCCATGAAGCGATTTTCTTCTTCGCTATATTCAAACATCGGGAAATCCACGACCCAAAGAAGAGCAAACTTATTCTTATCCCGAAGTCCGAGACGATCTCCCATGAGAAGGCGAAGTTCACAGAGTTGCCGACGTGTCTTATTGGCGTCATCACCACTGAGAATAAGGATCAAATCGCCTTTCTTGGCTCCCATCGTTTCTTTAAGACGGTTGAGCACTTCGGGAGAATAGAATTTGTCTACCGAACTCTTGACGCTACCGTCTTCTTGCACACGGGCATATACAAGGCCTTTTGCGCCGACTTGTTGGGATTTCACAAAGTTTGTGAGTTCATCGATTTGTTTACGGGTATATTCGGCGCATCCTTCGGCACAGATTCCGCCGATATAGACAGCGTCATTAAACACCGTGAAATCTCCTGTTCCCTTCAAAGTTTCCATCAATTCTACAAATTCCATGCCGAAGCGCATGTCGGGTTTATCGCTTCCGAAACGGCGCATGGCTTCATGCCATGAAAGGCGAAGGAAAGGAGCATCTCCAAGATCGTGATTGCGGACTTCCTTGAATAAGTATTTTGTCAGCCCTTCAAAGGTGTTGATGATGTCATCTTGTTCCACATACGACATTTCGCAGTCGATCTGTGTGAATTCCGGTTGTCGGTCTGCACGGAGGTCTTCATCTCTGAAACATTTGACGATTTGGAAATAGCGATCCATTCCTGCTACCATGAGCAACTGTTTCAAGGTCTGCGGACTTTGCGGCAAAGCATAAAAACGTCCGGGATTCATGCGAGAAGGAACGATAAAGTCGCGTGCTCCTTCCGGAGTGGAACCGACAAGAACGGGAGTTTCGATTTCAAGAAAATCAAGACTGTCCAAATATCTACGCACCGCCAAACAGAACTTATGGCGCAGCTCGATGTTGGCACGCACATTGTTGCGACGCAGGTCTAAGTAGCGATATTTCATACGCAAATCATCTCCGCCGTCCGTGTTATCCTCGATGGTGAATGGAGGAACGTCGCTGGGGTTGAGAATATTGAGCGTTTCAACGATGATTTCAATATCCCCGGTGGGTATTTTGTCGTTTTTGGAATATCGTTCGCTGACATTACCGGTGGCTTGAATGACAAATTCGCGACCGATTTTATTGGCTTGGTTACAGAGTTCCGCATTCATTTCTTCGTTGAACACGAGCTGCGTAATGCCATAGCGATCGCGCAGATCGACAAAAGTCATTCCTCCCATTCTTCGAAGACGTTGTACCCATCCGGAGAGTGTGACGGATTGACCGACATTGCTGATGCGGAGTTCACCGCAGTTGTGAGTTCTATACATGGTGTATCTATTTTTCTTGGTGTCACAGAGAAAAACTCCGTGATATGTGTTTCTCAACTGGAAACCAACAGTAACGACAAATTGAAAAAGAGGCTGAGGGGCTTCTTAATGAATTGCAAAAATACAAATTTATATGTTTTGGGCAAAAAACACCGTACCCGTTTTTCGGCTCATAGGATAAAGATACGAAAAAAGAGGAAACTGACAGAAAAAGAAGTTTTGCGGAGCCTCCTATTTTGTGCTTATATTGGTTATGAGAAACCATTTACCTCTCTAATGCGCGATTGTTGAAAAACATACATTTCTTATTGAATGTGTTTGATTTCCAATAGTATATAAGTGTATGTTGTATTTCTTTTCTATATCGAGAGGGCTATTAAATCGTTGATTATCATCGAAATATGAATGTAGACGGATTTTCCAAAAACCTACACTGCCTACATAGTTGTGATTTCGGACATTTGTATGCCTACCCGATGTCCTGTGTAGGTTGTACCAATAAATGTAGTTTTTTTTGTATTGTCTACATTCGCAACAGATTATATATCTGCATATTGAAGGAGAAATGTAGGATATGTAGGTAAAAAAAGAAAGAAGTCTTGATAGAGGCAGAAAGATGCTTTCTCAGAAAGTATCGACAAACTTTCTTTTCGGTGCGTTCAAATATTCTTTTTAACGTGCCGGCACACATTTGGCAAGGAGGTCGTACAAACGGAGTAACGAGTAGAAAAAACTATTACTGAGGTAGTTTGTGCAGACGTTCCGGTAGTAGCAGCAGAATAAAAAGCATTTTATCGGACATCTACAATTAAAAGTATAATTGCCAAGGTATGGCAAGAAGAAGCAAAGTCAGCCAAAATGAAAGAGGAATATAGTCCAATGTCGCGGAGGCATAGGCCCTGACGTTTGCTTTTGGCAACAGATAAAGATATAGGCGGTAACACCCAAGAGCTATCACAATTCCAAACAGAGCACCGACCAAGACATCTCCGAAATAATGTACTCCCAAATAAACACGCGTCCAGCAATTAAGCACTCCCCACAGAATTAAGCAAAGGGTTGCGGAACGATGTCGAAAGAGCAAGGAGAGAAACGTGCCGACAAAAAGGGTATTGGAAGCATGAGAAGAAAAAAAACCATAGGTTCCTCCTCTATATCCGTTAACGATATCAATCTGATCTATTAAAAGAGGGTCGTGAGAGGGTCTTAATCGAGCAACCCAAGGCTTAAAAACCGAAGAGGCAACTTGATCGGCAATAAATAGCCCTAAGATTAAAAAAAAGATGACCAAAAGAAAACTGCGAAAATCATGCTCCCGAAAAATGACATAGAGCAGGGAGGCAAAAAACAGTATCCAAGTAAAAGTTTTGGTGGCTAAAAACGCAAAACTATCCAGATACAAAGAATCACTTCCATTCAGAAACAATGTTATGCTTTGGTCTAAATTATCGAGAAACAGCAAGAAATCCATTGATAAAGAGTTCTATAAAAAGATAGTTGTAGAAGAAAGAATGGCAGGAAAGCCGACGATATAATTACATAACGAGTAGAATTATCAGCCTCAGAGCTAAACAATTCTACTCGTTATGTAGTATTTAATAAGTGGGTAGGAGTTTCATGGAGCTTTTATATCACTAACATTTTCCATAAATGAAACCGATGTCTATGCTTTGGCAATGATCATTGTGAGTTATAAAAACGCCAAGTCATAACTTCCGTTCATCTGAGGGAACTATTGTAACGAACCTCCGACAATATCAAGCAGTTCCGCAGTAATGGCCTGCTGTCGTGTCTTATTGTATTGCAAAGTCAATTCACGAAGCAATTCATCGGCATTGTCTGTTGCTACCTGCATCGCTATGACACGAGCGGCATGTTCGGACGCGAGATTGTCGAGCATTGCGGAATATAATTTCAGATGAAGAGCTTTGGGAATAAGATTTTCTATCATTTTTTGTAGAGAAGGCTCTATGATATAATCACTTATCCCGGATGTGCTTTCCATAACTTCTAACTTGACAGGCAGAAATTGTTCCGTTGTCAGCACTTGGCTGCCTGCACTTTTGAAGTGATGATACAAAATCTCCACACGATCGATCTCTTTGGCAGAATATTGACGCATCAGCTCGGCAGAAAGTGCCGCTATGGGAGCATACTGAGGTTTGTCCAAGATTTCGGAAAGCTCCTTTTCGATGGAGAAATTCATTTTCTTCGCAGCCTCAGTCACTTTTTTGCCGATAGGATAGAGATGCGCAACTTCTATCCCTTGTGCGCGGTAATCTTCTATTGTTTGGCGCATCTGTTTAATGACATTGCCATTAAAACCACCGCAGAGGCTGGAATTCGATGAAAACACCACCAAAGCGACTCTTTCGATTTTGCGTTCGACAGAAAATTGAGAAGAAACCTCGCCTTCCAATGAAGCGACAAACGCAGACATCATTCCGTTTAGTTTCTTCTCATAAGGACGCATTCGTTCAATGGCGTGTTGAGCATGATGAAGTTTGGAACTTGCCACCATCTTCATGGCACTCGTTATTTTACGGGTGTTATTGACAGAGGCTATTCGAGTTTTCACTTCTTTTAATGAAGCCATAACAGAATGATTTATCGATATTTATTACGTTTAGAGAGAAGAGTTTCAGATCGTTTGCTCCCTTATTTTACGCGTCGCAGGATGACGCAGTCGCACGTTATGCCAAGAGAAGTTTTTCGTGGTTATTGATAAAGAGCCGAAACATCGGCGGCAACTTTTCGTATTGCGTTCTCAACCTCTTCGGAAAGCAAACCGGCAGACAGCGAGGCCAATATCGTATCGGAATGTGAGGCACGCAACACATTGAGAAATTGCTCCTGAAAATCGCGCACTTTGTTTAATGGCACTGTGGTAAGCAAGCCTTTCGTGCCGCAATAGAGAATTGCTATCTGCTCTCCTACGGGCATCGGACTATATTGAGATTGAATAAGGAGTTGATTGTTCTTTCTTCCGCGATCGATAGTCATGGCCGTCACAGAGTCCATATCTCCGGAAAATTTGGCAAAAGCCTCCAACTCACGATATTGTGCCTGATCAATTTTTAGTGTTCCAGCCACCTTTTTCATGGATTTGATTTGCGCCGATCCGCCGACACGGGACACGGAAATACCGACATCAATAGCAGGGCGGAAACCTTGGTTGAAAAGGTTTGTATCCAAGTATATCTGTCCGTCTGTGATAGAAATAACATTGGTCGGGATATAGGCGGAAACGTCTCCGGCTTGTGTTTCAATGATAGGAAGGGCAGTGAGCGAACCGCCGCCTTTTACTTTTCCTTGCAGCGATTCGGGAAGGTCATTCATCTTCTCAGCCACTTCTTGTTGGTCATTGATTTTTGCGGCACGCTCCAAAAGACGAGAATGAAGGTAAAATACATCGCCCGGATAAGCCTCACGTCCCGACGGGCGACGCAAGATCAGAGAAACTTCGCGATAGGCAACAGCCTGCTTGGAGAGATCATCGTAAACGACAAGTGCATGCTTGCCACGGTCGCGGAAAAATTCACCGATCGCAGCACCGGCCATGGGAGCATAATACTGTAAAGCCGCCGTTTCAGCCGCCGTGGCCGATACGATAATGGTATAATCCATCGCCCCTTTCTCTTTCAGCGTATTCACGATGTTGGCCACAGTCGATGCTTTTTGTCCGATGGCAACATAAATACAATACACGGGATCGCCGGCTTCATAATTGTGGCGTTGATTGATGATCGTGTCAATGGCTATGGCAGTTTTTCCCGTCTGTCGGTCGCCGATGATGAGTTCACGCTGTCCGCGACCGATGGGGATCATCGAGTCTACACTTTTCAGACCTGTTGCCAATGATTGGGTGACAGGCTGCCGATAGATTACTCCCGGAGCTTTGCGATCAAGGGGCATAAGAAACTTTTCTCCTTCGATTTCGCCGGCACCGTCCAAGGGTTTTCCTAGCGGGTCTATTACGCGCCCCAACATGTTTTCATTGACCATGATAGAAGCTACACGACCGGTTCGTTTTACTCTTTGACCTTCTTTAATTCCTTCGGAAGAGCCTAAGAGCACGGCACCGACATTGTCCTCTTCCAGGTTCATGGCCACGGCCATCACTCCGTTGTCAAACTCTATCAGTTCGTTTTCCGTAACTTTGGTCAGACCATAGATGCGTGCCACACCGTCTCCAATAGTCAAGACGACACCAACTTCTTCAAACTGTACATCAGTGGCCAAATCATGCAGTTGTTGCAGAAGAACGGCAGAAACTTCACTCGGCTTAATATTATTGGGCATAATGATAATACTTTGTTAGGAATTTATTTCAAATCACGACGCAAATTTTCAAGCTGTCCCCGTAGACTCGCATCCAATCGATAGTCGTCATACTCTAAGATGAAGCCGGCCTGTAAAGTCGGATCCACGTTGGTATTAAGACATACTTCTCTATTTGTGCGTGCTTTTACCAAAGACAGTAAACGCTCCGTAACGCGCTCTGTTGCAGGAGTGGCTAATGTGAGATGTGCATTGACAATTCGCTTTTCCTCTTCGTAAAGACGTACAAACGATGTTGCAATGAAGTGCATCATTTCTGCACGCTTCTTTTCTACGACCAACCGGATAAAACGCTTTGTACTCTCTGCTATTTCTTGTTTCTCCTCTGCACAAGCCATGCTGAGCAATGATATTTTTTGCTCATTTTTGAGAAGGGGGTTTTGCAAAGTTACATTCAAAGCTGCGACCTGTCGAAAGCTCCGATCCAGTCTTTGCATTTCGGAATAAACTGTTTTTTCCTCATTCTTCTCCACAGAAAAGCGGAAAAGAGCTTTTGCGTATCGTGATGCAACGATTCCAATATCCATTGCGTGTATTTAGGAGTTGGTTTCTTTTTCTATATCATTGAGTACGCCAAGAATGAAAGATTCTTGCTCTTTTTCTTTTTCGAGTTCTTTGCGAATCACCTTCTCAGCTATCTTGATAGACAAATCGGCCACTTGTGAGCGTATTTCCCGCAAGGCATTGGTTTTCTCTATTTTAATTTGAGCCTTTGCCTCTTCAAGGATTTTACTGCCTTCTATTTCGGCCTTATTCTTGGCCTCCTTGATAATTGCGTCACGAGTTGCCGCCGCTTCTTTTAGTATTTCAGCTTGTTTTTCACGAGCTTCACGAAGCATTTGTTCACTCTCGGTCTGAATTTCTGCCAACTTTTCATTGGCTGTTCTTGCATTTTTCAGGCTCTCGTCTATAAATTTCTTGCGAGCTTCAACCATATCGGTGATCACCGGAAAACCAAATTTGGCCAAGATAAAGAAAACCACGGCAAATGCAATGAACATCCAAAAAAGGAGTCCGAAATCAGGAGTGAGAATGGAGGGCAAATTCAATGACTCCATAATGATAAATTTATTTTCTCAGTTTTATTTAATAAGGAATGCACAAGCTGCAATAGCAAACAGAGCAGCTCCTTCGACAAATGCAGCAACGATGATCATGCTGGTCGTGATTTTACCCGAAGCTTCCGGCTGACGCGCCATGGCTTCCATTGCCGA
Source organism: Alloprevotella sp. OH1205_COT-284 (assembly GCF_003859795.1). Lineage (GTDB taxonomy): Bacteria > Bacteroidota > Bacteroidia > Bacteroidales > Bacteroidaceae > Alloprevotella. The sequence goes on along the minus strand of NZ_RQYI01000004.1, from coordinate 18,062 downwards.
ACTTCCGATTTTACCGATACCGATACCGGCACCGATTGTGGCGAGACCGGCGCCGATTGCAGTGCCGAGTTGTGCAAGTCCGGTAGTTGCTTCCAAAAGAGATAAGATCATAGTAGTAAGTTTTTAAAATGGTTTGTTGAATTATTTATTGTGCTATTTATATTTATTCTTTGTGATGTTCCGGTAGGGAAAGACCGATAAACACAGAAGATAGTATCGTAAAGACATAGGCTTGTACAAAAGCGACAAGGAGTTCGAGGAAATTCAAGAAGACCATGAGCAGAGCACTAAATACGGTAAAGATAGATCCCGTAACAGAACTTATTTGCCAAGTCAGAAATATCACAAAAGTAAAAGATAAAATGATCGCGTGTCCGGCCATAATGTTTGCGAAAAGACGGATCATCAACGCGAATGGTTTTGTGAAAATCCCGAAGACCTCGATAATGGGCATAACGGGTGGAATTTTCAGCCATAAGGGAACATTAGGCCAAAGAATTTCTTTCCAATACTCCTTATTGCCAAATAAATTGACAGCCAACATCGTTCCTACGGCCAGAAACAAAGTGACGTTTATATTGCCCGTAACATTGGCTCCTCCCGGAAAAAACGGAATCAGCCCCAACAAATTATTTACAAAGATAAAAAAGAAAACCGTCAGCAAATAGGGGGCGTAACGTTTATAATGTTTTTCTCCGATTGATGCCTTGATGACTTCGTCATTTATATTCATGACCAACATTTCCATCATTCCGACAAAGCCTTTGGGGGCATCGCTTTGCGGATCCCGCTTCTTATACCACCAAGAACAATACAAGAAAATAGCGGAAAGAATCAATACCACCAACCATATCTCCACCACATTTTTGGTAATCGATATGTCCCAAGGCCTTATAACTCTACCGTCAGGTAAACGTTCGCAGATTTTGTTATGGTGTTGTGGAGAGAGGAAAAAACCTTTATAATCTCTACCATGTAAGGCTGCTTCATGTAAACGTGAACTGCTGAACACGTGCCAACCGGAAGTATCTCCCTTTACAATGATAGGAAGAGGAATTGAAATGTGATGTTCATTCCACGTGGTGATATGCCATTCGTAAGCATCAGAAAGATGCTCTAAAACAAACTCCGAAACATTGATTTCTTCTTTCTTGGAAATATCAGAGGCGTTGGCCGCAGAAAAACAGCCAAAACAAGAAAGCATGAAGATGAAGAGAGATGTTCTAAGTACAGAAATCATGAGGTATGAACTTTTTGTTTGTTTTCTTTTTGTCTGCACCATGTGGAGTAGAGTAGTGTGGCAAAATACAACACCAAGACATTTACGAACACAATGGTGAAATCAGAAGTGGTTTTCCACTTAAAATAGAAAAGCAGACCGGCCGTTAATAAAAGACGAAGTAAAGAAAACAATAAATTGGCTCCAAGATAGTAAGAAGAGGATTTTTCCAATGCATGGATTACGAACATCTCCATTAAAGAGAACGCAAAAAATGCAACAGAAAGGACGATGAGTTCCCATGCAACTTGTTCTACTCTGATAGCGGCAACGCTCTGTTCTATCATCAACAGAGTTGGCGAAAGCAACAGAAAGAGCACGGCAAGTGTGAATACTGATCTTAGACGCTTCAACATATATTATAACGTTTCTACACAAAGTGTGACTTCATTATCCTTCACTTCAACAAACCCTCCGGAAATACTGATTTCAAATGCATTTTCTCCTTCGCAAACAACACTTCCGGGTATTAAAGTAGATATGATTGAGGCATGATTTTTCAAAACCTCAAAACGTCCTTTTTCTCCCGGGACAAACAGGCGTTCTACCAATCCGTCATAGAGTGTCCGTTCCACGGATACAATGACAACGTGTAGTTTTTCTGGTTTGGGCATATTACATTAACCTTTTGCGGCAGACAGAATTTTGTCTCCTTTCTCAATGGCATCATCAATCGTTCCAACGTTTAGGAAAGCCTGTTCGGGCAAGTGATCCACTTCGCCATCAAGAATCATGTTGAATCCTCTTATAATTTCTTCAATGGAAACCATCACACCTTTTACGCCGGTGAATTTTTCGGCCACAGTGAAAGGTTGCGACAAGAAACGCTGTACACGACGTGCACGGTTCACAATAAGCTTGTCTTCATCAGATAATTCATCCATGCCGAGAATGGCAATAATGTCTTGAAGTTCTTTGTATTTTTGAAGAATTTGTTTTACTCGTTGTGCACAATTATAATGATCCCAACCGATTACATTAGGATCTAAAATACGCGAGGTCGAGTCCAAAGGATCTACTGCGGGATAAATCCCCAATTCTGTTATTTTACGTGAAAGAACCGTCGTAGCGTCCAAATGTGTAAAAGTGGTGGCGGGTGCAGGGTCGGTCAAGTCGTCGGCAGGAACATAAACGGCTTGAATAGAGGTGATAGATCCGTTCTTTGTGGACGTAATCCGTTCTTGCATCGCTCCCATCTCCGAAGCCAACGTCGGCTGATAACCCACAGCCGATGGCATACGCCCTAATAAAGCAGACACCTCAGATCCGGCCTGAGTAAATCGGAAGATATTGTCGATAAAGAAAAGTATGTCAGTCGATTTCCCGCTTTCCGATCCACTATCTCTGAAAGACTCTGCGATAGAAAGTCCGGAAAGAGCCACGGAAGCACGAGCTCCGGGAGGTTCATTCATTTGTCCATACACCAATGTGGCTTGGCTCTTCTTGACCTCTTCATAATCCACCTTGGAAAGATCCCACTCTCCACGCTCCATAGCTTCGAGAAATTCATCGCCGTATTTGATAACACCGGACTCTATCATTTCTCTCAACAAGTCATTCCCTTCACGTGTACGTTCACCAACACCGGCAAAGACAGAGAATCCATCATGTCCTTTGGCGATATTGTTGATCAATTCCATGATTAGTACAGTCTTTCCGACCCCTGCACCACCGAAAAGTCCAATTTTTCCTCCTTTTACATAGGGTTCTAAAAGGTCAATGACCTTAATCCCCGTATACAGTACTTCTTGACTTGTTTTAAGTTCTTCGAATTTGGGTGCTTCTCTATGTATCGGATAAGCATTTTCGGCTTTCGACAAACCTTGCAAACCATCAATGCTTTCACCTATAACATTAAGCATTCTACCTTTGATTTGCTCTCCGGTAGGTACGGAAATAGGAGTTCCGACAGGCCTTACTTCCAAGCCGCGTGCAAGACCGTCTGTGTTATCCATGGCGACAGTGCGAACTGTGTCTTCCCCAATATGCTGTTGCACTTCCATTACGATCACTCTCCCATCGGGGTGAGTCACTTCAAGGGCATCATGGATACGAGGCAGCACTTCTTCGGAAGTACCTTTTTTTGTAGAAAAGCAGACATCGACGACGGGACCGATGATCTGAGAAATATGTCCGATTGTTAGATTCATGTTATTGCATTCAAACATTAAATACTGAGTTCTCCAAGCACTTTAATCAATTGAGTATCCATTTGCTTACGTTCTTGTACTGCTTCAATAAATGGGACATATACAATCGTATTGTTTCGTATGCCGACCATTACATTTCGTTGTCCCTGAACAAGTGCATTGATTGCTCCAACTCCCATGCGAGATGCCAGTATGCGATCACATGCAGAGGGCTTTCCTCCTCTTTGCAAATGCCCTAAGATAGAAACTCTCACATCAAATTGAGGATATTCTTTATTCACTCTGTCAGCATAATACAAGGCACCACATTGGGGACTTTCGCTGACAATTACCATACAGCTTTTCTTTGATTTACGTATTCCACGCTCCATAAACTCGATCAGCTGATCGGCTCCTGTCGAATCTTCGGGAATGATTGCAGCTTCCGCTCCTGCTGCTATCGCAGAATATTGTGCCAAGAATCCGGCATCTCTTCCCATAACTTCGATAAAGAATATACGTTCGTGCGAATTGGCCGTATCACGGATCTTATCGACACAATCCATTATGGTATTCAAGGTAGTGTCGTATCCTATGGTATTGTCTGTTCCATATAAATCATTGTCAATCGTACCCGGCAATCCAATGCAAGGAAAATCATATTCCTCGGCAAAAGTCATCGCTCCCATGAGCGAACCGTTGCCGCCAATTACGATCAAAGCATCAATCCCCTCGCTTTTCAAGACATCGTAGGCACGTTTACGTCCTTTCGGCGTTCTAAATTCATCGGATCGGGCAGTTCTCAAAATCGTCCCTCCCGTTTGAATAATACCCGACACTTCTTCCGTTGTGAAGGTTTTGATTTCTCCATTCATCAATCCTTCATACCCGCGATAGATCCCTTTTACCTTGAATCCGTTGCATATTGCGCTTCGTGTTACTGCACGTATTGCAGCATTCATGCCCGGAGCATCTCCACCGGAAGTCATGACTCCCACACATCTTATTTTGGCCATATGTTTGATTGTATTGTTGTGTATTGGAGGGCTTCGGACAATCTGCGATTGTAAACCTCTTTTCCAAATGTTTTGTTACCGTTGTTCAAAGCCACCGAATAACGACAAGGAAAAAATACCTTCCGCTTGCAAATATAATTCTTTTAATTGGAACCTTTGTATAGTTCGAGATAACTTTTTCCTCGATAACGAAAACAAAAAGGTAAAAAGTTTAATATTCCTCAAATCTTCTCCATTTAAGGCAAAGCGAACCGAAATATCACTTACTTTTATCAAAAGCGATACGTGTGGTTCTGATCATCAAAACGGCCACCATCCTCGCTTTTTCTTTTGAGGAATGACAGCCTGCCGAATGAGATATTCCTCCCAAGAGATACGCTGTTGGACGAGCATATAGATCGTCCCCCAATCCGGCAGACCTCCAACATTTCGGTCATCAATGAAGAGGTCTGCTTTTATTTTGCGAGAAAATCCACGTCCCGTGCCATCCTCTTCTTCAAAATCTCTGTTTACCGAGTAAAACGTCACTCCGCGATCTTCGCAATATTTAATGGCTTCGTCCAAAAGAGCACCTTCTCTTACTGTCCATAAAATCAATCTATGTCCATCGGCTTGCAACTGACGAAGGGTGGCTATGGCAAACGGTATTTCTTTTCCAATGGCAGGATAACGATGTTCAACAATCGTACCGTCAAAATCAACAGCGATAATCATATTCTTTTTAATTAGGTCTAATTTTGAGAATTATGCCACTCTGTTTGATGCAGACATCATTTGTTGAGTGGAGCGTTTGGGGCGTGGCTTAACCGGAAGTGAAAAGACAGGCAGCTTACAGTTGCTCCTTATCTTTTGGGGAGTATGGGGAAGGCCACCGAAAAACTGCTCCAAAAGACGGGTAGAGGCTTCGTCAGCCATAAACTCTCCAATAAACTTCATGGAAGCAAATCGGATTTCTCCTTTTTTATCACTGCTCACGACAAACCGTTGCCACACCATGGCGTAGAAAATTTTGTTGTCCACAATGACTCTCTCCTGAGCACGCAGTTTGAGATGTGGCAATAAGCGAACATTTCCATTTTTAACACGCAACCTTTCCGGTGAGCTTTTCACTTCGCTAAAAGGATGTGAGGAATAAAGAACGATATTCACCAAGCAGCTATCTCCAACGAACAGAGCATTCTGTTCAGGAATGATATGGGCAAAAAACGTCACTTCGTCTTGTTTGTTCGCCCGGCAAACCATGAACAAAGAAAAGAGAAATCCGACCAATAGTATTTTTTGCTTCATGTTTAAGCCTTCGTGTTTGAGGGTTCTTCCGATGAGAGTGTTTGCTGCAACAAAGAACGACATTCCTTGATCCATTCTTCCGAAACTGCATCGGGAGGCATTCTCCAATCTCCGCGCGGAGAGATAGAGCAACTTCCCACTTTGGGGCCATCGGGCAGACAGCTACGCTTAAATTGTTGGGCAAAGAAACGCCGGAAAAAGACTTCCAGCCATTTGGCTATGGTTGCTTCGTCATAAGTTTGGGTTTCACCTTTGCCATCGAAAGCCCGAAGTGCCATTCTGAAAATCTTCTTGGGACGGAAGCCATAACGCAAGACGTAATACAGAAAGAAGTCATGTAATTCATAGGGGCCAACCAAATCCTCCGTGATTTGTTTGATATTTCCTTCCGAATCTGCCGGCAACAATTCCGGGCTTATGGGCGTATCCACAATATCCAAAATGGTTTTACGGCTTTCTTCGTCGGCAACATTTACGGCCACCCAACGCACAAGATGCTTCACAAGGGTTTTAGGCACCGAACTGTTTACGGCATACATAGACATGTGGTCACCATTATAAGTAGCCCACCCCAAAGCCAATTCCGAAAGATCTCCCGTGCCGACAACAAAACCGCCTACCTGATGAGAAATATCCATTAGGATTTGGGTACGTTCACGCGCCTGTGCGTTTTCGTATACGACGTCATGCTTCTGAGGATCATGTCCGATGTCGCGGAAATGCAACATGACTGCATCTGAAATATTGATTTCTCTGATCGTAATCCCCAAAGCATTCATCAAACGGATCGAGTTGTTGTAAGTCCTTTCTGTGGTGCCGAAGCCCGGCATCGTCACGCCGACAATGCCTTTTCGGTTCAATCCCAAACAGTCAAAAGCATGGGTACACACCATTAAAGCCAATGTCGAGTCTAACCCTCCACTGACTCCGATGACCACAGATTGGGCTTTCGTATGCGCGATACGCGTTGCCAAGCCTTGGCTTTGAATGCTGAGAATTTCCTGACAGCGAAAATCCAGATCCTCTTCTCGCGGAACAAAAGGAAGAGGGTTTATTTTTCGAGTAAGAGCAAAGCTGCTTTCTGAAAATCCGGCAGATTCAATATCCACGATATTGCAACGATCGTTACTCGCCAACATTTCATAGCTTTTGGCAAAGAAAGTGTTGCGACGCCGTTCTGCCCGAAGTCGTTCCACATCAATTTCAGCAACGGTCAGTTCTTGCCGGAAAGAGAAGCGAGTGCCCTCTGCCAATATCCGTCCGTTTTCCGCAATAAAACTTTTCCCACCAAAAACAATATCTTGCGTACTCTCTCCATATCCGCAACTCGTATAGACATAAGCACAGTGACAACGCGCACTTTGCCCAATTACGAGGTCACGTACATATTGATACTTGCCTATCAAATCATTGGACGCACTTAGATTGAAAATAATCTCTGCCCCTTTTATTGCCAAATGAGAGCTGGGAGGAGTCGGTGCCCAAAGGTCTTCGCAGATTTCAATGCCAAAAGTAACATCGTTAAGACAAAACAATTGATGGCGTCCGATAGGAACGTATTGTCCGCAAAAGCGTACAATGTGTTCTCCGGAAAGCATTGTAGAAGAAGAGAACCAGCGTTTTTCGTAGAATTCTTGATGATTGGGAATAAAAGTTTTGGGGATCAAACCCAACAGTTTCCCTCCCTGAACCACCGCAGCACAATTAAAGAGCATACCTTGATAGGAGTATGGAACTCCGACGATAGCCACTAATCCGAGGTTTCTACTCAATTCCAAGATCTTAAACAGCGCGTTTTCGGCCTCTTCAAGCAGTAGTTGTTGAAAAAAAAGATCTTGGCAAGAATAAGAGGTCAAACATAATTCCGGAAAACACAACACTTCTACTCCTTGCCCTTCTGCACAAACCATCATGCTTTCAATTTCTTGGGTGTTGAAAGCGACATCTGCAACTTTAACGCGCGGGATAGCTGCTGCAACTCTAATAAATCCGTCTGTCATGGTGTTATTGCTTTTTTTTCATGAGCATACTCCCGGTAATCTTCACAAGTTTCCTGCCTTCCACTCGTTTGATCATATTACCATTTATGGCCTCATACCAATAAGAGCCATCTTCATTTCGAGTCAAAGAAATGGTTTGGGAGTCTGCCCCAATATCATTTGTAAAACGCAAAATCACTTTATTACGTTTTATCTCATACTTGATCAATATCCACACTCCGTAAATTTTCCCATTCATATAGCCGGCGACATGCCCCAAGAAAGGCATATCCGGCACTTCGAGTTTTTCTTCTTGTAAGTCCAAATACATCCACACTCCATTTTCATCATTGAAGAAAACTCCGCTGAAATCGTTTTTCAAAGGCTTTTCGGTTGTATTTACTTGAACAGCGTCCGCAAAGCCTCTTGCTGTCGCTCCTTTCTGAAACAGAGGTGCCAACAAACAGATAAGAAGAATACCAATGATTTTCATAACCAACTGTTTGCTAAATAAAAAGACGATATTATATTTAGCCTTAATTAATCTTTTCTCCTTTTTGTAAAATCATCGTGGTAGCTCCGATTGTGATGATCGCTCCCTCTTCGAGATCCACACGCTCTTTATTTCCGAGCAGTGTATTCATATAAAACGTCCCGGTTCCGGAAGGGCCGTCTTGGAGCGAAAACTTCGGTTCATTTCGAGCATCAAGACTTACCCGAATCCTACAATGCGTATTATCGACACTCGGATCAACAGTTTTAATGGCTGCATTCGCTTTTGTGCCTTTTACATAACGTCCAACTCTGTTTTCTCCTTCAAACAAAGGAATTTCTTGACGAAAATGAAAAGCATTTTCGATAACGATCAAATAACCCAATGGTTTTTGTTCGCTTTCTTGCTCTTGTATCAAGTCTTCACCCGGCGTTTTTTCTCCGAGAGAGAGAGATGGTTTTACCCCGACACGTATTTTGAATTGCTTCCGACATTCAGTGCACTCAAACACCAAAACTCTACCGGGAGCATATAATGAATCATCGAATAAGATCGGTTCATCACATTTCGGACAACGAATCCGCTTCATAAGAAAAATAAGGAAAATAGAAAAGCCCCACGTGTCACAAACGTGAGGTGAAAGTTTACAGTTTCAAAATCCAAGCTTCACGAAATGCAGGCTCCGAACCGCGAAGTTTGGCTAATTGGGCATACGCGTTTCGATAAGAAGAATACTTCCCAAAGACCACACGAGTAATGTTTTTATGCCTATGTATGACTGCTTCGTGCAATCCTTTTTCAGAAAGTTGCCGTATCAGGTCTTTCGCCCCTTTTTTAGACACTTGGCTTGCCAAAACAATTAAATAAGTAGGTGTATTCTCTTGAATAGCTGCTTGTTCAATCGTTTCGGTATTTGCTTCTGCTGTCTGCGCGTTCCCTTTGTTGTCATTTGCAACAGTGTCTGTCTTCTCCTTAACAGCAGGAAAAGGAGAGACTTTAACGCGAAGAGTATCGAGAGAAGGGCGTGATGCAGAAGCTGCACAGGCAGACTTTTGCTTGGCAACGACAAATCCCGTGAAATTCTCAAACATGCGCGCCTCCATTACACCCGTCATTGATGAATGATTATTGAGAGGTACCGCCCAAAAGAAAGAGAAAAAAACGACAATGGCAGCCACGACGGAGTGAAAGAACGTTTTTCGTATTCGTAAAACGTAATAATCCGACTGACTCGTGTTTTTGCGTTTTATGGTTGCACATCTTTCTTCCGAGTCTTTACGGATTGGAGTGGGATTCACAACCTCCAACGCATAAAGCGAAGGGGCGACGATACCTCCGGAAACGGGAATGAAGTCATATTGCCCGTTTGCTCCGAGTTTGAGCTTGCCAATACCGCTCAACTCGGCTCCGTGCTCCTCCTCAATGCTTCGTTTCAACTCCGCTACCGCAGCATCTATCACACGAAGGGTATCGGGATAAGACAAGCCTTTGGTTTTCATGTAGGCTTGTGCAAGCAATCCGTCATTGATTTGCAACAATGGATTGAACGCGACATTTCGATAAGGAGGAAGAAATATTTTTTCCTCCTCTATGTATCTTGCCGAACAATCTTGTGCAACAAACCCTCCTAAGTTCGGAACTATCACACAATTATGATCCAACAGCAAGTTTTCAAGATGTTTGCCGAGTTCAATCATGAGTGCAAAGTTAGCCCTTCATTTGGAAAAAACAAAGTTTTCTTCACTGTTTTTGGACAGATTTTTTCCACCTTTTTTCTCGATTTTTTCGTTCCGAAAAGCAAAGTCTTATAACACACGCTTTTATGGATTTTCTCTTTACGATTTGCCCTCTTCTCCGTTTTCAAACAAGCCAAGCGGCATGAGTACTACATGGAAAAATTAACCTAACCAACTATTATTCAGCCATCTGCCTGTTTTCGGCCAGTAAACTTAAACGGAAAGTTCACCATGCTGATACTCAAATCCTTAAAACCACATTTCGAGCGATTGGCGGGAGTTTTTCAAAAACGACTTCTTTTTCGCAAATCAAGGCAAAACACATTTGGTTCGGAATATTTTTTTCAGACAACCCCAAACCGAGGGTGCAGCGTTTAGAACTCGAAGAGCCCGCAGCATTATCATGCTTTTCATGCGTGCGTTGAATCGTTTTTTCGGAGGCCTCCATGAAAATCCGGACAAGCCGAAGAAAATCCGGGGCAAGTCTTCGTGAGAAAAGCAACATTCAACCCCTATCAAGGATTTTTCTTCTTTTTGTCTACATTGTCTACACGATCCTTCTTAAATCGCAGGAATATAGATTGTTGCGAATGTAGACAACACTACAAACAAACTACATTCGCTCTTACATTCTACACATTGCAGCGGGAAGTCGTGCAAAAAGGCTCGAAATCTCCCATGTAGGCAGTGTAGGTTTTGAGAAAATCAGCCTACATACGTTTTTTATCTGTGTATCATAGACTTATCCTCTTTCAATGTATATAGGCAAGTAGCTCTTCATACATCTATATCTTTCTGAAATTCAGCAACATGAAAAGGGTAGTGTATGTTTTTCGACGATTTTACCAAATGATCATAGGAGATACATAACGAGCCATCCTCTCCTAAAAATCATGTTTGACGAGGGATAAGGAGGGCGAGAAAGAACTTCGCGGTTTTGAAGTTTGCCGGACATCCATAATAAAAAGGTAACGAGTAGAATTTTCCGGATCAGACCTGAAATTTTCTACTCGTTACCTTTTTTTCGCCTCCTTCCCACCTTTTCCCAAACGGATAAGACGGAGCAAGATTTTCAACGAAGTTCTATTGCCTTCACGATGACAAAGGTGTCGTCGGCCTATTTCATACGCTCGGCAATTCTTTGCATGTTGATAAGAGGTCTTTACTCGGTGGGCTCTTCGTTGTTGCCGATCGTAAGTTTACGCAAATCGTACATAGATCCGTTGTAGATATTCAGATCCACGGCCCCTTCAATGCCGTCTACACGTCCGATGTCGGTGTGTTGCCAAAACTTCCATTCGCCTTTATAGCCTACTTCCTTGACATAATAATGAGCTATCCAAAATGGATAACGGTCAAATTCCGGCGTGCTCAGATAAGCCTCTTTGAACTTCAACCCCGTGTAGATGATCGGGGGAGTCCCGTAGCGTTTTTCCAGAGCGTTGAGCCACTCCAAGGCCTCTCGTTGCAGTTGTTTTGTGGTCAATCCTCCTTTTATTTCAATATCCAATATCGGTGGTAAATCTCCCTCGTCGAGATGCACTTGCCGCATATAGTAGCGGGCTTGCAAATCTCCCGAAACCGATGGAGAAAAAAAATGATAAGCTCCTCTGATTAAGCCATATTGCCCTGCCTGATAGAAGTTTTCATTGAAATGCCTGTCAAACAAGCTCTTTCCCTCTGTCGCTTTGATGATCACAAATTCAAGCGGTTCGCCGGCGATTTTTGCGCGAGCCACTTTTTCCCAATCTATTTCTCCTTGGTGGTGGCTTACGTCAATCCCGTGAATGCTGTAACCTGCGGGATATTCGATCTCTCCGTAAAGTGCTTTCCAACGAGAGGCATAGGGAGAAACAAAGTATTTATAGAAGATAAAAGCATAAACGATGATTATCAAAATGGCTCCCACTCCGAACACGCGCTTGTAGGAATGCCCGAATGAGCGTTCGGCCCACGAAAGTTGCGTTTTTTTATTTCCGCGACGTTTTGCAGGAGTGCGCCTTTTGACCGGGCGACGTTTGGAACCGTTATGGGTAGAAGAAGAGCCGGATTTAGTCATAAAATAAAAGGAGCACGATTTATTGGAACATCATCCAATAAATCGCACTCCGATTTTTATGTGAGTTGCAACATACAGCGAGCTGTTTGTTGAAGTTTGATTTTATATTCCACTCTCTCTAATCGGAAAATGTCGTTTTCCTCCATTTTCCTACGTGGAAAGAGGGGCGTATTGACAAGCTGATTATTTGGACTGCTCCAAGGCAAGCGTTTGGGTGCATTGGTCGCAAACTTCTGTCGGTCCCCAATATTGGATCGGGCCGGGATAGATGAATGCGGTTTGTTCGGCCCATTCGTCGCGCTTGGCGGCAAAGGCTTTGAAAGGTGCACCGTCGAGTTCTACGAGTGCCTTGCGGATCACGGGCTTCATCTCACCGTGGCGACGCTCCATGTTCATCATCATCGTAATGGGCACACCGCCGGCAATCCATTGTTCGGCAGGAGCGGTAGTGTTTTTGACGATGGCCATGTAGCCGGTCTTACCGTTGGCCACGAGCTGTGCGGCCGAAGCACCAAGGGCGTAGCAGTAGTCTGCATCGAAATTGGAGGGGGCGGCACAACGACCTTCGTAGCCGAAGAAGTGGTGCAGAGGAGCGAACTTGCCGACATATTTGCCTTCGGCTTTCCAGGCGGCCAGTTTTTCGGCCACCATTTCGCTGAGAAGTTTTTCGGTTTCGATGAGCGACACTTGCACATTTCCGTGAGGGTCGCGCTCGGCAGTCAATTGCTTGGCCACTCCTTCCGGAAGCGAAGCATAGATAGCGGCATTTTCGGCAGAAAGTTTGCCAAGTACCCAGGCACGTTGTTCGGCGGCAGTGACGGTGCCGGCTTCGGGCGTGGAAAGAAGGTCGTTAAGCTCTGCGATGAGTTTTTTGAGTGAAGGTATGAATTCGATCAGCCCTTCGGGGATGAGGATCGTACCAAAGTTGTTGCCTGCGGCTGCACGTTTGGCCACGACTTCGGCGATGTAGGTCACGACATCGTCAAGACTTTGCTCTTTGGCTTCAACCTCTTCGGAGATGAGGCAGATGTTGGGTTGAACTTGGAGAGCGCATTCGAGTGCGATGTGCGATGCCGAACGGCCCATGAGCTTGATGAAGTGCCAGTATTTGCGTGCGGAGTTGGCGTCACGTTGGATGTTTCCGATAACTTCCGCATAGGTTTTGCAAGCTGTGTCGAAACCGAAAGAAGTTTCTATCTGATCGTTCTTCAAGTCGCCGTCAATGGTTTTGGGGCAACCGATGACCTGCACGCCATACTTCTTGGCTGCATAATATTCGGCCAATACGCAGGCATTGGTGTTGGAGTCGTCTCCACCGATGATGACGATGGCGTTGATACCCAAACGACGAATGATTTCAAGACCTTTCTCAAATTGAGTTTCGGCTTCGAGTTTAGTGCGGCCGGAACCGATCATGTCGAAACCGCCGGTGTTGCGATATTCGTCAATGAGTTCATCGGTCATTTCAAGGTAGTTGTGATCTACCAAGCCGCCGGGGCCCATCAAAAAGCCGTAGAGCTTTGAAGCCGGGTTTTGTTTTTTCAAGCCGTCATAGAGGCCGCAAATCACATTGTGGCCGCCGGGAGCCTGACCGCCCGAAAGGATGATGCCGATATTGATCGGGGCATATTCTTTTGTTTCGTCCGTAGGTTCGAAGTTCACAAGAGGCATGCCGTAGGTGTTGGGGAAAAGAGCTTTAATCTCGTCTTGGTTATCCACACTCTGCGTAGGAGCACCTTCTACGATTTTCACGTTGCCACGAAGGCCTGCGGGAAGTTTGGGCTGATAGCCGGCACGAGCAATTTGCAATGCGCTTTTTTTCATAATTCTTTAAGTTGTTTCTTGAAGTTTTGTTCTGCCCACAAAAATACCAATAAATCGGTGAACGGCAAAACCTTGTTTTGTTTTTCCAACCCCAATAGCACGACTCCGTCAAGCTATGAAAAGTGAATATGGCAAGCAGTGGTAAATTTTCCGAGATTTGTTTTTTCTCCCTCTCTTCCTCGAAAACGATCGGCGAAGCGAATATGCCCCGGAAATCGCATCGCTTTTCTTCATAAAGCAACTCGTGGTATCAAAACCAAGCCTCACTTGCTTGTAGAAGAAAGAAAAAGCATATAAAATTTAGTGTAACCGAAATGTGGTTGTAATTTTGCAGCCGAAAATCAAAATCTGCTTTCTATGTCCGAATCGCTCACCCTCTCTCCCTTTCGAAAAACCATAGTCGGAGTGCAGTATCTCTTCGTTGCTTTCGGGGCCACGGTGCTTGTTCCTCTTCTCGTCGGCCTGGATCCCTCTGTGGCTTTGTTTTCGGCCGGCATGGGCACATTGCTATTCCACTTTGTTTCCAAAGGAAAAGTGCCAATTTTCTTGGGAAGTAGTTTTGCTTTTATTGCTCCGCTCAAAGTCGGCACCGAACTCTATGGGCTTTCGGGCGTTCTCTTGGGCATCATCGGTGTGGCTTTGGTTTATTTTCTTGCAGCGATCTTGATCAAGGCTTTTGGCACCAAATTTCTAAACCGCTTGTTTCCTCCTGTCGTCATCGGCCCCGTCATCATGCTCATCGGCCTATCTTTATCTTCGGCAGCCGTCAAAATGTCTTCCTCCAATTGGTTGTTGGCCGTGGTCGCCTTGGGCACAGCCGTTGTCGTATCTCTTTACACGAAAGGCTTACTGAAACTCATACCCATTTTTTGCGGTATCGTGGTGGGGTATTTTGCCGATTTCTTGTTTTTCGATGTGGATCTGTCAAGCGTTCGCGCGGCAGAATGGATTGCTTTTCCCCGATTGCATCTGCCCGACAATTGGGATTGGCGTCCGATTTTGTTTATGATTCCTGTCGCCATAGCCCCCGTCATCGAGCATATCGGCGATATTTACGTGGTAAATAATGTGGCGGGCAAGAATTTCGTGAAAGATCCGGGGCTGCACCGCACAATGTTTGGCGACGGACTGGCATGTTTGTTTGCCTCGATAGTGGGCGGGCCTCCCGTCACAACTTATTCCGAAGTAACCGGTGCCATGTCGCTCACAAAAGTTACGGCTCCCGTAGTGATGCGCATCGCCGCCGTTACGGCCATTGTTTTTGCCATGATTGGCAAAGTGAGTGCCCTCTTGCGCAGCATAGACGAGGCCATTCTCGGAGGTATCATGTTGTTGCTTTTCGGCAGTATTGCCGGAGCCGGAATTTCGAGTCTGTTGAACAGCAAGGTAAATTTGGGCAGTGCGCGCAACATGGTCATCATTTCCGTAACTCTTACAACGGGGATAGGCGGGGTCATGTTCAAAATGGGAGAGTTTGCTCTTCAAGGTATCGGGGTTTCGGCCATTGTGGCGGTTGTGCTCAATCTGATCCTGCCCGAAACGCCGGCCGATTTGAAAACACCGGAAACAACTGCGGCCGAAAAAGAGAACTCCGCATCGTCCGTTGATTGACCTCACGACATTCTGTTGCTTTCTTTCAACCATGTGATGAGTCTTTGAAAACTCTCACATCAGCTTTTTTAATTCACTCATTACACCTCAATTTTATGAAAAAGATTTACTTTCTTTTCCTGCTACTGGCATCGTTTGGTTTCAACATATCCGCAGAAGCTCAAAACCTTCAAGTCCATTATGACTTCGGGCATAACGGAAATAAATTCAAAGACCGTGAAAGCCTCACTACCACACTCGAAATGTTTCGCCCTGACAAATGGGGAAATACGTTCTTCTTCGTGGATATGAATTATAAGTCGGACGAGATCAATTTGGCCTATTGGGAAATCGCTCGTGAATTCAACATTCGGAAAACACCTTTCAACGTTCATTTGGAATACAACGGCGGAATATCAAAAGATTTTCCCATTAAAGATGCCTACCTCGCAGGGCTGACTTATGCTTGGAACGCTCCCGATTTTTCCAAAGGGTTTACAATCACCCCCATGTATAAACATCTGACGAAGACGAAAAACAAAGCCTCTTGGCAAATCACAAGTACTTGGTATTGGAATTTTGAAAAGGGGCTCTTTACATTTAGTGGCTTTGCCGACTGCTGGAATGACCGGAGCTTTGCCACCGGAAATGCCATCAACGTCTTTTTGTCGGAACCGCAATTTTGGGTGAACTTCAATCACATGTCCGGAATGGACAAAAACTTCAATTTGAGTTTGGGAGGAGAAGTGGAAATCTCTCGCAACTTCGTGCATCAAGACAACACGTTTTATTTCATCCCCACATTGGGCGCGAAATGGACTTTCTAAATCTTCCGCTCATGACAACCGTCCTACGGCCTGACAGCCGTGTATTAGGGTTTCTCCGATAGCCTATGTCATGAGGCGGGGAAGAAACTACGGAATCTACTTCACAAAAGATTGTCGATAGGGTGTTCTTGTGGATTTTTGAGGAGCGTGTTTTCTCATGGCTACCGAAGAAAAGAAAGACGAGTTTCAAAAAAAACAGAAATAAACGCCTCCGTTTTCTCGATTTATATGTAATTTTGCGTCAAATTTCACATATTGCTACGCTTTGCCACTCGAAGAGCTCGCTTTTTATCCTTGATTGTTGAAAACGGCAATAACGTAATTCTCTAAAAACACTTATGCATATCGCCATAGCAGGAAATATCGGTAGCGGAAAAACCACCTTGACCACCATGCTCGCCAAGCATTATGGGTGGACGCCCAAGTTCGAGACAGTGGCTCAAAACCCTTATTTGGACGTTTTCTACGAAGATATGAAGAGATGGGCGTTCAACTTGGAGATTTTCTTTTTGAAAGAAAGATTCAAAGACGTGCTCTCTATTGCACACTGTGAAAAAACAGTGGTGCAAGATCGGAGTATTTTCGAAGGAGTCCATGTCTTTTCAGAAAACAATAGAGACATGGGAAATCTCAATGAGCGAGATTTTGAAACTTATATGGAGTTGTTCGGCATTATGACCTCCATTGTGGATGCTCCCGATTTGATGATTTATCTGCGTGCATCCGTACCGCACTTGGTGAGCAACATTCAAAAGCGCGGGCGGGATTATGAACAAACAATGCCTATCGAATATCTCGAAAACCTAAATCGCAGATATGAAAACTTTATCTTCAACAAGTATCCGGGAAAAGTATTGGTCATAGAAGTCGATCATCTGGACTACCAACACAATCCCAAAGACTTCTCCGGCATCATTGACTTGATTGATGCGGAACTCTTCGGTCTCTTTTCAACAACGACATAGAGAGGAAGATGATACGTTTCGGTTTTCATGACACTTTTGTGGAATCGGAAAATACGGAACATCCTGCCACGCAAGTAGAAGATGACATTAAGTAAAACAAATTATTTCTCCAAACATATCACACTATGCATATAGCCATAGCCGGAAATATCGGAAGCGGAAAGACCACACTGACTAAAATGTTGGCCAAACATTATAATTGGAAACCGTTGTTTGAACCGGTGGATTTTAACCCTTATCTCGAAGATTTCTATGAAGATATGAATCGATGGGCGTTTAATCTGCAAATTTATTTCCTCAATAAACGTTTCAAAGATGTGGTGGCCATCGGCAAAAGCCAAGAGAGCATCATTCAAGACAGAACTATATTTGAAGATGCGCGTATCTTCGCTCCGAATTTGCATAAAATGGGCATGATGAGCGAACGAGATTTCGCGAACTACACCGACTTGTTTGACTTAATGATGTCTTTGGTCGAACTGCCCGATTTGATGATTTACATCAAATCTACCATTCCCAATTTGGTCGCACAAATAGAAAAACGCGGACGGGATTTCGAGAAAACCATGCGCATAGACTATCTGCAAGGACTTAACGAACTGTACGACAAGTGGATTTCCACTTATAACGGCAGATTGATCATTGTAGACGGAGATAATTTGAAGTTTGAGAATAATCCCGATGATTTCCGTAAAATCACCGATATGATCGATGGAGAACTGTTTGGCCTTTTTTCTGTTTGATCTTTGAAAATTTGAAAAATTGTAGAGTTATATTTTGTTGATTCCGCCGTAGAGTCAACCAGCAAGTGCAAAATTATGATATTCTTTTGTAGAACTCCGATTTAGGTGTTTCAAAATCGAGTTTTTGTCTTGGTC
>NZ_RQYI01000030.1 GCF_003859795.1 Alloprevotella sp. OH1205_COT-284 | reverse complement strand
GAAGGATTTTCTACCTAACGAGTAGAATTTTCTATCTCTTATGTAGAAAATCCCACTTCCCGGGGAGATGACATCACCTCCAAAAGACGAGAAAACGAAAAGCGACCATTCGCAAAAAGAGAAACGAGAATAACGGAAAAAGAAAAGGCGCGGAAAATCCATGACATACAAAAAACGATCATGTCACAACGGAGCAACAACGACTCACGCTCATGCGTATGTATCGTTTTTACGATATGCAATGGAACTTCCACGCGACATTCATTTGACATCAGTATGTGCGGGGCGACACAGACGCCTCAAAAATGGGGCATTAAAAGCAATTCAGAGCAAGATGCTCTTTACGGCCGGCAAGACCATGGAAAGCTCGTCTATGACCTGCTGACGATCTACGCCTTCTCTCATCACGGCAAGAATGGTGTCGTCGCCGGCGAGCGTTCCACAAATGGTTTCAAACCTATGGGCGTCTATCTCAGTAGTAATTCCGGCGGCATAGCCGGGACGGGTGTGCATCACGACGAGATTTCCCGAAAACTCCAAACCGAGAAATCCGGTATTGCGTAAGAACTCAGGAACATCGGCAGAAATCTTACGGCGATATAAAGGGTTCTCGGGGAGGATGTAGCGGTATCCGCTCATGCTGGCCACCTTGGCAGCTTTCAACTTTTGGAGGTCACGAGAAAGTGTGGCTTGGGTCACTTTATAGCCTTCGGCCGCCAATTCTTGCAAAAGGGCTTCCTGACTGCCGATTTCCGTATTGGTGAGAATGAGGCGAAGCACCTCCATGCGATCACTTCTTGATTTCATATTCGTAAAGTATCTATTTTTATTCGCTACAAAAATACGATAATTTTATCAATAAACGATATTTTATGCAACAAAATATTGTTTTCTTTCAAATAAGTCGCCCAAAAGGTGTTTTCGTTCAAAATCAAAATGTATTTCGGCTATACTTATGCGTAAAAATTCACAGACGACAAGCCCGTGTTTCGCGAAAACGTTTTGCGGAAATACGAAAAGCCGCCTCCGCAAAATGCAAAGACGGCTTTGTCGTTGAATGAATGTTTCAAAATCACGCCATAAAGAACAGCAACACGAGCTGAGCCATGAGGATGCGCAAGAACATGGCGAGGGGATAAACCGTGGAGTAGCCCACGGCGGGAGCGTTGTTGCCGGCGGCGGCATTGGCAAAGGCCAACGCCGGGGGGTCGGTGTTGGAACCGGCGATGAGCCCCATGAGCGTGAAGTAGTTGAGTTTCATTTTCAGGCGTCCGTAAAGACCGCAGATGAGAATGGGAATGACGGTGATGAGAAAGCCCATCCAAACATAATGTATGCCGTCGCCCTGCGTGATCGTATCCCAGAAGGAGGCACCGGCCTGTATGCCGACACTGCTCAAAAAGAGGATCAAACCGACTTCGCGCAACATGAGGTTGGCCGAAGTGGAAGTGTAAGTGTTGATCTTATAGCGATAGCCGAAAGCTCCGATCAAAATGGAAACGACAAGCGGACCGCCGGCCAAGCCGAGTTTGACGGGCATGGAAACACCGGGAATGGAGAGGGGAATCTGTCCGACAATGACACCGATGAGAATGCCGAAGAAAATGGCACCGACATTGGGGTGATCGAGATGTTTGACATGGGCTCCGACCACGTTTTTGAAACGCTCGATGTTTTTCTCACGACCGGTCACCAAAATGCGGTCGCCCACCTGCAAACGAAGGTCGCGAGCGGCAAAGAGTTCCATGCCGTTGCGTGTGATACGAGTGACATTGACACCATAGATAGAGGAAACATGGAGTTTGCCAAGGGTCTTTCCGTTGATTTCGGGTTTGGTGATCACCAAACGCTTGCTCACATAGTCTGTTCCTTCGGTGTCATCGCTCCAAGTGCCATCGGTCACTTCTCCGATCAATGAAGCGAGCGATTCGGCTTCATCTTCGGCACAAACGAGATGAATGCACATTCCGACTTCAAGCTGCGTTTCGCGATTGGGAACAAAGATCTCGTCTGTTTGGGGCTTGATGCAACGCGTCACGACAAATTGCCGATTGAGGAACTGGTGCAACTCTTCGAGCGAACGTCCCACAACGGCGGTGTTTGTCACCTTAATGACCAAATGCTTGGGGGTGGCATGGGGATTGTTTTCCTCGGATTGACGGATGTCTGCCAATTCTTTTTCGTAAGAAACCTTTGTCAGCATCTTAATGGAAAGCGTGGCCAAAATGATGCCGACCACACCGAGAGGATAAGCACAAGCATATCCGTTGGCAATGACGGGGGCGGCATCGCCCATCATATCTTTGAGCACACCCGTGGCTGCTCCGAGACCGGGGGTGTTGGTCACGGCACCATACATCACGCCGACCATCATGGGAAGGTTGCCCTTGTCGCCGGGATGAGAAAAGATGCCGGCCATGTCGCCCAAGAAATAAAGACCGAGCATGACCAAAACGTTGAGCATGACCAGACTTGCCGTGAGCATATTCATGCCCAAACCTCCGGATTTGAAGGTTTCAAAGAAACTGGGGCCAACTTGCAAACCGATGCAATACACAAAAAGGATAAGGCCTAATTCTTTGATGACGTGAATGATGTGTCCTTGATAAGACACTGCGGCCACGGGATCGGCATAGAGCCATTTTGTACAGATGTGCCCGACGATGATGCCGACAAAAAGCACCCACGTCACACCGAAAGCGATGCCGTTTTTTCCGCCGATTTTCCAACGTCCCAACTTCACGCCGAGACTAATCACCAGCGCATACAAAATCACGATGTGAGCCACGCTCTCGGGATTTTGCAGAAGCTTAACGAACCATTCCATTGTATAGTTTTTGATGTTAGTAAATAAGAATCGGACGCGAATTTAAGACTATTTTAAGAGGTGACAAAGTGAGTATGAGGAATATTGCCGGAACGCATCGGTTTTCAAAACAAGATGAAAACAGGGCTGCACAATCGGGGCATAAAGACGCGTCAAAAAACGATGCCCGCGGAATGGCTAAATTCCATGGGCATCGGGTATGCGGGAGGGGTCTCGCTGGACGGGACTTTTGAAGTGCATGAAACATGGCCTCGCCAATCGGCATGAGCTGCGGCGGCATCAGTTGATTTCACGATACATCTCGTCGTAATACTTTTGGTAGTCGCCGCTTGTGATGTTGTTCATCCACTCTTCGTTGTCCAAATACCAACGCACGGTTTTCTCTATGCCTTCTTCAAATTGCAACGAGGGTTCCCACCCCAACTCTTCTTTGAGTTTGGAGGAGTCTATGGCATAGCGGAGGTCGTGGCCGGCACGATCCGTGACATAGGTGATGAGATCGAGATCGGCTCCGTCGGGACGACCGAGAAGACGATCGACCGTTCGGATCACGACTTTGATAATGTCTATGTTCTTCCACTCGTTAAATCCGCCTATGTTGTAGGTCTCGGCAACGGCACCTTTATGGAATATGACATCAATGGCACGTGCATGATCTTCGACATAGAGCCAATCGCGCACGTTTTCGCCCTTGCCATAAACGGGAAGCGGCTTGCGGTGGCGAATATTATTGATGAAAAGCGGAATCAGCTTTTCGGGGAATTGATAGGGGCCATAGTTATTGGAACAGTTGGTCACGATTGTCGGCATGCCGTAGGTGTCGTGAAAAGCACGCACAAAGTGATCACTCGATGCCTTGGAGGCCGAATAGGGAGAGTGAGGATTATAGGGGGTGGTTTCGGTGAAGAAATCACGGCCGTAAGGGGCTTTTTCGGAAGAGGTGTCGAGAGCAAGTGCTCCATAGACTTCATCGGTCGAGATGTGATAGAAACGCTTGCCTTCGTACTTTTCGGGCAGACTCTCCCAATAAAGTTTGGCAGCTTGAAGAAGCGACAGCGTGCCCATCACATTGGTGCGGGCAAAGGTGAAAGGATCCTTGATAGACCGATCGACATGGCTCTCGGCCGCCAAATGAATAATGCCATCGACCTTATGCTCTTGCATCAAAGCATGGAAAGCCTCGAAATCACAAATATCCATTTTAACAAACATATAGTTTGGCAGCCCTTCCAAATCTTTCAAATTGGAGAGGTTTCCGGCATAGGTGAGTTTGTCAAGACAGATGATGCGGTAATTAGGATATTTATGTACGAAGAGGCGTACGACATGGCTACCGATGAAACCGGCGCCACCGGTGATAACGATGGTTTTCATGATATGAGAGAGTGTGTGAGAAATTGTTATTGAACAGGTGTAAGTGCGGCAAGACAACGAGAGAGGCTCTCCGTCCAATGGGGAATGGTACGTCCGAAGGTGGTTTTGAACTTCGTTTTATCGAGCACGCTATAAGCCGGACGGGTCACCGAAGACGGATATTCGTCGGAAGAACAAGGCAATACTTTACAGGAAAAGGAGCCATGAAGAATGGCATGGGCGAAATCGTACCAAGAACAAACGCCTTCGTTGGAAAAATGATAAATGCCCTGCTTCCGATCCAACTCGCCGGAACTAACAATGCCGAGAATTGCCTCGGCCAAATCCGAAGCATAAGTGGGCGTTCCGCACTGGTCGGCCACGACTTTCAACACTTCGCGATCGGCTGCAAGACGGAGCATTGTTTTGACAAAATTGTGTCCAAATTCGCTATACAACCAAGCGGTACGCAAAATGACGTGTCGGCAACCGCTATCGACAACGCATTGCTCGCCTTTCAGTTTGCTCTCGCCATAAACGCCAAGCGGCGCGGCAGGGGCATCTTCGGCTATGGGGCGATTGTGAAACCGACCTCCGAAAACATAATCGGTAGAAACGTGAACGAGAAAACCGTCTTTCTTTTTCATCGCTTCGGCCAAATGACACACAGACGTCGCATTGAGAAGATGACAAATATCGGGATGGCTCTCGGCGGCATCGACATTGGTGTAAGCTGCACAGTTGATGATCAGACGGATGTCATGCTCTGCAACAAATTCTTCCACCTTGTTGCGATCGGTAATGTCGAGAACATAAGCGGCAGCCTCTTCTGCTATGGCGATGTCGGAAAAGAAGTAGCGCGCATCATCGAGTTGCACAAGAGAAAGAGGAGCAGAATGCACAACGGCATCGGCGGAAAGAAGAGCACGACGAAGAGAGCGTCCGAGTTGTCCGTTGGCTCCGGTAACAAGAATATTCATGACAGCGATTTACGGATAGAGTGTTTGTTGAATATCAAAGTCGATCGGGGCATCGGCAAGCAACGGATGACGACAATCTTTCTCGCTGAGAACAGCCTCATCGACAGCGATACGCCAATCTATGCCAAGCGTTTCATCGAGAATCGAGATTCCCGCGTCGGCCTGAGGAGCATAAAAATTGTCGCATTTATACTGAAACACCGCCACATCACTCAGCACGGCAAAACCATGAGCAAAACCACGGGGAATGAAAAGCTGTCGATGATTTTCGGCCGTCAATTCGACTGCCACATGCTGCCCGAACGTGGGACTTCCATGACGAATGTCTACCGCGACATCAAGCACGGCACCATGGGTGCATCTCACCAGTTTGCTTTGTGTGTAGGGCATGCGTTGATAATGCAAACCGCGCAACACTCCGCGAGAAGACATCGACTCGTTGTCTTGCACGAAATGAATGGGGGCTACCTTATCCTCAAACTCACGCTGCGAAAAGGATTCAAAAAAATATCCTCGTTCATCAAGAAACACATGAGGTTCTAAGATAACGACGCCTTCAATGGACGTTGGAATTACTTTCATGAAGTTCGTTTTGAAGTTTTATCGCGCCGCCTGCCAAGCTATTCCCGAAAGGGTTTGCTAAGAATGGAATTGGCAAGCGGCGGATTAAAAAGTATAGAGTTAGCGGAGAATGATCTTTTCACCTTGTGAATTGATGAATACTCCTTTGAAAAAATCAGAAACAACACGTCCTGACAAATCGTAGTTATTGGTTGCGGTTTGTGAAGTTTGTACCTTTTCGATTGCCGAAACGACAGGGATGTCGGTCTTCTCAAACTCCCAAGTGCAAGCTCCCCAAAAAGGTTTCATGATAACTTGTTTCCAAGTGGCAGGATTGGTATACCAACTGAATTTCTTCGTTTTGTCGAGAATGCAAACGCCGCTCTTACCCTCAATCTCTCGCTCCTCCAACTGCCAAGCATAAGGTTTGCCCAAACGAAGCGTTTGTCCGTCCGCGGAAGAAGAGATATAAGCCGGTTGTCCGTTGGCTTTGGAAATCAATGAAACCGTTCCGTCGACATGTTTCACCACCTGCCAAAGTTGCAGATCGCCGGAAGCGTATTCTTTGCTGTCGATTTGAGAAGTGGCGACGTTGGCTGTTGCATATTGCGAAGCGAACCACACATTGCGCAAACGATAATATCGGCTTTCATCGAGAGAGCCACGGAAAGTGGTTTTCTCCATAAGCTGAAACTCCTGATACTTTTTGGCCAATGCCATATAGGTTTCTTTTGCGACGGGGCGGTTTTCCAAGGCTTTTTGCACGCGACGCAGCACTTCGTTTTTGAGATATTCGAGGGCATCGGCCGTCGGTTGCCCCACTTCTCCGGGGCGAGCACCTTTGAGTATGCGTTCACACTTATCCGACAGCCCTTGGAGTTGAGCGGTGAAATCGTCCACTTCCACCACATACCACGTACCCGTATAGCACAGTGCGGTGCTGTCGGCAGCATTGACAAAGCCCGACAAAGCGGCATTGAGGCGTTTAACTCTGCCCGTGTGGTTCGGACTGTAACCTTCCGCCTGAGAAATGGTGACCACTCCGGGGATATAGGCATAATTGCGTGTTTTCTTGGTGGCTTTATCAACACGTATCACCGTTCCGTTATCGGGAGCGGTAGTTATGTTTGCGCCATAATTCGGCATGCGGAGCACACGACCGCTGGAAACGTTTTTGAGAACGAAACCTCCGTTTGCCGTTTCAAAGCTCCAAAGTTCTTCCGGCTCAATCTGAGGGGTGTAGTGGAAGCGCAAGGCATTGTTGGCTTCATAGAGGGTAGAGCCTTTGAACTGACGTTTGTAATAGGTCGAAGCTGAAACGATTTGATAAACCCGACTCGGATCAGGCTCTACGATCTTGGCATTTTTGAATTGAACAACAGCTTTTACAAGATCCGGCATTTTAGTTTCGGAAGCCTCGGCGGCCTCATAAGCTGCTTTCAACGCATCATAGCTTTCAGCAGAAGGATAGCCCACGGCTCCTCTACGACTTTCGGTCAAAATTTTGCGCGCCTCAACAAGTTTTTCTTCCGTGGGGGTAAGCTCTTTCGGTTCTATGAAATGCTTGGCATAGGTATAGCCAAGAGCGTCCAAGATTTCATCGTGCGTTTGCAAGCGTTCGTAGAATGAAGCCCAATTCTTCTTGGCAGCAGGCAACCACCCGGTTTCTGAGAGAGCCAACATGCGGGGCAGAAGTTGATACTCCATTTCTTGTGCATCATTTGTGGTTTCCGTCCAAAGGTTTCCCTGCACTCCGATGCCGAAATGCTCACGACCGGAGAGTTCTCTCTGCGGTTGGATACTGTAAACACTTCTCACAGAATTAACATGACTATCTCCCCAACCTCCGTGATAAGGCTCATCTACGAGACATTCGGAAGCATGGACTTGCATAAAGTCAAGATACAAACCCTTCCAAGGCACATAGACGCTTTTGAAACCCATATTGGCTGCAACTTGTGCGGGAGAGAGCGTGCTGTATTTTCCGCCGGGATCGGGAGCCACATTCCAAGCCATCACAATGGGCTTCAAGGCAAATTTCTTTTTATCCCAATGAAGAATGACCTCGTCCCATATAAAAACTTCCTTATCGTATTTTTCTTTCAAATAGGTACCGAGGTAATCCACCAGCCATGCCTGCAATTCTTCCACTCCTTTCAGATTGTATTCTTTGACACGGGCAAGACACTTCTCATTCACCTTCCATTGATCCGTGGGACATTCGTCGCCCCCCAGATGTACATACTTATAAGGGAAGACTTCGCCCAACAAGTCCATCACGTCTTTCAAAAACTCAATCACCTTGTCGTCACCGATATTGAGGACATCATGAGAAACTCCGGCTTTCACCCTCACCTCATATTTTCTGTTGGGATTACAACTGAATTCAGGATAGGCAGCTATTGCTGCGGTCATGTGTCCGGGCAGATCCACTTCCGGCAGTATTTCTATGTTTCGCTCTTTGGCATAGGCCACGACTTCTTGCAAATCGGCTTTGGTGTAAAACATGCCGCGACCATACTCCGTATCATCAAAGAACTGCTGTCCTTCACCGGGATTGGAGAAAGAGCCGGCGCGCACGGAGCCGATTTCCGTAAGACGAGGATATTTGGGCATCTCGATGCGCCAGCCTTGGTCTTCGGTCAAGTGCCAATGGAAACGGTTCATTTTGTATAACGACATGATGTCCAACACGCGCTTTACCTCTTCTTTTGTAAAGAAATGGCGTGCCACATCGAGCATAAAACCTCGATATTCCAATTTCGGTTCGTCGTCTATCTCTACAAAAGGCACATTCCAATCCACACCGTTTTGGCGGGTTTTGGCAAAAAAGGCTCTCGGCAGCATCTGTTTAAGGGTTTGCAGCGCATAAAAGAAGCCGGCTTTCCCAGATGCTTTAATCTCTATTCCCTCATCGTTCACGTTCAAGGTATATCCTTCTGCCGGCTCGGCGGCATCATGAGAGAGGCGAATTTGTGCGCTTTCGGCCACAGCTCCCGTGGGCTTCGTCAAAAGCTTGATACCGGAAACCAATTCGAGTTGTCGCGAGAAATCTTCGACATAAAGACGTGTTTCCTCATCGGGATAGGTAATGGCATTGAGCGTTGTAAACTTCAAACCACCCTCTTTTTTGATTTTCAGCTCGGCCGGATAAGGCACAATCGAAATGCGACCTAAATTTTCCAATTCCCGCAGGCCGACAAAAGTAATGGCATTATTCGGATCGCCATTGTCCCAAAGCCCTACTCCTCTATTGGCGTTCGGCCCTCCCCACAAATTCAAGGAGACGGAGGCATTACCTTTGGGATGTACTTCAAAAGCTCCGGGAAAAGTTCCTTCCGTGAGGATCTTAATAAAAAACTGATGCACTCCGGAAGTCGAAGCCACAGCTTTCAGTTTCTGATTTTTTTGGTTCGAATTCACTGAAAGAATCAATCCTTTCTGATTGACAAAGGTATAGCCTTCGATGTCGTTCCCCACGAGTTTCCACAAGCGATCGGCACTTTTTTTAGCCCGATCTATTTTGACTTCTCCCGAAGAAGGAGCCGAGATCACATCTCCGCTATTTTGAAAACGAATCAAATACCAGTTGGGTTCTTGTTCTGTTCCGACCACGGGAAAATCGGCAGCCGAAATCTTCAAACTTCCCAAGAGCAGGAAGAGCAAAGGAAGAATAAGTCTGAACATAGGATTGAAAGAGAAAGGTTAAAAGTATTAGAATAAATAAAGTTGATGATGTTTTATGCTTTATTTTTCAGGCAGCCGATTTGTGCTACATTCACAATTCGCTTGCGGCATCTCCATAGCGTTTTTTCTCTTCAATAACGCGAAGCAAATACTGCCCATATTGATTTTTAATCATCGGTTGGGCAAGCATTCTCATTTTCTCCTCGTCTATCCACCCCTTTCGATAGGCAATACCTTCGAGGCAGGCCACTTTGAGGCCTTGTCGTTTTTCAAGCACTTCAATATACGTCGATGCTTCGGAAAGAGAGTCGTGCGTTCCGGTGTCCAACCACGCAAACCCTCGGCCGAGTGTTTTCACTTTCAACTCGCCATCCTCCAAAAAGCGTCGGTTCACGCCGGTGATTTCAAGCTCTCCCCGTTCGGAAGGGCGAATTTCCCGAGCGACATCGACCACCTTATTCGGGTAGAAATAAAGCCCGACAACGGCATAATTGGATTTAGGTTCTTTCGGTTTTTCTTCTATCGAGAGGCAGTTGCCTTCTCGGTCAAACTCCGCCACGCCATAGCGTTCCGGATCACTCACCCAATAGCCGAAGACGGTTGCTTGTTCTTCATGCTCGGCATTGTGTACAGCTTCTCTGAGGAGTTCTCCAAACCCCGCTCCATGAAAGATATTGTCACCCAAGACCAAACAGACACTGTCATCGCCCACAAAGTCCCGGCCGATGATAAAGGCCTGTGCAAGCCCGTCGGGCGAGGGTTGTTCGGCATATTCGAAGCGGACGCCAAAATCTCCGCCATCGCCCAACAAACGGCGAAATCCGGGCAAGTCGTGTGGTGTGGAAATAATGAGAATTTCACGAATGCCGGCCAGCATTAATACCGATATGGGATAGTATATCATCGGTTTGTCAAAGATCGGCAGCAGTTGTTTGCTCACTCCTTTTGTGATGGGATAGAGGCGAGTTCCGCTGCCTCCGGCCAAAACAATTCCTTTCATTATGTATGAGATTTAGGTTACAGAATTACTCTTGTTTTCGAGATTTCTTTTCGATGATTTGAATAAATTCCGGTTCGATAGAAGCCGTTGTCGCCACCAGCATATTGGGAATATCCACCACAAAGCGGCGCGAGCGTTTGCCCTGCACTTTCACAAAAACGCCCTCCATGCCGTTGAGTGTCCCTCCGATGATGCGCACACGATCGCCGCGATGCAAATCTACTTCCGAAGGCGCATAATATTTCACATCATCCGCCATTTCTTCGCAGAAACGAATAAAACGCTCCATATCTTCATCGCGTATGGTGAGAATCACACGCTTCTCCACCATTGGCACTTTCTTGGACGAGGGTGTCGAAGCCACCAAATGAAGTGCCGGCACATGACGCGTTTCCGTCAAATAGCACACTTTCCATCCATATTTTATTTCGGCAAACCGTTTGAAGGCATCGAGGTCTTTCTGAACAGCTTGAACAAACACCCAGTTTTTGGTCACGGGTTCTCTTTGCCGTTTTTTCTTTCCGGAATTGTCGGTCTTCACAACTTCCTGCATGGGTACAAAAGCTCTAAAACCTTGTTTTTCGAGAAGTTCGAGCACTTTAAGCTCCCTGCCATAAACAGCACTCAACACAAACCATTTCATTTTATTTTGGGAAACTGTGGGAAAAGACATATTGCAAGAAGCGTTAACAGTGAAGGTTATAAGAGACAAAAGTAAAACAAAAAACGGGAACTGCAAACTTTATGCGCGGCAAAAATCCTCTCACTTCATTTTTACGGCGTTTTTTTACGATGCCCCGAAAACCCACTTTTCTCTCTTCCCGGTCTGCACGCCAAGCGACCCTGTCAAAGTTCAAACAGAACTCCGACAGGGTCGCTTGGCAATGCGTTTCAGTCAATGCACGATGTGCTGCAAGAATTAGTTTTTCAGCACTTTTCGGCCGTTTTGTATGTAAAGACCCGTCCGAGCAGGCACTTTCACCCGGCGTCCCGTCAAATCGTAGACGGGTGCATTTTGCGAAGGTTCTGCGACGGGAGTTTCCGTGGCGGTCACGTTGCCGTCGAAGAAGAATGCCTGCACTTGGGAAGTGCTCTTTTCCGTGCGATAGTAAGCGCGATTGGCGGGAATATTGGCCGCGCCGACAATCCGCATCAAATACTGATCCTGATTCTTTGTCAAAACATAGTAATCATAGGTTCCTTTTTCGAGCGTTGAATTATCCTTTTTGGAAATCGTTCCCTCCAATCCCGTCGAAGTCGTCTGTGTCGCAACACTCGTTGTCGGTTTCAGCTTATATTCTCCGGGCGTTGCAGCTTTGATCAACACCGGCGTATAGGCAGGGAGAACACGTTGTGCCTCTGTGGCGGAAGCTTCAAAAAGCGGAGAAAGTTTCAGCAGATCTCCCTCCTGCACCACCTTGTTGGCCACAAGACCTTCGGGGAGAATGACGGCGAAGGGAAGATTGAGTGTGGCATAATTGCCATTGACGCCGGCACGCACATTGATCACATAGGCATAATCGGGCACTTCGTCAAGATAGAAGTCCGTACCCCAATCTTTGTTGCCGTTTCCTCCTTGATGATTGTTGATGGATTCGAGGAAGCTCTTGCCTTTCGCTCCGGAAAGGCTGACATTATTGGTGCGCAGATAGAGCGTGGCGAAGCGACTGCCGCGTGCAAATTGGAAACCATTGGCGTGATCGTGCAGTTCTCCGCGATTTCCCGAACGGGAAGAGCTCAAACAGCCGGTGCCCAAACCGGAAGCCAAGCAGAGTTTTCCGTCGGCGGCGCGCTGTGCCACCCAAACCGTCGTATTGTCTTCGGCATCGCTCATCGAAATCGGACGAGGAGTACTTCCCTCATGAGTCTGAGCGTTGGCAATGAACCGTCCCAAGAAGTGACGAATGCGATAGGCCTTTCCTTCTTCGGGCATCGCGAGTTCGACAGTAGAATTTTGATAATTCGTTTTTGCGCTACGCAAGGCTTCCACCTCTCCTGCCGTGGGAGCAGAAGAAGCCTTTGCCGCTTGGATCGCCGCTTGGAGGGCGCGACGAGCCTGCGATTGTGCATTGGGATAGCCCACTCCCATTTTTGCCAAAAGCTCCTCGGAGCGGAGGATCAACTCAGTCAATTCCGTTTTAGGAGTAGCCGGAACGAGCGTCCACGAAGAGTTGTCATCGGTAGTGGAAAAGAATCCCATGCTTGTGTGGGGGTTGGTCTTTCCTCCGTACCAGTTCCAACCGATATTTTCGTCCAGCGGTTTGATGTCGAAAGCGTTATTCCACTGTCCTTCGGACACTACGTTCCAAGGTCTTGCATCGACAAATTGAGCAGACAAAAGGACTTTATTTTGACCGTTATCGCGGTTCTTATATCCCAACCATTTGCGTGCATCGATGCTGTATATGTAGTATTGTCCGTTTTGCTCTCCGGCAAAGAAAGCGAACTTACCCTTTTGTTCGACGTTAGCCGTATATGCCGTGTTGGCATTCAAGAAAGCCGACGCATCGGGCGTGAGGCGAATGTAATAAGGTGCTTCCGGGGCGTCATAGTTGGTAGAGAGCACAATTTTAGCAGTGTTATCAAAGGGTGTGGTCGTATTGTCTGTCACCACATATTGCGGCAACACTCGTCCTTCCTTGATGATCTCCACGTCTTCTCCGTTGCCACCGCCTACTTTCACGATGAGATCGGCCAAGGCCACATTTTCAGGCAGAACGAAGCGATTGCGATTGGAAATCATGATCAGCTTGTTCGACTTGTCATACACTTTGTAGCCCACGGCTCCCTCTCCGGAAACGATGACACTGCGACCGATGAGCCTTACATCGGCCGGTGCGGCTTGCGTTTGCTGTTGTTTTCCGAAATCGGTGTAGTGTCCCACATCGCCCACTTCTGCGGCATCACCGGGAGTGGCCGAAGCCGTCGTCCCCCAACGCACGGTGCCGGGAGGCACGCCGGGAATGTCCACCGGAATGGGGCGGATGCGCTCGTCGATGAAAAATAGGTTATTGCGTTTGACGGGATATTGCTGCATGTGTGCGATGGTAGCATTGATATCGGCTTGATCGACGCGTATATATTGGGGAGAATAATGTCCATCATAAAAATCATCTCCCCATTTCACCAAAATTTGCTCTCCATGCTCCTTGAAGAAGCCATAGAGCGTGAAAAATTCGGTCAAGTCCTCTTGCGCCACATCGCTGCACAAACGTGCGAAGCGGAACATATCGGTATTGGCGTTGTCGCCTTGAATGGGTTCTTTGCGCAATTTGTCGATCAGTTCTTTGAAGAACGTAGGTTTGTGGCCGAGTTCCACGTAGTAGAGCCAAAGTTGCCAAAACATGTGCATTCTGCGGCCGATGCCCGCATCCATCCAGCTGCCGCCATTGTTGTAGTGATCAATGATGTCTTGGTGCGGCTCTCCACGGCGCACATTTCTTCCGGTGCGCCAAATGGCAATGTTCGAAAACAGATTGTTGGAGCTTTCAAGACTTCCGGCGATATTGAAAAGTTGTTGGAAGTGGTGGCCGACTTCGTGAGCTATCGGCCAAAGGTTTCCGCCATTGTAGTTCTCGCCGCCGCCTTTCAAGTGTTTGTAGCTGAACAAGGAGCTGACCGTACCATAATATGTTCCGTAGTTTGTAGCATAAAGCCCCACATTGGAAGCTGCAAACAGCAAACAGTTGAAGCGATCTTCAAATTTTTCAACGCTGAGGAGATCCAACTCCATGTCGCTGACCTCATCCCAAAGTCCGAGCACTCCTTCAATGCCCATGTCTTTGCCGCCATAATTCCATTCGCCTTTATCCTCTTGCTCTTCCACTCCGCTGAGGTGAAAGCTGAAACACGTTCTTTTCGACTTCATGCGGATCACCTCGTCTTGGAGGAAGCCGTGCGATTTGAGGGTTCGCATTTTTTTCCAGTCCTCGTTGTTGTGACGTTCCATGTCGTAACAGCCATTGGCACGCAGTCCCTCAATGTGGATTTTGATATTGGGAGCTTCGGCCAACTTTTTGTTTACATCGTCCACATTGTAGTAAACATACAAGTGTTTTTTGCCTTGAATGCTGACGGCATTGACCCCTTCGTGCAAATCCACGAACTGTCCCGTCGGGCTGAATCCTTCGACGAGCTGCAATCTGAACGTCGTGCCGGCAGGAGCGGGACGATCAACGAAGATCAAGGCCATTTCGCCGGTTTCGCCCGTGATGCCGGTGGGATTGGTCAGCACGGAATACTTAAAGCTTGTGCGCATCAACTCGTTGCTTTGTGCCCATTTTTCGTGGTCGCTATGTGCAGGATATTCCGCAATGCGAAAGCTCTTTTCCAAACGATTGGCCTCACTGTCATTGGCATTCCATTGGTCTTTTTTCACCTTCACGGCCATGTCCGCAAAAACGATGGGTAATCCTCTACTCGTCATTGCGTCACGCAGTTGCGAATCGGTATAGCCGGCATAGGCTGCTTTCAGCATCGTGCAGGCTTTGTCTTCGAAGAACTCGGACAAGAGATTGTTGTAGCGCGTGCGATCGGAGTTGACGTTTTCCATCAATTGATATTTACTGCGAGACTCCGTCAATTCAGACTGAGGAACATCGACAGGTTGCAAATACCAATGAGAAGCCCAAGAGTTGCTTGTCCAACCCACGACATGATGCCCTCGCGACGCTGCGCAGTGAAAACCGGTGTGCCTGCCTTGGAAAGTGAGCGTCGGCAGCCAATCAGTGGAAATGCCGGCCGTAAAATAGGAATTTTGGTCGCCAAGATGATAATACTGACTCGTTCCGGCCGCGTTGCCAACGATTTTTTGGCTCACGGCATTTTTGATCATCCAGCGATTACCGTCTTTTTCAAAAGTCCACAACTGGGTGTGTAAATTGGGAACGACAACAGCCCCAAACAGCTCATTTCCTGAGAAGTCGAGGCAACGATCCGTATAAGCCGCATTTACCAAGCGATAGATTCTACCCGGTTCCGGCGTTTGCGTATAGCCCAAATGGGTCATGAAGCGTTGGCGGACTGCGGTCACAGAAGCGGTGGAAGCAGTGGGGACTTCAACAATCCAATCGGCCGACGTAGTGTTGCCATTGCCTTTGAGCACGATATCTATGGTGTCGGGAACGTTCAGGCAAGAGCCGTTTTCAAAATTTTTATTCCAACTGATCGTAAATTTCCCCGATCCTTTTTCTCTGAAAAAATAGTCGGTGCATCTCATGACGGTGCTCAAAACGGTGTTGTCTTTGCCCGAAGAGGGAAGACTGCGACCGGTTTTGGCGTTGTAAACATAGAACTTTCCATCTATGCTTTTGATAAACCAAAGGGCGTCGTCTCCCAATTCCGCACGTACATTCAATTCGTGCTTGTCGGTTTCGCAGAGATACCTATTGCCAATGGCAGACTTAATCGTAAAAACGCCGCCGCTACGCAGTTCGGACAACGTGGCGGACGTGGCGGACAAGATGCTCACGACACAACAGAGCATGAACGTCCAAAAACGTAAAGATAGTTTCATCGAAGAATAATTTTGTTTTTAATGACGAATGGAATGTGAACGATTTCTCCGTAAAAGTTTTTGACCATGCAACTTCGGAGAAGAAAGCATCGAAGAAACCGGTTTTCTTCTCACACCGGAACAAAATACATTCGGGAGCACTCTACCCGACAGCTAAATATCAGTCCGGTCGAAAATCGCATGATACTCAAAACGATGGAGATAACAATATGTGCAATTTTAGTGCAAATATAATTTTCTTTTTCTCTTTCTCCCAAATAAAGACTAAAAAAAATAAACAAAGCATCATTTCGAGTGGTAAACGAAAAGTGGGAATGTCATTTTCCGAAGTCTGCATCTTTGCATCTCCCAAAACACAGCCAACACCAAAGACTGCCCACACCTTTCGTCCGCTCCCTCTCTTCTCTGCCCCACCCTCACAACACCACTCTCCCCAAAAACATGGGAGATAGAAAAATCGGCATTGGAGATAGAATTTTCTACATTGGAGATATTTTTTTCCGGCTCGGAGGAAGTGCTACTTTCGGTGCATGTCGATGCCACAATTTTCTCCTCCCTCGCGCGCACGCGCGTATCCCTTGTCATTAGTTTTTGCCTTCACTGCCTTCGCAAAACAAGACAAATTACTGAATATCAACCCATTTCATGCGAAGGCAAGTGAAGGCAAAATAAAAACAGGATTTCCAACAACCTGACAGACAAATCGTTGCATTGATTTTTTGCCTTCACACCCTCGACAAATGCGGTTTTCACGCGCTGCTTAGCGGAAGTAAGTGAAAGGAAACAAGCTTTTTGCCTTCACCGGAAGACTTTGAATTTCAGCCTGTTGAAAAATCCCCTAAAAGTTTGCCTTCACTTGCCTTCGCAAGAAAAATGCAGAAAATCAGGAAGATAGACGATTTAGCGGAGGCAAAACGGCAAAAACAAAAAAACAGGGGAAAAATAAGGGATTTCGGAAAAAAAACGCCCAATTCGGAAAACGTCCTTGGCGACACCGTTGTTTCTCCCTCTTCGCTCCCTTCGCGGAAGAAAAGCGCGAAACACCTTGCCACGGAAGCACCGAAAAAACCTCAGTACTTGTCGGCGGAAGAGTGTCGTTGCTATCGGAAGGGCGCAAAAGAAGATGTTTTTCTATCCTTGTCCGCGGTTCAGCGCAACTTATATTTCGCGATGAGTTCGGCGGCGTTTTCATCGCCCAAAGCCTGCGCTTTCTTGAAGTGTTCGAGTGCCTTTCGTTTCTGTTTCTTCTCCACCATGGCGACGCCGATGATTTTGTGGGCATCGGCACTTTCGGCATTCAGCTTCAACACTTCCCGCGCAGTGGCGACTGCCTCATCGGGCAAATTGACTTGCAGATACAAAAAGGCTTTTTCCGTGAGATAAGTTTCCTTGTCCTGCAAAGTTTTGGCAACAGACACGGCGGTCGTCAAGTCATCGAGAGCTTGTTGGAACATGCGTCCGTTTTTCTCGATCTCGCTCCGCCAAAAATAGAAATAGGCATTGAGATTGTCGACTCCGGCCACTTTCTCGTATTCGGTCAGGTCGGCGGCAGCCTTGCGAAAGTCGCCCATGGAGGCAAGCAGTTTGGCACGTTTGAAGAGAGGGATCAACACTTCCTGCGTGTAGGGTTTGGGGCTATACACCACGGCGCTGTCGAGCAAAGTCACGATTGAGGCTACATCGCCGCTGTCGCTCTCCAAAGCCATGGCGGCATACAAAAACGAGCGACTGTTGGCGAGCGGCGAACGATTGACGAGCGAAAACTTCTCATGCGCCTCTTTGAACCGTTGCAGGGCATAGAGCACCGTGCCTTGTTGCAAAAGATAGCGAGGACGGGGTTGCAGCGAATAGGCCTTCTCGGCGGCGGCAAGTGCCGTTTCGAGATTCCACGAAGGGTACACCTCCGTGCCCATGCGTTCCACCTTGCCTTGCATGAGCTCGGATTGCAACAAATAGAGATCGGCCACAAAGTCTCCGCCGCGCGCGATGCCTTTCCGCAAGGTGCTATCGGCAGCCGAAAACCGATTGCGGGCGGCATGATAGTTGGCCATTTCGCCGTAGATGTCGGTGTTGTCGGGATAGGCCGCCATGAAATCGGAAACAGCGGTGGTTTTCAACACGGAATCGGTCGCCGAACGCAACACCATGTAGAGATAAGAGAAGGCTTCTGCCTCGGAAGCGACGGGGATTTGTTTCGGTATCTTGATGTCGTTGAGGTCGCTGTTGAACACGGCGGCAGTGGTGACGGCGAGCGAATCGGCCGTGCGAATATCGACGGCGCAGGCCGTGAGGGCGTTTTTGGTGATGTTTTTCTGCATCAGTCCGATGACTTTGCCCTCACCATTGACCACGGGACAACCGACGAAACGCTCTTCGTTGGGCGTGGAAATGGTGTAATAAGCATAGCTGTCGAACGCATCGACGGCCACGACGGAGGTGGCGAGGGGTTTCTCTTTCTTGTTGTTGGTATAGAACGTTTGCCAAATATCGCTCTGACCGATGATGCCCGGCGTCGGGCAAGGAGAGAGGAAGGGGAGTTTCTTGGTGGGAATGTCGGTAGAAGCCCGCACCACGTCGTACAAACTCGACGCGCCGAGAATGCGCCGAACAACGGCACGACGACCGGCGGCATCGACAATCTCGGCACGCACCGCGCCCTTGAAGGCGTGAAACGGCGCGATGATCTCGCCGTCGGGCGAAGAGAAATAGCCGTAGGCGGAATGCAAGACATCGCCCTTTTCGTCGTAGGCAATGAGATTGACAACGGCTTTGTTGGCATCGGGAGCTTTCTGAGCGGTGAGCATCAACGGAAGCAGGAAAAGGAGGAAGAGTATTTTTTTCATGAATGGGTGGTGCAAAAGTTTATACCTATGATCAAAAAGAAGAAAAAAGGGAAAAGCGGAAACGATCAGCGGAAATGTCCCAGCAATTCGCGCGCATTGGCCAATGCGGCTTCGGTGATTGCTGCCCCCGACAGCATTTTGGCCACTTCGTCGATGCGCTCTTCGGAAGAGAGCGGCACGATGTGGGAGGTGGTGCCGGCTTCGCTCTCTTGTTTGTGAACGCGATAGTGTGCCGAGCCAAGAGCGGCGATTTGCGGAAGGTGAGTGATGCAGATGACTTGTGCGTTGGCGCCCATTTGTTGCATGACCAGCCCCATGCGCTCGGCCATTGTGCCACTCACTCCGGTGTCGATTTCGTCGAAAATGATTGTCGGCAGGTTTTTCTTTTCGGCGATGAGTGCTTTCAAGGCGAGCATGAGTCTTGCGATTTCACCGCCCGAAGCCGTCTGTGCCACATCCTGAGGGGCAACTTTCTTGTTGGCCGAAAAGAGGAAGCGCAGGCTGTCGTAGCCCGTGCGATCGGGTTGCTGACGAGTAGAGAACTCAAACGCCAACTGCAAATGGGGCATACCCAGATTTTGAAGCCGTTCGACAAGGGACTGCTCCACTTCGACGGCGGCACGACGACGAGAAAGCGTCAGACGTTCGCCGACGGCTTTGAGTTGTCGGTGTGCTTCGCGGAGCGCAGCTTCGGCTTGTCGGAGATGATCGTCGGCATTTTCGATTTCATCGAGTTTGCGCCGCAAATCGTCGGCAATCTCCAACAGTTCTCGCACCGTGTCGACCTTGTGTTTCTTCTGCAAGGCGTAGATTGTGGAAAGGCGGTCATTGACAAAAGCCAATCTTTCGGGATTGAATTCGGTGTCGTCGGCCTTACGCTCCACATCGGAAAGAATGTCTTCGACTTCTATGCGCACACTGGTGAGGCGGTCGGCCAAATCGCCGGCGGCGGCAATGTATCGCTCCACACCCGAAAGCATGGAGGCGGCACTGCGCAGGGCGGAAGACACATCGGACTCGTCGGACTGCAAAGCGGCGGCGGCTTGACAAAAAGCGGTTTTGATGTCCTCGGCATGAGAAAGGGTTGCACTTTCTTCTTCCAACCCGGCTTGTTCGTCGGCGTCGAGGCGGGCTTCATCGAGTTGGTTCAGTTGAAAAGAAAGAAACTCCTGTTCTTCGGCATGCTTGCGAACGCTCTCCTGCAACATCTTCAACTCCTGATGAGCGGCGGTATATGCCCGAAAGGCTTCGGCATAGTCGGAACAAAGAGCGGCATTGCCGGCAACGCTGTCGAGGGTGTCGATGAGAAAGGTTTCGTGGGAAAGAAGGAGGTTCTGATGCTGAGAATGAATATCGATGAGCAACATGCTTACCTCTCGAAGCAGAGAGAGCGTGACGGGGGTGTCGTTGATGAACGTCCGACTCTTGCCGGCCGCCGTGATTTCGCGCCGCACCGTGAGCGTGTCGTCGTCTTGATCGACATCGGCATCTTGCAAAATGG
The DNA here is from genome assembly GCF_003859795.1 of Alloprevotella sp. OH1205_COT-284. Taxonomy (GTDB): domain Bacteria; phylum Bacteroidota; class Bacteroidia; order Bacteroidales; family Bacteroidaceae; genus Alloprevotella. The sequence continues at coordinate 8,086 of NZ_RQYI01000030.1, read as the reverse complement.
TTTCCACGCCCAGCCCTTTAATGGAAAATACGCCTTCTACGACGCATTTCGTGGCACCGCTCTTGATGGATTTGGCATCGGCACGTTGGCCTTGCAGCAACCCCAAAGCTCCGAGAATGATACTTTTACCGGCGCCGGTTTCGCCCGTGATGACACTGAAACCCTGCGCCAGATCGAGCTCCAAATGCTCAATGAGTGCATAGTTGCTGATGTGAAGTGTGGTGAGCATAAATCAATTTCTAATTCTTGACCAAGTGGAGTTTTTTGAAGCATTGATTTTTCCAAGCAAAAGAATGAGCGTATCTTTTTCTTTTTGCGTGGCCTTTCCTTTGTAGATATTGACGATTTCATCGGCCTTATACTCGCAAAACAACTGCGGCAGCATACTCATGCTTTTGTTCTCTCTTGCTTTTGCCAAGAGGTCGAAGGCTTCGGTGATGCCGACACGACCGCGCTCGGAGTTTTCGGCCATAACGTCAAGTCCCTCGCGGTGATACTTGTATTGCATGAGGCGAAAAGGTTCCATGGCTCCGTCCAAACAGTCGCTGACAATGGCATGGCGGTTCTTGCCGTCGTCGAAAGGCTTCCAACCTTTGGCCGACAACGACAAAGATTGCGCATTGTTGCAAATATCGAGTGCGGTTTGCAAGGCGTCGGTTCCGCCCTTGGGCGACATGGTGTCGAGGTCGAAGCCGATGATGAGATAAGCGTAGTAGGCGATGATGGCCGTGAGATCGTTGTCGATGTTGTCCGCTCTGAATTCGAGTTTGTCAAATTCCTGAAAACGAAACACACATTGTCCGTCGCGCGTGGAAAACATGGTGGTAGTGTAGGAGGAATTGAAAACGGGACGAGTGGCGGTGACCGTGAGTACGCCCTCAAAACGGTGGTCGGTTTCGTCAAACTTTTGAATGGTCAGATTGAACGAGCAGGAGATGCGCTCGGAGCGGCGAAATTGCAGATTTGTCCACTGCCGATCGTTGATGAACTCTGAAAGCGATTGCTTCAAGTTGTCGAAAACGGCCGTACTCGTGCCTTGTACTTGCTGATGATTGATCGTGACGCGGGCATCGAGCTCTTGCGCTTTTGTCATCAGCGGAACAAAGCCCAATACACAAAGCGCACAAAGAAAAATCAAGACAGTTTTTTGCATAAATGGCGAATGATCTCATCGGCCGCGGCATGCTTGCTTTGCAGAGGATAGGGCTGTTCGGTGCCGTCGGCGTCGATAATGGTGATTTTATTGGTGTCGCCGCCAAAACCGGCTCCTTTGTCGCGCAAGGAATTGAGCACAATGAAGTCGAGATTTTTGCGTTGCAGTTTTTCATGGGCGTTTTTCTGCTCGTCGTTCGTTTCGAGAGCAAACCCCACCAGAAGTTGATCGGAGCGTTTGAGGCGGCCGAGTTCGCGAGCTATATCGGGCGTAGGCACCAACGTCATACTCCATTCGCCGGTGGTTTCGCGTTTGATTTTTGTAGTTTCCGCCTGTTTCGGCATAAAATCGGCCACGGCAGCACAAAGAATGGCGACATCGCAATCGGGAAAGATGCGGATGGCCGCTTCGTGCATTTGAATGGCACTCTCGACATCGGTGCGCCGAATGAGAGGATGATCTGAGGAAAGATGAACGGGGCCGGTCACCAATTCCACTTCCCAACCCTGTCGTGCACAGCTCTCGGCAAGGGCAAAACCCATCTTGCCGGTAGAATGATTGCCGAGAAATCGGACGGGGTCTATGCGCTCATGAGTAGGCCCTGCGGTGATGAGCACCTTCTTGCGAGAACCACTCATCGGGGAAGAAAAGGAAACGTCAGACAAAGAAACATCGGAAGAAGCGCAGGAAACGGCATCGGAGAAAGATGAGTCGGACGTGGATTCGTTGGAGGAAAAATATTGAGCAATATATTCAAAGATGGCTTCGGGTTCTTCCATGCGGCCTTTGCCGACGAGCGACGAGGCCAACTCCCCCTCGGCCGGCTCGATGATGTGGTTGCCAAACGAACGCAAACGTTCGATATTGGCTTGGGTGGAAGGATGCTTATACATATCCAAGTCCATGGCAGGAGCGACAAAGACGGGGGCTCTCATCGACAAATAAGTGGTGAGAAGAATATTGTCGGCTATGGCATGTGCCATTTTTCCGATCGTGGAGGCGGAAGCCGGAGCAATAAGCATGAGGTCTGCCCAAACACCGAGATCGACATGGCTATGCCAAGAGCCGTCATTACGATCGAAAAACTCGCTCACCACGGCATTTCGGCTCAACGTCGCCAGCGTGAGAGGGGTGATAAATTGTTTGCCGGAAGGGGTGATGACCACTTGTACTTCCGCACCGGCCTTGACAAGCAGACGAATGAGGGTACAAGCCTTATAGGCGGCAATACTGCCCGTAATACCGAGAACGATGTGTTTGCCTTGCATAAATAAAACGAAATAAGTCTTCGCCGTGAAACCGTGAGCAGCTCGCAGTGTCCGGCATTTGAGAAGATGAAAGGAAACCTTATTTATAAGATATTATTGTATCATACAGACCGCTGACCGATTGAGATAAAGACAGAGAGAGCAAGTCAAGATACGATGAAGCACAACTGTCTTGCTATCGGCTGTTTCAATATGAAATACATCGCAAAATCTACCGTTCCCCTTTCAGTAGAAACCAATCGGGGCGGGCGGCCGAGTTTGCGATGTATTTTGAGAGCTAATTGAAACGGAGATCAAACTGAGAAAAACACGATGATGTTAAATTCGCAGCGTCTACTCGTTCAGCATCATGGGCATGAGGAGCATGAGGACATGTTCGTTCTCTTGCTGTACGGATGGCACAATGACACCTGCACGCGAGGGGTCGGCCAATTGGATGATGATTTCCTCACCCTCTAAGTTGTTGAGCATATCCATCAACAAGGTTCCCTTGAAGCCGATGTTCATCGGCATGCCTACATATTCGCAAAGCAAAGACTCTTCTCCCGAACGGCCATAGTCGGTATCGCGTGCGGAAAGCACCACACGACCGGGTTCGATGTGGAGCTTCACAAGCGGACTTCCGATATTGGAGAAAATCAGCACACGACGCAAAGCGGAAATCATCGCACCGCGATTGACGGTTACGAGATTGGGATTGCTCTGCGGAATGACACTGTTGTAATTGGGGAAGTTTCCTTCGATCAGACGACAAGAAAGGCGATAGTTTTCACTCTCTATGGTCGCATTGCGTTTGGTGAAATGCACCGAAACATCACCGATTTCTTTTTGAAGAATACCTTTGATGATCGTTGCCGGTTTCTTGTGCAAGATGAACGACGTTGCGCCGTCGATGGAATAGTCGAGCATACGGGTACAAGCCAGTTTTCTGCTATCGGAGGCAACGATGGAGAGGCCGTTCGAGTGATAGTCGAAGAATATGCCGGTCATCACAGGGCGCAAAGGATCGTCGGAAGCAGCAAACAAGGCACGATTGATACCGCCGTACAAACGCTGTGCATCAATCACCAAACTGGAAATATCTCCTTCAAGCTCCTTGACCAAAGGATACTCCTCCGCACTCATTCCCATGAGCGTATAATGCCCGTTCTGGTAATGTATGGTGATTTCGAGATTGTCGGGACTGACCACAAACTCCATGGGCTGTTCGGGGATTTCCTTGATGGCCTCCTGAATGGTTTTGGCATTGACGGTGAAGTCAATATTGGCATCGCTTTCCACAAGTTCAATGGTGGTGCGAAGGGTAATTTCATTATCGGATGCAGTGAGCGTCAAACGATTGTTTTCGATTTGAAAAAGAAAGTTATCCAAAATGGGCATACTGTTCTTTGAGGCGATCACACGTCCGAGAGTTTGAAGCCGCTGAGAAAGGAGACTGCTGGAAATGACGAATTTCATTGCGTAGAAAGTTATATTCGGATAATTATTGTCGTTTCGGGTGCGAGATTACAAAAGTTTCAACTCAAAAGAAACAACCCCACACATCTATTTTATACAGCGAACAAATTTACGCATTTCTTTTGAATATCTTCTTCACAGACACAAAAAATAACATAATACGTTTTTTTTGAGGAGAACTCGCTTAGTCCATTGCTTCATCAGGCTCATAGCCTCCCATTTCCCGAATGGCGTTTTTGAGCATGACGTATTGCTTGAACAAATGATTGACGGGAACTTCGCCTTGCAAATAGTCGTGTTGCGGACTTTTGAGAAAGAAACTGAGGAAACGCTGCGTGCCATAGCGACCGTCGCGGGCGGCAGCATCAATCAACAATACAAGATCCAAACAAAGCGGAGCGGCCAAAATGGAATCACGACAGAGGAAATTGATTTTGATCTGCATCGGATAGCCCATCCACCCGAATATATCAATATTATCCCAACCTTCTTTGTCATCACCTCGCGGAGGATAATAATTGATGCGTACTTTGTGGTAATAATCTGCGTAGAGATCGGGTTGCTCTTCACCTACGAGGATACTTTCGAGGGTTGAGAGTTTGGAAACTTCTTTTGTACGGAAGTTGGCAGGTTCGTCCAAGACGTATCCGTCACGATTTCCCAATATATTGGTGGAAAACCAACCGTTCAACCCCAAGCAACGTGTGCCGATAATGGGGGCGAAACCACTCTTTATCAATGTCTGTCCGGTTTTGAAATCCTTTCCGGCAATCGGTATTTGCTTTTGTTCGGCCAGCTCCCACATGGCAGGAATGTCTACCGTCGTATTGGGTGCTCCCATGACAAAAGGTGCTCCTTCCGCCAAAGCCGCATAAGCATAGCACATGGAAGGGGCAATGCGTTCGGTATCATTGGCCTTCATCGCGGCTTCAAGATCCGAAAGCCGATGATGCACTGCCGGATCTACCGGCACATACACCTCGGTGGAAGCAGCCCACAAAACAACCACACGCTCGCAGCCGTTTTCTTTCTTAAACCTTCTGATGTCTTCGCGTATCGCTTCCATCATCTCCCAACGGTTATTCAAGGGCTTCACATTATCGCCATCAAGACGATTGGCAAAACGCTTGTCGAACACCGCCGACATGGGTTTAATCGCTTTCAGTTCGTCGGCTACCGGCATAATATCTTTGGCACGAAGCACATCGGCATTAACAGCACTTTCAAAAGCATTTTCGGGATACACGTCCCATGCTCCGAAAACGAGATCGTCCAATGAAGCAAGAGAAATGATTTCATCATATTTGAGGTACTTTTCGGCATCACCGAAGCCTACACGTATTTTGTCATACTGCGTCATGGCACCCACCGGTTTGGCCAGCCCCTTTCGAGCCATGAGGACTCCCGTTATAAAAGTGGAGGTGACAGCACCGAGACCGACACATAAGACACCCAATTTTCCAGTAGCTTGTTTCATATTCTATGTTTGAATTTTCTCTGTTTAGTCTATTCAGGAGTTATCGTTATCGGAGATTCGACCGATATGCGTCTTTTCTTCCTTTCGATCATCTTTCTATCTCAAAGATGAAATTCCTTTTCTTTCAAGCAGAAAACTTTTTCAAATCCGCCCTTTATCTTCGTCAAAGATAAGGAAACTTTTTTGAAGGAAGGAGTTTTTGAGGAAAGGAATAGCATTTACACAGCCGTTTTGAACGATTTCGGCTACGCTTCGGACAGAAATCGCACCCCAAAATCGTCAAAAAGCATTTTCACACTCCAACAGAAGGCTCTCTCAACAAGAATTCTTTTTTCGCGCTCCTCCGGTTTTTCTCTTTTCGACATTCGCCTCACTCTCTCATCGGTTTCACTCTCACCGCAGTCCTCACACCTCTCCGACAGAAATAATCCGCCCCAAGCATAAGAAAAGAGCCCGATATAAATCGGACTCTTTACTTTATTTTATATCAAGAAACTGCAATTATTCGGCAATGCAGATTACCACGCGGTTGTCATCGTTGTTCTTGAAAGGCTGTACGGTGTCACCCTTAGCATCCTTCATGATACGACCGGCAGCAATACCTTGCTTAACGAGTTCTTTGAACACAGCGTTAGAACGTTGTATGGAGATACGCTTGTTGATCGTAGCGTTACCGGTTCCCTTGTCTGCATAACCCGTGATAGCCACCTTGGTTTCGGGATTTTGTTTGAGGAATGCCACTACTTCGTTCACCTTGATGAGCTCAGTTGCAGAGATCTTCGCAGAGTTAATTTGGAAGAACACATTCTGAGTGAGTTCCTTTTTAACAGGAGCAGGAGCAGGTTTGGGAGCAGGAGCAGGTTTGGGAGCGGGTTTGGGAGCGGGAGCAGGCTCAGGTTTGGGAGCAGGAGCAGGCACAACAGGAGCAGGTACATAAGTATTAACAGGCTCTGCATCGAAATTGCCAAAACGATAGGTCACTCCACCGAAAGCGTTGAAGAGGTAGTCCATATCGTCACCGCTCTTAGAGTTGAATTTCTCACCGGTAGCCGTCATAAGACCTTCAACATTCAAAGAAAGACGCTTGTTAAGACGGAAGTCTACTTGCAAACCGGCACGACCGGCAAGAAGATCCACGTTGTCATTCCAAAGATTGCGGAATTGGGGTTTGCTGCCCGACTTGTTCCAAGCCATGGCATCGTCATTTTCAAAACCACGGATGTAGCCAAGACCAACGATGGCGTTTACGTTCACGCAACGATTGGGATTGTAGCCTTTGAAGATCGAGCAAAGATCAACAACTGCATCAAGACCGGCCTGGCCATAAGTCCATTCATAGGTTTGAGTACCCTTATCCCAACCGCCTTTGCCTTGCCATCCGCTGAGATGGAGACGAGCACCGACTGCCGGAGCAAAACGATAGCCAACAGAAACAGCAGCAGCGGGGGTGATCAAGTCGGTAAACTTGTCGGCACCTCCAACCGTGTAACCTGCACCACCTTGGAGCTGAACTGACCAATAGGGGTTAAATTCGTACTTGGGCTTGTCATTTTGTGCAGAAGCACCAAGCGTAACGGCTGCAAGAGCTGTCACAAAAAGAGTTTTAAACTTCATAGTCATAAAAATTAAAATTGAATTAGTTAGCTTTTTCACTTGCAAAGTTAGTATTTTTTCCAAACCCATCAAATGTTTTCGAAAAAAAACACGTCTATAACGACACATATACTATTTTCGGACTCAAAAAAATGCTTTTTTCTCATGTCGGCATATCACTCTGCATACTATCAACCGAACTTTCCCCTTGTATATTCGGCATTTAGCCGTCACTTTCAAATGGTCAAATTCTCGGTTTTCGATTCAATCGGCATTATTCTGAAAACATTCACAATTTATCCAAGTTCATCACAATTCAGAACATGCCTATCCCCATACAAGGCCGAAGATTGCATCAGCAATCTCGTTTTGTCAGACAAGCCGGACAATAGCCTTTATAATAGAGTTCCGTCTGCTCTGCCTTAAACCCACCGGGCAAAGAGATTTCTTGCTCGCAATTCGTTTTCGACTGCGGTATGTCATATATTTTTTCGCAACCGAAGCAAAAGAAGTGGGCATGCTCGGAAGTGTCGCCGTCGAAGTTCGCGTTTTTACCATCAATGGTAAGCATGCGAACGACGCCTTGATCCACGAAGAGTTTCAACGTATTATAAATGGTCGTTTTTGAAAGGGTGGGCAATTTTCTGACCAAGTCGTTGTAGATTTCATCGACAGAGGGGTGGGTGTGATGTTCGAGCAAATACTTCATCACCGCCACACGCTGCACAGAGCCTTTGACTCCGTGAGATAAGAGATAGTCGTAAATCTGATTGTCTTGCATGAATAAGTTGGGAAAACGTTTTGAGAAATGCATATCGACCGATGACATCGGTGTTGTCGGGTTTATCGGTAGCGAGCTTTTGTTGAAGTTTCTCTTTTCGCCGCTCAAAAACGAAATAAAACATCGATTAGCGTTCTTGTGCAAAAATAATATAAACTTTTGATCTAACAAAATTTACGGTCATTATTTATCATTTATCGCCTCCTCCCAAATTTCAAAGATAAAATAACAGCTGCCGCCTGCCCTCCCCTCTTTCTCTTCACCTGTTGAGACCTCTGCAAAATCCTCTTATAAAATTGTCCAATCCGTTCTTTTTCTCGGATTGGACAATTTTGTTTGGAAAATCCCGTGATTTT
>NZ_RQYI01000029.1 GCF_003859795.1 Alloprevotella sp. OH1205_COT-284 | reverse complement strand
CTATTTCAGAGGATGGACGATAAGATAAAACGATAATCATAAAATCGACACCACAAATTTCCTCCCCCGCTTGGGGTACCCCAAGCGGGGAAGAGGGAGGAGAATCTTACACACTTTTTCGGACACTACCACGCTTCCATCACGCGGAATGTCGGATGAACCACATAAAGAGCCATTTCTCCCTTAAAAACACGTTTGATGTGCACCCAAAAGTGCATTTGAGTACATCGCGGAGGAGATTGAGGTGTTTTTGCTGCGAACTTGCTATCCCGTTTCGTCGGTTTCATGGAAAAGCACCGGCAGCATCTTTATTTGATTAGGAGAGGCTCGCTTTCTGAAAAAGAAATCCCGAAGTACCATTATACAGAGCTTCGGGAAAGAAAGTTATGCCGTTCCAAAGTTTATCGGACAACAATAAAAAGAATTTCTCATCAAGCAAAAGGATTTAGCCGGTCGAGCACCAACTAAAACCTTTGGAGTATTATGCAATAGAGGAGGAATGAGCGATAACATTAAGTTTTTAATCAAGGCGATAACCAAAAGCTTCCAGTCGGCGATCATTGTGACGCCAATCTTTATCTACTTTGACAAAAACTTCAAGATAGATACTTTTTTGGAAAAATTTTTCCAATGTTTTTCGAGCCTCAGAAGATACTTTTTTCAATGCGACGCCTTTATGTCCGATAATGATTCCTTTTTGACTATCCCTTTCTACATAGATAATAGTGCGAATATGTATATTTCGTTCGCTCTCCTTAAACTCTTCAACAGCCACCTCTACGGCATAAGGAATTTCCTTGTCATAATAGAGCAGAATCTTTTCACGAATGATCTCGGTTACAAAAAAACGAGCAGGTTTATCCGTCCACTGATCTTTGTCGAAATAGGGGGGAGATTCCGGTAATAACTGCTTGATACGGTTGAGAACATTGTCTACATTGAATTTGGCTTGTGCCGAAATCGGAAAAACCTCCGCCTGTGGAAGCACTTCTTTCCATTCTTCGATCAGACGTTCTACCGTAGATTGATCGGAAAGATCAATCTTGTTGATCAGCAAAAGAATGGGAACTTGCATGCGCTTCACTTTGCCAATAAAATCTGCGTTTTTATCGACTTTTTCAACAACATCGGTAACATAGAGCAACACATCGGCATCTTGTAGAGCTCCTTCCGAAAAGGCCAACATGGATTCCTGCAACTTATAGTTGGGTTTGAGTACACCGGGAGTATCGGAAAAGACAATTTGCGCCTCTTCGCTATTGATAATGCCCATGATGCGATGGCGGGTGGTTTGTGCCTTAAAAGTTGCGATGGAAATGCGTTCTCCAACCAAAAGATTCATCAACGTTGATTTGCCGACATTGGGATTACCGACGATATTGACAAAACCAGCTTTGTGCATAAAGAGAAAAATTTTAAGCGGCCTTCGGGACTTGATAGAGAAACCGAAGGCCGCCTATTGGTTGTTCTTATTTAACGTGATATGGTTATTGGCCGTCGTAGCCCCATTTCATATAGGCAGCTCCCCATGTAAAACCACCACCGAAGGCGGTTAGAATGATATTGTCTCCCTTTTTGAGTTGCTTTTCGTAATCCCAAAGAGCGAGGGGGAGAGTTCCGGCAGAAGTGTTTCCGTATCGCTGTATATTGAGCATTACTTTCTCCATTGGCATATTGAGTCGATTTGCCACGGCTTCAATGATGCGCACATTGGCTTGGTGAGGTAATACCCAAGTAATATTTTCATTGTTCAAGCCGTTGCGTTCTGCAATGAGGGCACACGAGTCACTCATATTGGTAACCGCAAACTTGTAGACCGTTCGTCCTTCTTGGTGAATGGTATGCATGCGGTGGTCAATAGTGAAATAGGAAGAGGGGCAAGCCGAACCGCCGCCTTTAAGACAGAGGTAGGGGAGGCCTTTTCCGTCGGTTCTGAGATAACTATCTTTCCAACCGAAATCTTCGGTAGTTCCTTCCACCAAAACGGCACCTGCACCGTCACCAAAGATCGGGCAAGTGGCACGATCGGTGTAGTCGGTGATGCTCGATAATTTATCACCGCCACAGACAATCACTTTCTTGTAACGACCGCTTTGTATCATTGAAGCTGCCATATCCATAGAGAAGAGAAAGCCGGAGCAGGCTGCATTCAAATCGACACAAAAGGCATTTTTCATCCCGGTGCGCCCAACCACGATGCTTGCGGTGCTGGGAATTGGAAAGTCGGGAGTGGTTGTAGCCATAATCAGACAGTCGATTTCGAGAGGATCTGTTCCTGTTTTCTCGAGAAGTTGCTTCACGGCTTTGCGCGCCATATAGCTTGTTCCAAGACCTTCTTCATTGAGGATACGGCGTTCTTTAATGCCGATACGGGTCATAATCCATTCGTCGTTGGTGTCGACCATGCGTGACAACTCTTCGTTATTCAGGACATATTCGGGTACGAAACCACCGACGCCGGTGATGACAGCATTGATTTTTTCCATTAGTTTATGAGGATAGGATTGTGTTTTTCCGGATTTTGTCGTTGGCATGAAAAAGAGCTAATGACCGCGATCGGTAATCAAGCCAAGAGGCGAAACGAATCGGGCAATCTTCCTATTTGGCCGATGCCGGTATCCGGAATTTACCGTTGTAAAAATTATGCGGTTTTCAGCCGATTTTGATGGCTTCCAACCGCATATACTTGTTTCTAAGAATTACTCTGCCACCTCTTCCTTTACGACAGCCAGTTTTCCGCGATAGTAACCGCAAGAAGGGCATACGGTGTGGTAGATGTGGAACGCACCGCAGTTAGCGCATTTGGCCAACGTTGGGGCAACGGCCTTGTCATGAGTGCGACGTTTGAGGGTACGGGTTTTAGATTGTCTTCTTTTAGGATGTGCCATTTTCTTATCTTATTTATAAAATGTACGAATATCGTGGATGGTTCAAAAATCGCAAGACACATTAAAAAACGCCAACTTGTTGCCCTCAATATCATAGGGCTCAATTGTGCTCGGATTCTTGTTTTCAATTGAAGTTGATCTCACCGTCTTCGGAATCCTCCTCCATGGAGAAGCGGCTAAGCATGTCGGCATTACAACCTCCCGCAAGGTGAATGCGTTGGAGAGGAAGGTTAAGTACGATCAGCTCATACATATCCATCGCCGTATCATAGGTTAGCTGAGAGAAGGGAATGACAGTTGCATCTCCATCATTATTATCTTCATCGCCATATCCAATTTGTATTGTTTCTTGAAAAGAGAGATTAAGACTCACCTTTTCCAGACAACGATCACAAGGAACCTCCACATGTCCTTCGAATGTGTAACGGAAAGTAAAGGTATCACCAGCTCCATACGCAATGTTCAAATCTACCTGAAATGCTCCACCAAGAAATTCTTCTTGACCGATTGATTCAAAGAAATCATTGTCAAGTTTGAAATGCAACGCAATATCTTTGTGTTGTGCATCACGCAGATTTATAATATAGGAGTCTATATTGGACATATCGACTGCAAATTTACGCCTTTTTTGTGAATAGAAAAGACTGTGTTTCAGAAAAAGTGGAAAAAAATCATTTTTCTTTTTCTTTTCTTCCTCTTCTTTTATCAATAAGAGGCGTAAAAGCGTGTTTTAGCGGAAGAAGTAAGTCACTTTTGTTGCATCACATCAAAGCTGGATAAGGCTTGATAGCAACGCAAATTGAAAAGCGGAAGAGAAGCGATCAGCCTTTCCATAAATTCTGCCGCAAGATTTTCGTACACTTGAAAGTCGGTTTCTGAAAGATAAAACCAAACTTCTATCGGTAGCCCATGGGGTGTAGGAGCGAGTTGGCGCACGAGGTGATTGAGTTCCTTTATGACAAGCGGATTGTCGTCGATCATTTTTTCGACATGGCGGCGAAAAAGAGAAAGGTTGGTTGTGTCATTGCCGTTTTCGTCCGTACAGGGCTGTATGCTGTGGATGTCAATGTACAAGCTTCGCTTCACGCGGCGCGCTCCGATTTGTTGCATTTCACTCCAATTTTGAAAAGAATCGCTTACGAGCGTATAAGGAGGCACCGTGGAGATGGAGTTGTCGAAATTGCGAATTTTAACGGTGGTAAGACTGACTTCTTCAACTTTCCCATTGATCCCCATTTTTTCAATGGCCACCCAATCCTCTTTTTTCAGCATCCGATTGGACGTGAGCTGTATTGAGGCCAAAAAGCCAAGGATCGGATCCTTAAACACAAGCATGATGATAGCGGCGGAAGCTCCCAGTCCGGTGAGAATATTGAGCGGAGATTGTCCGATCAGCATGGCTATAAGTATGATGCCGCCGACACAATATATGATGATTTTGAAGGCTTGGAATATTCCGCCAAGATGATAGTCTTTATAGCGTTTGCTTTCTGACAGAAAAAGATGAGCGATATTGATCACTTCCGCAATAAATAAAATAATAGCGATCAGACCGTAGATATTAACGATGATATGTATACCGCGGAGCAGCATACGAGGCGAAGCCGAAGGGAAGCAGTCGGAAATATGTGCATCGAAAATAAAGAAAGGAATGCACCAGCCAAATGCCGTCAATACTTTGGGATTAAGAAGAATATCATCAATTAAATTTGTCGTTCGTTTGGTGCCCCATCTGATAAGAGGCACGATGAGCCGCAGAAAGAGCAGGACAACGGCAAAGGAAATCAGCACAAGAGAAAAGACCAACAGAAAAGAGGTAATTCCGATTTGACCTGCCGCGGAAAGCCGGAAGTGTTCAGACAGAAAAGATTCTATCAACTGACGTATATAAATCATATTGAAAATATAAAAACTCTTGTGTCTGCTGTACAGGCACAAGAGCATGTGTATCTTTTGAGTTGTAAAAATTAATGAGCGGCCATGAACTGATCAAGGAAACGAATGTCATTTTCCGAGAACATACGCAAATCTTTCACTTGATACTTCAAGTTGGTGATGCGTTCTACCCCCATACCAAAAGCATATCCTTTGTAGACAGATGAGTCTATCCCGTTGGCTTCGAGTACGGCCGGATCCACCATGCCGCAACCAAGAATTTCCACCCAGCCGGTATGTTTGCAAAAACTACATCCTTTATCGCCACAGATATTGCACGAAATATCCATTTCTGCCGAAGGCTCCGTGAAAGGAAAGTAAGAGGGGCGAAGACGTATTCGGGTGTCTGCACCAAACATCTCGCGCGCAAAAGTGAGTAGCACTTGTTTGAGATCCGTAAACGACACGTCTTTGTCTATATAGAGCCCTTCAACTTGGTGAAAGAAGCAGTGGGCACGTGCCGAAATGGCTTCGTTACGATAAACGCGGCCGGGACAAATGACGCGAATGGGCGGCTGAGTCGTTTCCATGACACGGCTCTGAACGCTTGACGTATGTGTGCGTAAGATGACATCGGGATGACTCTCAATGAAAAAGGTGTCTTGCATGTCGCGTGCAGGGTGGTCGTCGGCAAAGTTCATGGAACCGAACACGTGCCAATCATCTTCTACCTCAGGCCCGTCTGCCAATGAAAAGCCCAAACGCGAAAATATATCTATGATTTCCTTGGTGACAATGGAGAGGGGGTGGCGTGTGCCGAGCGAAATGGGGTAGGGAGTACGTGTGAGGTCAAGTCCGCTGTGATCTTCTTCTCCTGTTGCGAGTTGGGCTTTGAGATCTTTGAAGCGATTTTGAAGAGCGTCTTTGAGTTCATTGATACGCATACCTACTTCTCGCTTTTGATCGGCGGCAACATTGCGAAAATCGGCCATCAGCTGATTGACGAGGCCTTTTTTGCTAAGGTATTTCAGTCGAAGTTCTTCAAGCTGCGCTTCATTTTCTACGGAAAGCGCAGGAACTTCGGCGAGAATTTGTTTGATTTTTTCAATCATGATAATATAGATGCGTTTGTTTCGTCCGGTTGGGATAAGGTGTTATTTGAGATGTTGCCGAAAGAGCAACTAATTGTCAGTCGAGTTTAAGCACAGCGAGGAATGCTTTTTGCGGCACCTGTACGTTACCGATTTCTTTCATTTTCTTTTTACCTCGCTTTTGTTTTTCGAGCAGTTTTCGTTTACGGCTTACGTCACCGCCATAACATTTTGCCGTCACATCTTTGCGAAGCTGTTTCACCGTTTCGCGAGCAATGATCTTGGCACCGATGGCAGCTTGTATGGCGATGTCAAATTGTTGACGAGGTAACAGTTCTTTTAGTTTTTCGCACATACGACGTCCGAAGCGCTCGGAGTTGTCGAAATGAGTCAGTGTCGAAAGAGCGTCAACCGGCTCTCCGTTGAGAAGAATGTCGAGTTTGACCAGTCTGGATGTGCGAAACTCTATCGGGTGATAGTCAAAAGAGGCATAGCCTTTGGAAATGGATTTGAGTTTGTCGTAGAAGTCGATAACGATTTCGGCCAAAGGCATGTCATAGTGCAATTCGACACGATCGCCCGAAACATATTCTTGTTTGATCAGCTCACCGCGTTTGCCTAAACACAACGACATGATATTGCCGATGTAGTCGGTACGCGTGATGATGGAGGCACGGATATAGGGCTCTTCAATATGATCAATTTCCATTGCGTCCGGCATTCCTGCCGGATTGTGTACCTCTTTCATCTCCATGTGCTTATCGTAAATCTTATAACTTACGTTGGGAACGGTGGTAATCACGTTCATATTGAACTCACGATCAAGACGCTCTTGTACAATTTCCATGTGAAGAAGCCCCAAAAAGCCACAGCGAAAGCCAAAGCCCAAGGCTACCGAAGATTCGGGTTGAAAAGATAGAGAGGCGTCGTTTAATTGGAGTTTTTCGAGCGATGCACGGAGCATCTCAAAGTCTTCTGTTTCTATCGGATAGACTCCTGCAAAAACCATGGGCTTTACTTCCTCAAAACCGGCAATGGCTTCTTTACAGGGATTTTCAAGGCTTGTAAGCGTGTCACCGACTTTCACTTCCGTTGCCGTTTTGATGCCACTGACGATGTAGCCTACGTCTCCGCAATGCAGTTCGTTGCGAGGGGAAAGCTCCATTTTCAAAACACCGATTTCATCCGCTTTATACTGCCTTCCGGTATTCACAAAAAGCACATTCTGACCGCTTCTGATCGAACCGTTCACGATCTTAAAATAGGCGATAATTCCACGATAACTGTTGAAAACGGAGTCGAAGATGAGAGCTTGTAGCGGCGCTTCGGGATCCCCCACGGGCGAAGGGATGCGCTCAATGACGGCTCGAAGAATATCGTCAACTCCCTCTCCTGTTTTTCCGGAAGCTCTAATGATGTCTTCGCGCTTACAACCAATCAGCTCAATAATCTCATCTTCAACCTCTTCCGGCATAGAGTTGGGCATGTCGCACTTGTTGAGTACGGGTATGATTTCCAAGTCGTGCTCAATAGCCATATATAAATTGGAGATGGTCTGTGCTTGCACGCCTTGCGTTGAATCAACGACGAGCAGGCACCCTTCACAGGCTGCGATAGATCTACTCACTTCGTAGGCAAAGTCCACGTGTCCCGGCGTGTCGATGAGATTCAGTACATATTCTTTTTCATCGAGCCGATAATTCATTTGGATAGCATGGCTCTTGATCGTTATGCCTCGTTCCTTTTCGAGATCCATGTCGTCAAGCATTTGTCCTGCCGTGACTTTCACTGTCGAAGTTCGTTCGAGCAAACGATCGGCGAGAGTGCTTTTGCCGTGATCGATGTGAGCAATAATACAAAAATTGCGAATATGCTTCATGTGGAATGCTGTGCTTGTGGAAGAAAAGGAGTTGAATGTATTGTAAACGCGGCCGTAGAGGAACTGCGTTAAAATCGTTTGCAAAGTTACTGTTTTTTTTCTTTTGCAGCAAATCAGTCCTTTGATAGCTTTGCAAAAGATATTCACAAAACCGTTTTGTCTGTTTGAAATCGAACAGACAAGGCTTGATAAGGGCTTTTTATACCATTATCCACCGTATTCTCTTTTTTTGTTTACATTTTATACATTCTCGTTGTAAGTGTTTGTTTTTTCGATTGAAACGAATGTAGGATGTCGCTTTTTTTGTTTACATCTTTTACATTTTCCTACATCGTTGTCTTATGTGCGAGAAGCTGTTGTTGAGCAGAGATTACGGAGATTGAAAAGATCGAGCAAATATCGAGTGTAGGATATAATGCTTGATGCTCTGTCGTTTACGTGGTTTCAGTGTAGGTTTTCTTCTTCTTGTATACATTGATAATTTGCTTATAATCAGAGGAATGCATGGGGAAGTGTAGGATATGTAGGAAAAAAGAAAGAAAAGACATGTATAGGTTTGAAAGATCAGTTTATGAAGGAGTAAGAGCGTTGTTGTACTTTCTTACTCGGAATGATGACGAACGAGGTAGGGGGTAAAGACAAGGTTGGAGATAGAAATTACGGCATTGGAGGTAGAAAAAACGAGCTTAGAGGTAGAGAGAAGAAAGCAAGAAGCAAGAAGTAATAAGCAGCGAAGTAAAGAGCAATCGCTTTGGGGGCATGCGATCTTCTCTCTCGGAAAGAAACAGAAAGGAGCATTGGTGCTTGCGACAACAAAAAGATAGTTGAGAGATGATTTCGAGAAATGTTTTTTGAAATGCAATATCATAAAGATATGACAAATAGAATGAAATCTTATTTTTGTTCTACTTTTCTTTTAACTTGTTTCATCTGTGTGCCCAAATCTTTTTGTCAGAAAAAAATAAAGAGTTTAAGAGGTTTTTTAATGTGACTTGAAAAATATCCGTTTTTTTTGTACCTTTGCTGTTGATACGAAAGAATTTGCTTTGCGCAATGTCTTGACACGATTGAAATTCATGAACCTAAAAACTATATTTGAATGGCTGAACAGGAAAGGCCGTCGAACACAATCGACGGAGGTGTCTATTGATACCCATGTCGTTTTGCGGCAGATTTTCTCTTCTTCTCATATTGATTGGACGATGCAAACAGTCAATGAAGACAGCGGAGAAAAGGACTATCATTTCACTTATCAGCATGGAGATTTCCATCTTTTGGCACGTGAGGGGCGTTCTTTTGTACGAATCCACTTCTTGTTTTTTCTCGAAGCTCCAATGGGGCATCTTGACAATGTGCGCTATGCCTGCAATGAGTTCAACCAACACTACGGAGAGTTCAAAGCGGTATACAGCTTGGATGAGAAGCAACATCACATACACTTGCATATCATGTCGAGCTTCAGACTTACTTCCTCCTCGCCCCAACAAGATGAAGAGTTTGTTTTGACGCTTTCTCAATGCTTTGAAGCTGCGCGTGTCTTTCGACAGATTTATGACTCGATACAAGAGCACGACATTCAGAACTTGGAGGAAAACAATGCGATGACCAAGCGAGAGATGTTTTTGGCTCGCCAAACGGAGTGGACACATCAACAGATGAAGTTCAGGTGGAGTGCAAACGAAACCGAACATCAAACGATAGGCCGATTGCTGGAAACCCTCTTTGAAGGAAAATCTTATAAGATTGGCAGATTGAGGATTATCACGGAAAAACAGAAAATATTGACAGACGTATCGGAAGTGGCGAATTTTGATCTGACCGATGTCCTTATTCGCAAAGCGGAAGATGAAACTGCACTTTTCGTTCGTGAAACAGCCACCTTGATCCTCGAAGCCTCCTTTGCGTCTGAAACCATGCAGGAATATCTGATTCACTTGCATGCCGAAGACGAGGCCGAAGGCGTATTGTACATGCGTCTTACTTTTGTGGAGCCTCAGCACCCCGTTTCGCCAACGCACTCACAATCGATAAAAGCCAACACAAAAGACGGTGTGCGCAGTTTTCTTATTGCCTGCGACAGCGGCGACATTCATCATCGAGAGGCCGAATTTGAATATCAATGGCGGGAGCTTCAAGATGCCATTGACAATGGACGAAAGCTGTCGGAAGAGCAACTTTTTTTGAGTTTCTGCAAATGGCCTAATGTGGGCTACTCCCTCTATTGGGGGCGGCGTTTTTTCGAGAGTCTTCGCTTTTACGACGCCTTGGCCTATTTGGAAAATGCTTACAAGGCTCTCAACGGTCATTTTCATTATTTAGACAAGAAGGGGCGCGATCGTTTTTATGAACTTTGCTACTACATCGGACGATGTTACGAAGAACTGCATTGCTATCAGCGTGCTTATTTCTTTTTGGATGCCGCCTTCTCTCAAAATAATTTGCGGTACACTTCGGCTTATGTGAACTGTCTGGTCAATTCCGAAGACTTTCGTGCACTCCATGTCATCGAAGGGTTGATGCGCAATTTGCAAATCTCTCTCGAACAAGATGATGAGGAAGAAAATCAAGATCGCCTAAGGAGTTTCATTAAGTTTTTAGAACGCCGTAAAGGCTATGTGCTCATCGGACAACACAGATTGGACGAAGCCGAACAACTGTTTCAAGAGCTGCTGGACGATCCGGGGAGCGAGGAATATGCCTTGACGGAATTGGCCTACATTCAAAAATTGCGCGACGAGCAACCTCCGTCGTAATCTTTTCTATGATCTCGTTTTCAAACAATAAAAATATAACTACAATATACTAAATATGGCAATGGTTTCTCCCTCGCTGTTAAGTGCCGATTTCGGCAATTTGCAGCGCGATGTTGAAATGCTGAATGAGAGTGAATGCGATTGGTTTCACCTCGATGTGATGGATGGTGTTTTCGTTCCCAATATCAGTTTCGGCTTTCCTGTCATGGCCGCCATGGCCAAGCATGCCCGAAAGCCTCTTGATGTCCACCTCATGATCGTGCAACCCGAAAAATTCATCAAGGAAGTCAAAGCTCTCGGTGCCGCAGTCATGAATGTTCATTACGAAGCCTGCATCCATCTGCATCGTGTGATACAAGCGATTAAGGATGAAGGCATGATGGCCGGCGTTACGCTCAACCCCCATACACCGGTTGATGTGCTCGAAGAAATTGCTTCCGATTTGGATTTGGTGATGCTCATGAGCGTAAATCCCGGATTTGGCGGACAAAAGTTTATTCCTTCGATGGTGGAAAAAACTCGTAAACTCAAACAGCTGTTGGAGCGCAACAACTCTAAGGCATTGATAGAAGTGGATGGTGGCGTCAATCGCGAAACCGGACGTTTGCTCGTTGAAGCCGGAGCCGATGTGCTCGTGGCAGGCAGTGCCGTGTTCAATGCCGCCGATCCCAAAGCCGAAATTATTGCACTTCGAAATCTGTAAGTCTTATATGGAAATAAAACCCACTCTTTCTCCCGGCGAACTTTTGCAGTTGATGACGCTTTTGCGTGATGTGACGCGCGTGGTCGTCACTGCCCATCGAGGGCCGGAT
The DNA here is from genome assembly GCF_003859795.1 of Alloprevotella sp. OH1205_COT-284. GTDB lineage: Bacteria > Bacteroidota > Bacteroidia > Bacteroidales > Bacteroidaceae > Alloprevotella. Next base: position 18,456 of record NZ_RQYI01000029.1, on the reverse strand, counting down.
GGCGACGCCATGGGGGCTTCATTGGCATGGGCAGATTATCTTCGACGCATAGGCAAGCGTGTGAGCGTCGTACTTCCGAATCCTTGTCCCGATTTTCTGAAATGGTTGCCGGGAGCTCAAAACGTTCTCTATTATAGCGAAGAAGAAACGCGCGATTCCGCTGTTAAAGCCATACAAGAGTCAGACTTGATTTGTATGCTCGATTTCAATGCCTTACATCGACTGCAAGAGATGTCATCCGTTGTAGAAAAATCCAAAGCACGACGACTGATGATAGATCATCACGAATCGCCCGATTTGAATTGTGCTGAAATGATCATCTCCCGTCCCGAGGCATGCAGCACCTGCGAATTGGTCTTCCGCATCGTCTATCAACTTGGCGGATTCGAACAAATGAGTCGCAGTGCGGCTGCTTGTATTTATTGCGGCATGATGACCGACACGGGAGGTTTTTCCTATTCCTCCAATGATCCCGAAATCTTCATTATCATCGCTCACCTTCTTACAAAAGGCATTGATAAGGATAAAATCAATCGCAATGTAAACAACTCGTGGTCTGAAAACAGATTGCGGTTCTGTTCCTACATCCTCAACGAGAAGTTGAACTTCTATAAATCACGGCGAGCATCGATTTTCACGATAACACGAGAAGAGATGAAACGCTTTAAGTACATTCGTGGCGATGCGGAAGGATTGGTCAATGAGCCGCTCAAAGTGCGCGGTATGCGGTTAAGTATCAGTTTGAGAGAAGACACCGAAAAAGAAGTTGTTCGCATTTCGGTTCGGAGTGTCGATGACTTTCCGGCCAATCGTCTTGCAGAAGATTTTTTTCATGGAGGAGGGCATTTTAATGCCGCCGGCGGAGAGTTGCCCTTTCCACTCGAACAGGCCGTAAAAACTGCCGAGCAGGCCATAGAGGCTTACGCCCATTTGCTTTAATCGGATGTATTGCTTCTTATTATAAGGTTTGCTCGACGATGCACATTGCTTTTATTGATCATGGATTTCACGCCCACACCAAAAGTAGCGACTTTTTTGTGGATTTGCTATATGACCTCGGTGTTGTACGGCATTTTTATATCGATCCTCTTGCCATTGCCGAAAGTTTGAAATCTTGCGGTGATTTCAAAGAGTATGATCTCGTGATTTTTTGGCAAATACAGCCTCATGTAAGTCTTATTTCCCATATTCCTCGTTCGAAAGTTCTTTTTGTGCCGATGTATGATGCGTGTTGCACCATGACTTATCGTTGGTGGAGTCGTTATCGAGGTTATCGGTTTCTTTCATTCTCTCGCCGTATTCACAAGTTGTTGCTCGATTTGAAGATAGAAAGCCATTATGTGCAATATGTGCCGGAGCTTCCCAAGTTGCCCTGTTCTGTAACTCCCGAACCTGTTCCCACGATTTTTGTTTGGAAACGCACCCCTCATCTTCATCTCGACCGCTTGTTTGCAGGACTTCGTGCCGCAGGGATACAAAAGGCTGTTTGCCATGAGTTTTCCGCGGCAGACCAAATGCGCGATTTTCCGATAGCAGTAGAATTTACACAAGGGTGGTTTCCTACTCATACCGATTATCTGAAAACCATTGCACGTTGTGGCTATTATTTGGCACCACGATCAACGGAGGGTATCGGCATGAGCTTTTTGGAAGCTATGGGATTGGGACTTTGCGTATTATCTCCCGATCGGCCTACGATGAACGAATACATCATTTCCGGGCATAACGGAATTCTTTTCCACAGCTTTTCTGAGTTGAAGCGAAAGGATTTATTCGGAAAAGACTTAGGGAAAGAAGCACAAAAAACGTTTGTCAAACTGCGTGCGATTTGGGAAGAAAATTTGCCGACATTGCGAAATTACTTACAATCCCCTCCCGAAGCGGCTCAAACGAAAATATCGCATCGTCGTTTTTTGCTGAAAGATTTGTCCATAAAGTGGAAAGAACGCAACTTACCCAAATGGCGATTGCGATTAAATAAACAAGATTATTGAACGAATTTGTTTTTCATGCGCAAGAAAACTCTGTGTCTTAAACCTGTTTTGCGGGGGTAAAAACGCCTTTTTCTCAAAAAAATGATTAACTTTGCGCGAAATTATATAGAAACAAAAAGATCTGAGTTATCATCAATAAGATATGAGTAAGAAATTCGTCGAACGCAGTGCAATGAACCTTTACGCGGTTAATGAGGAGATTCTGAAAGATTGGGAGAAGGCCGACCTTTTTCATAAAAGTATGTCTGAACGCGAGGGTTGCCCCTCCTATGTCTTTTTTGAAGGCCCTCCTTCCGCCAACGGACATCCGGGTATTCACCACGTTATGGCGCGTACGATCAAAGACGTGTTCTGCCGCTACAAAACCATGCAAGGCTTTCAGGTCAAGCGCAAAGCCGGTTGGGACACCCACGGCCTACCCGTGGAGTTGGGCGTAGAGAAAGAACTGGGCATCACCAAAGAAGATATAGGAAGCAAAGTTTCCATTGAGGAATACAATGCCCACTGCCGTCGCAATGTGATGATGTTTACCCAAGAGTGGACGGATCTTTCGCATCTCATGGGCTATTGGGTAGATATGGAAAACCCTTACGTCACTTATGAAAACTCTTATATCGAAACCCTGTGGTGGCTGTTGAGCCGTCTTTATGAAAAAGGATTGCTTTACAAGGGCTTCACTATCCAGCCTTACAGCCCTGCGGCAGGTACCGGTTTGTCGAGCCATGAGCTGAACCAGCCCGGTTGCTATCGCGACGTGAAAGACACCACCGTCACCGCACAATTTGAAATCGTCAACCCTCTTGGCGAAATGCAAGGGTGGGGACGTCCCGTATTTTTGGCATGGACGACCACGCCATGGACACTGCCCTCGAATACGGCACTCTGCGTGGGAGCTGCCATTGACTATGTGGCAATTCGGACGTTCAACCCCTACAACGCCGAACCCATCACTGCCGTTGTGGCTGAAAGCCGTCTTGCTGCCTATTTCAAGCCCGAAGGCATAGAGGCAGAAATGGTTTATCAACCCGGCGACAAAGTGTTGCCTTATCGCATTTCCGGGCGATACAAAGGATCTGATCTCGTGGGGATTAGTTATAGTCAGCTGATGCCTTGGATCAAGCCTTCCGAAAAACTCGACGACGTATCTCCCGCCTTTGTGACAGACTATGCCGAACAACATCCCGAAAAGCAGTTTGCGGTAGGCCGTGAAAGATTTGTGGAAATGGCCGATTGTGCGTTTCGCGTCATTTCGGGAGATTTCGTGACGACCGATGACGGTACGGGAATTGTGCATATCGCTCCCACTTTCGGTGCCGACGACGCCAAAGTGGCCAAAGCCGCCGGCGTTCCCTCGCTGTTTATCATCAATGCCGCCGGTGAAACGCGTCCGATGGTCGATCTCACCGGAAAATATTACACCAAGGAAGAGTGTGCCGACGAATTTGTGGCACGATGTCTTGATGTCGATGCGTATGCTCGCCATGCGGGCGACTACGTGAAAAACGCCTATGATCCTCGTTTCAACATCAATGGCAAATATGACGAATCCGCGGCCGCAAAAGCCGAAGACTTGAATATCGTCATCTGCATGGAAATGAAACAAGAGGGTAGTGCGTTCAAAATCGAAAAACACGTGCACAACTATCCTCACTGTTGGCGCACGGACAAACCGGTGCTCTACTATCCGCTCGACAGTTGGTTTATTCGCACAACGGCACTCAAAGAGCGCATGTTGGAGCTGAACCAAACCATTTTGTGGAAACCTGAATCGACGGGAACGGGGCGTTTCGGTAAATGGCTTGAAAACCTCAACGATTGGAATCTGAGCCGTTCTCGCTATTGGGGAACACCGCTTCCCATTTGGCGCAATGCCGAAACTCGCGAAGAAATCTGCATCGGTTCTCTGCAACAACTTTTTGACGAGATCGAGAAATCGGTATCTGCCGGCATCATGAAAAACAACCCTCTGAAAGAGAAAGGTTTCGTGCCCGGAGATTATAGTGATGCTAACTATCGATTGATTGATCTGCACCGTCCTTATGTGGACAACATTGTGTTGGTTTCGGAGAGCGGAAATCCTCTGTATCGCGAAACCGACCTGATCGACGTTTGGTTCGATTCGGGAGCGATGCCTTATGCTCAGGTACACTATCCGTTTGAAAACAAAGAGGAACTCGACAAACGCAACATCTATCCGGCCGACTTCATCGCCGAAGGCGTCGATCAAACACGTGGCTGGTTTTTCACGCTTCACGCCATTGCAACGATGGTTTTCGACAGCGTGGCTTTCAAAGCCGTTATCTCCAATGGGCTTGTGCTCGACAAGAACGGGCAGAAAATGTCGAAACGCTTGGGAAATGCCGTTGATCCTTTTGAAGCGATTAAAAAATATGGCTCCGACCCCGTGCGTTGGTATATGATTACCAATTCTTCTCCGTGGGACAACCTCAAATTCGATCCCGAAGGCGTGGTCGAAACGAGTCGTACGTTTTTTGGAAAGCTCTTCCAAACCTACTCTTTCTTCTCGATGTATGCCAACGTCGACGGTTTCGACCCCGAAGCAAAAGCAGTGCCCATGGAGCAACGTCCGGAGATCGACCGCTGGATATTGAGTGAACTCAACTCGTTGATACGCGAAGTCACCGCTTGCTACGAGGACTACGAGCCCACCAAGGCCGGACGCCTCATACAAACTTTCACGATCGACAACCTCTCCAACTGGTACGTGCGCCTGAATCGCAAACGCTATTGGGCGGGAGAAATGACGACCGACAAACATTCGGCTTATCAAACGCTCTACACTTGCTTGCTGACCCTAAGTAAACTGATGGCACCCATTGCCCCTTTCTACGCCGACCGACTCTACAAGGACTTGGCCGAAGGTACTGTTTGTGCAGCATCGGAGAGCGTTCACCTCGACAGCTTCCCCACTGTGGACGAATCGCTTATCGACTCAGAGTTGGAGGCTCGCATGAAGTTGGCGCAGCAGGCCACTTCGCTTGTGCTCTCATTACGCAAAAAGGAGAAAATCATTGTTCGCCAACCGTTGCGTAAAATCGCTATACCCATCACCGACACAATGGTTAAAGAACGGCTTGAAAAAGTGAAACAGCTGATTCTCGACGAAGTCAACGTGAAGGAAATTGAATTTGTGGAGGGACAAATGCTCGAGAAGCGCGTGAAGTGTAATTTCCGCGTGATGGGCAAGAAGTTTGGAAAAATCATGAAGGCTGTAAACGAAGCCGTCATTTCCCTCTCGCAAGAAGAAATCGCCGAATTGGAAAAGGGCAGCATCTCCCTTAATGTTGAGGGGCAAGATTGTCTTATCGAGCGTTCGGACGTAGAAATCGTGAGCGAAGATATGCCCGGTTGGAGCGTAGCCAACGAAGGTACACTCACCGTGGCACTCGACATCACAATCACCGAAGGACTCAAAAGTGAAGGCATTGCCCGCGAAATCATTAAGCGCGTTCAATCCTATCGTAAAGAAAGCGGATTCGACATCACCGACCGCATCGACATTGTCATGCAAAGCAATGAAGCCGTAGAGAAGGCCGTTGCCGGCTATCGCGAGTTGATTTGCAGCCAAGTTTTGGCTCAGAGTTTTACTTGTGCATCTCATGTTGATTCTGCAACAATTTTTGATTTCGACGGCGAACAAGTTAAAGTCATCATCGAAAAGGTATGATGTGCTTTCCATGTTGAAGCCGACAGTTCTTTTACGGATGATAGGGCATTCATTACCATTGATATTTTTGTATGCTTTTCTTTCTTACTCTTTTTGAAACCATTTATTCACTCTAATAACCTAAATCGCTATGACAGAAAAGACAAGATACACAGACGAGGAACTCGCAGAGTTTCGCGAACTGATTTCAGAAAAGTTGCAAGTTGCGCGTGAACAGTATGAGGAAGTTCTTGCGACGATGAACAAACGCAACAGTAATGACATTGACGACACCTCTCCTACTTTTCATGCTTTGGAAGAGGGGTCTTTCGTACAAACATTGGAAGAACAAATGGCCAGTGCTCAACGTCTTCAAAAATTCATTACCGGATTGCAAGCGGCATTGGTACGCATCGAAAATAAGACTTATGGTATTTGCAGAGTGACCAAAAAGCTCATTCCCAAAGAACGATTGCGTGCGGTTCCTCATGCCACCCTGAGCATTGAGGCAAAGTTGGCACAAGGAAAATAAACCCTCCTATGTGTTCCCATTCAGTATTCTACTAATTCTTATATGAAACTACGTATTTATCTTTCCGTTTTCATTCTGTTTTTTGTCATTTTTACCGATCAGATCATCAAAGTTCTCGTAAAAACAAACATGTGTCTATTTGACAAAATAGAAATTACAGATTGGTTTTATATCTTTTTTACGGAAAATAAAGGCATGGCGTTTGGTATGGAGTTTTTAGGTACCGGGATCTTGACCATTTTTCGTATTTTTGCCGTAGGTTTCTTTTCTTATTTCCTTGTAAAGCAAATTAAACAGATGGCTCCAATAGGATTTATTACCTGTTTAGCCATGATTATTGCAGGAGCTTTCGGAAACATTATAGACAATTGTTTTTTTGGTCTTTGTTTTTCCGAAAGCATTCCTCGCAATATGTCTTGGGACATGCCGGCACAATTTGTGGGAATGGGGGAGGGTTATGGCAGCTTTTTGCATGGACACGTCGTTGACATGTTTTATTTTCCTCTCTTTCGTTGGCCGGAATGGCTTCCTCTGATAGGGGGAAATGTCTTCTTTGGAGCAGTTTTCAATTTTGCCGATGCGTCAATTTCCGTAGGAGCAGCAATGATGTTTCTTTTATATTACAAACATGTTTCTCAAATATTTTCAGGAAAAGACAAAGCAGAAGAACGTTCTTGAAATTAGGCTCTTCAAAAAGATTATTTCCGTTTTATGCGTTGTCGTTGTTTGCGGAGGATGCAGTGAAAATCCCGAAAAAGCTATCCTCTCAGAAGAGCAGATGGCAGAAGTCATGTATAGCTATCAAATGGCAGAAGGATTGAAAGATCAAACAGAGAATGGTGATCGGCTTACCCTTTTGGAATATCGACAAGCCGTTTTTCATCAACATGGGATCACTGAGAACGATTTCAATAACTCTTTGATCTATTATTCCAGAAGAGCAGAGAAGATGAAAAACATTTATGCTCGACTACAACAGAAGATGAGCATAGATATGAATGTTTCGACAAGCGGAACAAACGCAGGAAACCCGCAGAATGCGGATACCGTATTTTTGTGGAGAAAATCAGATCTTATCCTAACCGCCAATAGAGGAAATCGCTACTCTTTTGAAATTGTCCCCAACAAAAAAATCGCACTGGGCGATACTTTGTATTTTTCTTGTGAAAGTAATTGGTTTTACAGACAAGGCGCGAAGCAAGCAATAGCCTCATTGATCATGAAATACGACAATGATTCTGTTGATGTGGATAAGATTGCGTTCAATTCGTATGAAAAACAGACATCTCGAATAATTCCGTTGTCTGCGAAATCCACTCTGAAAGGTATCACGTTGGAAATTTATCAGAACGCACCATGGTCAACAACACTGCAATTACTATATTTGCAGCAGATGAAGCTTTTTTGCATGAAGAGAGGAAAGAGTGAAACTCTGGTTGATAAAAAGCATTCAGTTTCATCTAAGAGGAAATAATAACTATTGGTGTTCGATAAAATATTCTACGCAGGCATTTTGATAAACGCTTCTTTTTAAAGGGTTTCTTTTTAACAGTTAGGGTAAAATTTACGAGGGAATAACCACATTGAAACATCAGCTTATCACACCTTCTTGTAAGCGTATTGCCGTTGCGCGTTTACACTTAGAAGATATTACTTTGTGCAACCAAGTGCTTGAACTTGATGAGCAAGGTAAAGTCGTTTCTTATCAAGATTTGAAGTCGGAAACTTGTGCAACAATATGGTTGAAAGGAGATTTTTATTTGTCGGAAAATAAAGTAGAGCATAGATCATAGGAGAAAAAGAAGCCTATTGTCCTACCTCTAATAATAACTATATGGAATTTGAATATATCGTTTGAGGTATGATAAGTATAAGAAGTATACTATATTTTGTAAGAAAACCTTTGCTGACACAAAAAATATACTTATTTTTGCACCGATCTAAGAAGAAGCAATCAATAACAAATTCAAATTTATCGCACATTTGAGACCTAACAAAAACGATAAGATCAAGCAGCAATACCGTGTGAACGAACAGATTCGAGCACGCGAAGTGCGCATTGTTGGAGATGAAATAGAAAGCAGCGTAATGCCTACTCGAGAAGCTCTCCGTCTTGCACAACAACAAGGGTTGGATTTGGTTGAGATCAGCCCTAATGCTGAACCTCCCGTTTGTAGATTGATTGATTATTCTAAATTTATCTACCAACAGAAAAAACGCCAAAAGGAATTAAAAGCCAAACAAGTTAAAGTCGAAGTAAAAGAAATACGTTTCGGCCCTCAAACAGATGATCACGACTATAACTTTAAACTGAAACATGCCAAGGGCTTTTTAAGTGAAGGCGACAAGGTGAAAGCCTATGTGTTTTTTCGCGGACGAAGCATTCTCTTCAAGGAGCAAGGCGAAGTTCTCCTTCTTCGTTTTGCCAATGATTTGGAGGAATATGGGAAGGTGGAATCCATGCCTGTATTGGAGGGAAAGCGCATGATCATGTTTATCGCTCCTAAAAAAACAATTCAGAAAAAAGAAAAAGACGTAGAAATTGAACTCTCTGAACCGGAAGTGGCAGAAACAGTTGTTGCCCTTTCTAAGAAAGCCCCTCAGGTTAAAGAGCGTCGCGAATACAAAGGCCCTAAGGTAGAAGGAGAGGACTTTTAAGTTCTGAGTGCAGAGGCTTCCCTATGCAAAGATCTCTTTTTTGAGGGAGGGCATTGACAAATCAATAAAATCTGCACATTAATATCCCAACTCGACAAAAACAAACGGCGAACAATTCTTGACGGAACTACCCCAGTTTCCATACATCACTAAAAAGAATCCGTCAAGGTGCTTATTCTAAGTTTGTTCATTGTGGCTTCTGCTTTTAGTTTCAATCCTCTCTTTATCGGATTGTTTCACAAAGAGAAGTTATAAACGTCGCGCGTTGTGCCAGGTATGCGCAGCCGCACATCATTCATTAATTTTTTAATCAACAAACAAATGCCTAAAGTAAAGACTAATTCCGGTGCCAAAAAGCGTTTCGCCCTTACCGGAACAGGTAAGATCAAGAGAAAGCATGCTTTCCACAGTCACATTCTCACGAAGAAGACCAAAAAGCAAAAGCGCAATCTCGTTCACGTAGGCCTCGTTGCCAAAGTTGACGAAAAGGAAGTTCGCGAACTTCTTTGCATGCGTTAATCTTCAACATTTTACCACAGTCATTTATTCACGAATGTCCGGCAATGCAAGAGCCAACAATCAGTTAGCCGCCGGCAATCAAAAACAAAACAACTATGCCAAGATCAGTAAATCATGTAGCATCTCGTGCTAAGCGCAAGAGAATTCTTAAGTTGACCCGCGGTTATTATGGAGCACGCAAGAATGTGTGGACCGTAGCCAAGAATACTTGGGAGAAAGGACTCACTTATGCTTTCCGTGACCGTCGCAACAAAAAGCGCAATTTCCGCGCACTTTGGATTCAGCGCATTAACGCAGCTGCTCGCCTCGAAGGCATGAGTTATTCTCAACTCATGGGTGGTTTGCACAAGGCCGGTATTGAAATCAACCGTAAGGTACTTGCCGACCTCGCCGTTAACAACCCTCAGGCTTTTAAAGCTATTGTTGAGAAGGCTAAGTAAGAAAAGCTTAGCTCCAACTTAAAACTATTCCCAATCAATCAGAAAGGCGTTTTTCTTGCGAAAAGCGCCTTTTCTTTTTTCAGTGTTTATGTTTCGGTTTAAGCATTTTGTAATACACGATGATCTTTGTGCCATGAAAGTTGGCACAGATGGTGTGTTGATTGGCGCTTGGGCGAACCTCTCTCTTGAAGAGGGAAGTATCACAACGACTCCTCATTGCTTGGATGTTGGAACCGGTTCCGGAATTATTGCTTTGATGTTGGCACAACGTTTTCCGAAATGGAAGATAGACAGCATAGATATTGATGAGCAAGCCGTGATTCAGGCACAAAGAAATTTTTCCTCTTCTCCGTTTGAGGAGCGTTTGTCGGTCAGAAATGCAGATTTTCTAAATTCTTCTTTCCCCCAAAAAACTTATGATGCCATAGTCAGTAACCCTCCTTTTTTTCAAGAAACGCTTTGTTCACCTGATGGACGGCGCGCTTTGGCACGCCATACTTCTGTTGGTTTCGACTTTCCTCGTTTCATAGAAAAATCGTCTGCCTTACTACGCTCCGGAGGAAGTTTACAAGTTATACTTCCTTATGATGCTCAAAACTCATTTCATGAGGAGTGTAATCGTAATGGTCTATCACTCATACGTCAAACCATTGTCAAAACAGTGGATAGGAAGCCTCCCAAACGTGTACTTCTTCACTTTAAAAAAGAAAGAATTTCTGTGACAGTGGAACGTAACCAACTTATTCTGACAAAAGATGGCATGCGAACGGACGAATATGCACAATTATGTCAGGATTTTTATCTTTGAATTCTCTTATCGGTTGCTATTGTTTCCCCCAAAGTCCGAAAGCACAAAGCTAAGCATTCAGTCGATCTGACAATCTGCTGAATATAAAAAGGAACATGTACACTTTCCGAGAAATCTTCTTTCAATTAGTTCCAATATAGAAAATCTTACCTCAGAGCCGGAAAATTCTACTCCTTATGTAGTTTTTCCTACTTGAATGCTGTTCGTCGTCATAATGTTTTTATTGATAATGGCCGCCTTTGATTCGTTGAAAGAAGCATCAATATAAGGATCAGAGTACGTTCCATTTCATCGATATAAAGCGAAAAAGAATTTTCAAGAGATCAAATTCCATATTCTGCAAGATAATTTATAAATTTGTACTTGGTGGTTTGCTCTACAATCAAAAAAACAGTAATTTTGCCATTATGAACAATATGCCCAGCAGTAGCTTTCATGAAATAGTTATGATCGGAGCCGGCAACTTAGCCACTCACTTGTCATGGGCTTTTACCTGTGCCGGACATTCCATTAAAGGAGTTTACAGCCGTTCCCTACAATCGGCTGAGATGCTGGCAAAGAGAAACGGGAGAGGCTGTGTTGCCACCAATAAATTGCAAGAAATCCTCCAAGCCGACATATATGTGATCGCAGTGACCGACACCGCTTTGTCGCAAATTATTTCTTCTTGGCCGGAACATTGCAAGGGTGGGGTAGTACTTCATACATCCGGTTCGGTTCCCATGAGTTTACTCAAAGAAGTGGGAGGTGATTATGGGGTTTTATATCCGTTGCAAACTTTCTCCAAGCAGCGAAAAATATCCTTTTCCGATATACCGTGCTTTGTAGAAGGAAACAGTCCGCAAACAACTGATATTATTGTCAATTTGGCGAATACGATCAGTCAAACGGTTCATTTTTTAGACTCTCATCGTCGCAAAAGGCTGCATTTGGCTGCTGTTTTTGCCTGCAATTTTGTCAATCATCTTTATGATCTTGCTTCTGAATTGCTGAAAGATGAAAATTTAGACCCTCAATGGTTGCAACCTTTGATAAGAGAAACTGCTGATAAGATCAACTCTCTTTCACCCCGACAAGCTCAGACCGGACCGGCTTTGCGAGCAGACAAAAAAATAATGACACAACATTTAGGGCAGTTAGATGAGTTTCCCGAACTCCAGTCCATCTATAAATCCCTGAGTAATAGTATATACAACACATTTCACGGCTCCTATGATAAATTATGACTTAACGCGCATTCGTGCCATGGCTTTTGACGTAGATGGCGTATTGAGTAACAATCAGGTAATGCTGATGGGGGGACAACCCATTAGAACCGGAAACATAAAAGATGGTTATGCCTTGCAATTGGCAGCCAAAACTCATCTGAAACTGGCGATCATCACGGGTGGGAGAAACGAAGCGATCCGTGAGCGTTATATGGGACTGGGGATTACGGACGTATTCATGGGAGTTTCTTACAAATTAGAAACATTCGACGAATGGTTGCTGAGCAATCAATTACAACCCGAAGAAGTCTTATACGTCGGCGATGATATTCCCGATTATGAAGTGATGAAAAAGTGTGGTTGCCCTTGTTGCCCTGCTGATGCAGCCGAAGAAATCAAAAGTATTTCTTTGTATGTGTCGCATAAAAAGGGTGGGGAAGGGTGTGTGAGAGATATCGTGGAACAAGTGCTCCGAACCCAAGATCTATGGATGAAAAACTCATCAGCTTTCGGCTGGTAAAAAGAATAAGGATATGTTCGAAAATCTTAGTAAGTACGAAATTATTTTGGCGAGCAATTCGCCTCGAAGAAAAGATCTGCTGACCCGTTTAGGATTGGATTTCAAAGTCTTCACGCTTTGGGGGATTGACGAGAGCTATCCTCCCGAATTGGACAATGAGTCCATTGCGCTGCACATAGCTTCCAATAAAGCAGCGGCTTACCAAAGTATTATTACAGACAATAAGTTGGTAATCACGGCAGACACCATTGTTTGCACGTCTGACAAAGTATTGGGAAAACCTCATGATGCAGATGAAGCACGAGAGATGCTCAAACAACTTTCGGGACGAGAACACACTGTGATTACAGCCGTTGCCGTAAGCACCAAAGAAAAAGTAGTGAAAGAAGCCGTGAGCACCAAAGTCGTTTTTGCCGAATTGACAGCAGAAGAGATAGAATATTATATCAAGAATTATCTGCCTTTCGACAAAGCCGGAGGTTATGGCATTCAGGAATGGATCGGACTCATTGCCGTCGAAAAAATTCAAGGATCTTTCTTTAATGTCATCGGATTGCCCGTTCAACGCTTATATCGCATTTTGCAGACTTTCTAAATAGGCTTCACCAATAATCGATGCCTATAATTATGTTTAATACTCCCCCCTAATGACACGTATTTCCATTCTGTTTGTTGTTTTAATGACATGTTTATTGGCGAGTTGCTCGTCAGACGAAGATAAGTATATTTCGGAGTTCCCGATATTTGAAGACATCACTTTTTATCATCCGGATAGTAAGGAGAGTTCTCTCAAAGTCGGCGAGCCCTTTGTTGCAACGGCCATTCAAAAACAAAAAGGGAAATTGCTGAATACGACAAAATATAGGTGGCATCTTGAAAACGCAAGCAATGCAACCCATAAATACAAGTCGTCTGTGGTTTACGACATCAACTCGGAAAACCCCGAAGATACCATCGTGATAGATGCCCCCGGACGATATACGCTTATTTTCTCTGCTGAATACAATATATCCGGACAACCCAATTTACACAATTACAATGTATCATTGCCCAATGGTATGGGGAATGTTGCTTATAAAAGTTCAGCCCTCAAATATGTGGTGACAATACGGAAAAAATTGATTGTTCCGTAAATTTCTTTCCCTCTATTGTTTTATGAATGGTGATTATGTTTAATAGCGATTGCGTGGAATTATCTGTTACACTACCTCTGAAAGAACGTTGTAAAATAATACCTCTGTCCCGGCATCGAGATGAAAGAGGTTGTTTGACCGTACTCGAATCAAACAACGACCGGTTTTCTTATGAAAGGGTTTTTTGGATTCATGATGTTCCTCATTTCACCCAACAGAGAGGAGGACATGCACACCGCACTTGTAAGGAATTATTGATTCCGGTGTCGGGAAGTTTAACCGTAGAACTCTCCAATGGTCAAGAAACTGCCGATTTTCATCTTTCAGATGCTTCCTCCGGCCTACTGATTCCCGAATATATATGGTGTCGCTTGTATAATTTTTCGGAAAACTTTGTCGGTCTTTGTTTCGCTTCTCAGAGTTATGATCCTGCGGGATACATTCACCGATACGAAGATTTTGTACAAGAAGTTCAGCTTATCAAACAACAGATGAAGTTTATATGAGGGTTTTTCGTTATCAAGAGTCGCAAAAAGAAGAATGGAATTGCTTCGTGAAAAGTTCAAGGAATGCAACATTTCTTTTCGAACGCGACTTTATGGACTATCATAAAGACCGCTTTATCGATTGCTCTCTGTTTGTTCTTTCTGAAAAAGGAAAACTTTTGGGGCTCTTTCCTGCCACAATTGATACCGCAAAAAAACACGTTGTAAGCCACGGAGGCTTAACCTATGGCGGTCTTTTATTAAGACACGATGTGGGTACAAGTCAGGTCATGGAGATGCTGGCGGCTATCGTTTCTTTTTATCAAGAAATGAAGATGTCTTTTCTGTATATAAAGCCGATTCCGCACATTTATCATCTCTGTCCTGCCGAAGAAGAGCTTTATGTCTTATTCAGAATTGGTGCACAATTATCGGCCAGAGGTGTTTCATCAACAGTGGATCTGGGCGTTCCCCTCACTTTTTCGACTTTAAGAAAGAGGAAATATAAAGCGGCACAATCCTCAGATTTAAAGATAAATATAAAAGGAGATATATTGATCTTTTGGGAGCTGCTTACTGAAACCTTAAATAAAACCCATGGGGTTGCTCCCGTACACTCGTATGAAGAAATTTCTCGATTGGCGGAGTCATTTCCCGAAGAAATACAGTGTGTCACAGTCACAGATTTTGAGAATAAAATTGTTGCCGGAACATTACTTTTCCTCACTCCAAGGGTGGCACATGCACAATATATCGCAGCTTCCGGTCGTGGCAAAGAGTTGGGAGCCTTAGACTTTCTCTTTATAAATCTTCTGTCCTCTTTTCAATATCGTTATCAGCATGATTTGACGCCACGCTATTTTGATTTTGGGATTTCTACGGAAAACCAAGGGCATTATTTGAATGAGGGGTTGATTTTCCAAAAAGAAGGATTTGGAGCTCATGCCACGCTCTATGATGAATATGTTGTAAACTTATCCTCAAATGAAAGTTCTTTTTCAAGATCTCCAAAAGCACAATGATAGGTTCTCTCCACACTTTCAGCAATGTTTATCGGAAGTGTTGGACGAGGGGTGGTTTCTCCATGGGAAATTCACTCAAAGTTTCGAGAAGGCTTTTGCAGCCTATTGTGAAGTAAAATATTGTGTCGGGGTCGCCAATGGTTTGGATGCTCTGACGCTTATATTTTTGGCAAAGAAGGATTTGGAAAAATGGGAAGACCATGATGAGGTCATTCTGCCGGCACATTCCTTTGTCGCTTCTGCACAAGCCGTCGTCCTATCAGGACTACGTCCTGTTTTTGTGGATATTGATGAAAAAGATTTTCTTTTGGATGTTTCGTTGATAGAAGACAAGATTACTTCCAGAACACGTGCCATAATGCCTGTTCACCTTTATGGTAAATGTTGTGATATGGTTGAAATTGGAAGAATTGCAGAAAAATATAACCTCTTTATTCTTGAAGATGCAGCACAGGCACATGGGGCTTTCTATGAGAAAAAAGAAGGACATTTATCTTCTTCTACCTCCAAAAGAGTAGGAAGTTGGGGAGGAGCCGCGGCTTTTAGTTTCTATCCCGGAAAAAATTTAGGTGCATTGGGGGATGGAGGAGCTGTGGTAAGCCATGATGAAAAACTGATCAATCGTGTGCGTATTTTGGCAAACTATGGGGCACCTCAAAAATATGCGCACGATTATCTCGGCAGAAATTCGCGTTTGGATGAATTGCAGGCAGCTTTTTTGCTGACCAAACTGAAATTTCTTGACAAAGACAATCAAAGACGTCAGCAAATTGCCCTCAGGTATATCACAGAGATCAAAAATCCGTCTATTATCCTCCCCTACTCTGCTGAAAAAGAGGCTTCTCGGCAATCTGTTTTTCATATCTTTCCCATTCTTTGCCGAGAAAGAGAGCTTTTACAATCTTATCTTCACGAAAGAGGGATTTTCACCCAGATACACTACCCTCTCCCATTGCATCGACAAAGATGCTTATTGCCTTATGTCCGTTCCCGAGGCAGTTTTCCCAATGCCGAAAAAACAGCCTTGCAGGAAGTGAGCCTGCCTATCGGAGCTGTCATGGAAGAAGATGAGGTTGAATATGTTATACACAATCTAAACGCATTTCGATTATGACACTCGACATTCTGATCTGTTCTTTCAATAAAGGTATCGTAAGAATTGATGATATTATCTCCGCGTCGCGACCGAATGTGACATACATCATTTCTTACCAATATACCGATGAGCGTTACCTCGATCTTATTCCTCGTTCTGTGACAGCACGAGATGATGTGCATCTATATGCCTATAAAGGACAAGGGCTATCCAATAACCGTAATCATGCACTCAGTAAATCCACGGCAGATTTGGTCATATATGCTGATGACGACACAAAGTTGTCAGAGGAAGCCTTTGAGCAAATATTCGATATATTTACTCGAAATCCACAACTGGATGTAGCTCTTTTTAGGGCAAGTACTTACACCGGAAAGCTATTAAAAAATTATCCGCTCGAAGAAAGAGAAGTCAGAAATATTCCGGAAGACTATGCGATTTCAACCATCGAAATGGTCTTTCGGAGAGATAAAGTACAAGGGATCATACGTTTTGATGAGCGTTTTGGACTCGGCACCAAATTTCTGACTTGTGGAGAAGAAAGAATATGGCTCGTAGATGCACTTCGTCAAAATTTAAGAATCAAGTATTTTCCCATTCGTATCATCGAAACAAGCACGATGCTTAAACAATCAATGATTTATGTGGATGCCGGTGTTCAGCGATCGAAAGGAGCATTTACTTACTACCTGCACGGAAAAATGGCATGGTGGTATTGCTTTGTCTTTGCATTTAACTGTACACGACGAGGCTTGTGCCACTTTTTCCCAATGCTTCGCCACTTATTTCAAGGTATTCGTTATCTTCAAAGGCATTAACCACCCTCTTTTTCAGAAAATCAAATCTATTTTAGAAACCGACCTTTTCCTCTCCGTTTTCCTTTATGCGCCATAAAAATACCATTTGCGCCATCTCCACCGCATCAGGAGGAGCCATAGGCATTATCCGTGTAACGGGTATGGAAGCAATACCCCAGGTAGAACGCATTTTCTCTGCCGCTAAAAATAAAAAGTTATCTGCTGTTCCCTCTCATCGTTTAACCTTTGGGCATATTGGAGCACCGGGAGAAGAGCCTATTGATGAGGTGTTGGTTTCTATTTTTCGTGCTCCAAACTCCTACACAGGAGAAGATCTTGTGGAAATTTCCTGCCATGGTTCTTCTTTTATTCTTCAAAAGGTTTTAGAGCTGCTTATAGACGGAGGATGTCGTCCGGCAGATCCGGGAGAGTTTACACAACGAGCTTTTCTAAATGGGAAAATGGATTTGTCACAAGCCGAGGCTGTGGCCGATATTATTGCTTCAAATACGGCGGCCAATCACCGTATCGCAATGAAACAAATGCGCGGAGAATTTAGTAGAGAATTATTACGCTTACGCGAAAGACTCTTGAATTTGACCTCTCTGTTAGAATTGGAACTCGATTTTTCTGATCATGAAGATTTGGAATTTGCCGATCGCTCGCAATTAGACGGCATTGCCTCAGAAATAGAAATTGTCACCTCTCGTTTGGCAGATTCTTTTGCTACGGGGAATGCCTTGAAACATGGTTTTTCTGTTGCCATTGTCGGAAGTACCAATTCCGGAAAATCTACCCTGCTGAATACTTTGCTACATGATGATCGTGCGATTGTCAGTGACATTCATGGAACGACACGTGATGTTATAGAAGACACTTATTCTATCGAAGGTACGCTTTTTCGTTTCATAGACACTGCCGGTTTAAGACACACAGAAGACGTCGTAGAAAAAATGGGAATAGAGCGTAGTTGGCAAAAAATAAAAGAAGCTCAAATTGTGCTCTTTGTCGTCGATTCCACTCAATTAGAAAATCAGCTTACGACGTTGGGGAAAGAGATTATTGAAGATTGCCAAGATAAGCATCTGATTGTCTTATTCAACAAATGCGACTTAATAGAAATAGATGCACACAGGCAGTTTACTACTTTTTTTCCGGAACACGAAAAACAGAAAACTCTTACTATCAGTGCCAAGAACAAAAGTGGGATAGACAATTTAATCCGAGCTCTGCTCGAAGTGGCACATGATACGGCAAATAAGTTTGGAGATCTTATAATCACCAATGCGCGTCATTATGCCGCTCTAACTGCTGCATTGGAGGATATCCGTCGCGTTCGTGAAGGACTTTCTATTAAAATTTCCGGAGATTTTATTGCGCAAGATCTTAGATCCTGTCTATTCCATCTTGCAGAGATTACCGGGGGAGAAATCACAACAGACGAGGTTTTGGGCTCTATTTTCCGGAACTTTTGCGTGGGAAAATAAGGCTTAATGGTCAAATGTACTCCTGAAAGGGGGCAAAAATGCTCTCTTTTTCATTTAATGGTCAAATGTACTCCTATAATAGTTGAACTC
>NZ_RQYI01000028.1 GCF_003859795.1 Alloprevotella sp. OH1205_COT-284 | reverse complement strand
AAAAGTGATTGATTTTCATTGTTATAGCCTCAAAAGTGAAGGCAGCGGAAGCAAAAAACGATGTAAAGGGGAAACGCGCGCGTACGCGAGGGGAGGGGAGCATGGCGGCTTGGGATCGGCAAGATTTCTCTGCCTCCCATGTAAAACAAACGGGCTCTGAGGTAGAAATTCCTACCTCCCAATCCGTTCGCGCTGCCTCCATACTTTTTTGCCCGACGCCGTTGCAGGGTGCATCGCTTTCTTTTTCGGGCGGTGTGAAAAGTGCCGGAAAAACAAAGGCTCCAACACGTCGAAAACCGCTCCTTGAAGCCTGTGTCCTTTGCAAGGCCCTCTATGGGTGGCAGGGCATTTGGGAGGCATACGTTTGTTTTTCGGACAACAGTCAAAGGCGTTCCCTTTTTCGGGGAAAGATGCTCTGCTCGGACGGTGTGGCATTCGCCGATTAAAACTTTTGCGGAGGGTGAAAAAAACGGGAAATCGCTTGTCGCATCGAAAAACAATGGTTATATTTGCAAATGCCTAATCTACATGTGCTTGACAAGGAGTTGCCGTGTCGAAACCGAGCATGAAGGAGTCGGAGGGTTTGGCGAAACGGAATGGGCATTCTGCCCTGTTCGAGAACTCTTTTCAACAAAATCCGGTGAAGAAACGGTTTGTTCGGATGTGGCAGGCGACGAAGCTGTGGCGCATCGTGATCGGTATCCCCCGAAATGGTTATCGGATCGTGTCGGGAAACGTGTTCTTTTGACAAAAAGAAGTAAAAACGAACGATGTGTGGGATTAAAATTCACCACAAAAGGGGATTGCGGATATTTCTCTTTTGCGCTAACTTTGCCTTGCTTAACAAAGCCTTTCGTTTCGACGAGCGATGACGTGTGCGGCCTCTTGGCGGCAATGCTCTTTGAAATCATCGAAATGAATTGTGCCTCAATGAGCTAAACTCTAAACTCAATAGTTATGACAGGTATTTTTTATGGCAGCACGACAGGCAATACCGAAGCTGCCGCGCAAGAAATTGCATCTGCCCTCGGTGTGTCTTCCGATCAAGTTTATAACGTAGGAGAAGTCGGTGCCGACACAGTGGCACAGTTTGACACGCTCATCCTCGGTTCCTCCACTTGGGGCTGTGGCGATTTGCAAGACGATTGGTATGACTTCCTCGACCAACTCAAAGCGCAAGATCTCTCGGGCAAGCGCATCGCCCTCTTCGGCTGTGGCGACTCCGACGGTTATGCCGACACTTTCTGCGGTGCTCTCGCACAGATCTACGACGCACTCGCCGACAGCGGAGCCACTTTCGTGGGACAGGTTGATGCTGCCGGAATTGCCGCCACCGACACGGAGGCTTGCCGCGACGGAAAATTCGTGGGACTTCCGATTGACGATGCCGATCCCGAAGGCAACGCGGCGCGCATGGCAGCATGGGTGGAATCCGTCAAGGCTTAAAAAACATCTTTCCAACATATTCAAATCAGTTTAGTTTTTATGAAAATTGAAAAAATCGTAGCTCGCGAAATCCTCGATTCGCGCGGTAATCCCACAGTGGAAGTTGACGTAATTCTCGAATGCGGCGTGATCGGACGTGCTTCCGTACCCTCCGGCGCTTCGACCGGCGAACACGAAGCCCTCGAACTCCGCGACGGCGACAAGGGTCGCTACCTCGGAAAGGGTACGCTCAAAGCCGTAGAAAACGTGAACACCAAAATCGCTCCCGTGCTCGAAGGTTTCTCCGTGCTTGAACAACGCGCCATCGACCACGCCATGCTCCAACTCGACGGCACGAAAACCAAATCCAACCTCGGTGCCAACGCCATTCTCGGTGTTTCTCTCGCTGTGGCCAAGGCTGCTGCCGAATATCTCGGCATTCCCCTCTATCGCTACATCGGCGGAACGAACACTTTCACCCTCCCCGTTCCCATGATGAACATCATCAACGGCGGCTCCCACTCCGATGCTCCCATTGCATTCCAAGAGTTCATGATCCGTCCCGTTGGTGCTCCTTCTTTCCGCGAAGGTCTTCGCATGGGCGCAGAAGTGTTCCACGCCCTCAAAAAAGTGCTCCACGACAAAGGTCTTTCCACTGCCGTGGGTGATGAAGGCGGATTTGCCCCCAATCTCGCAGGCGGCACCGAAGAGGCTCTCGAAAGCATCTTGACCGCCATCAAAAACGCCGGCTACGAACCCGGCAAGGACGTGATGATCGGTCTTGACTGCGCTTCTTCGGAATTCTTCAAAGACGGCGTATATGACTACTCCAAGTTTGAAGGCGCACAAGGCAAGAAGCGCACAGCCGACGAGCAAGTGGCTTATCTCACCGAACTCGTTACGAAATACCCCATCGACTCGATCGAAGACGGTATGGCCGAAAACGACTGGGACGGATGGAAGAAGCTCACCGATGCTATCGGCAACCGTTGTCAACTCGTGGGCGATGACCTCTTCGTGACCAACGTGGAATTCTTGAAGAAGGGTATCGAACTCGGTTGCGGTAACTCTATCCTCATCAAGGTGAACCAAATCGGTTCGCTCACCGAAACGCTCGATGCCATCGAAATGGCACACCGTCACGGCTACACCTCGGTGACTTCTCACCGCTCCGGTGAAACCGAGGACGCCACCATTGCCGACATCGCAGTGGCCACCAACTCCGGACAAATCAAAACCGGTTCGCTCAGCCGCTCCGACCGTATGGCTAAGTACAACCAACTTCTCCGCATCGAAGAAGAATTGGGCGATTTGGCCGTGTATGGTTACAAGCGCATCAAGTAATCCGACCAAGTATTGAAAAAAGTCGTCGCGACGATCCGTGGTGGTCCGGTCGCGACGACTTTCTTTTTGCTTCAACGCATGGGCTGTTGAGCCACAGCATGAAAGGCTGCTAAAACAACGGTCGACCTCTCAATGACAAAAGAGGCCGACCGTTGTTGCGTTCAAAAGTATCGTGGGCGAAAAGGAGGTTTCGCCTCGTACTGATATGATTAACGAGTTTTCGTGTGGAGGGTGAGGTCAGTTCAACAGTTCTTTGACTTTCGTGCTAATGGCACGTCCGTCGGCTTGTCCGGAGAGGCGTTGTGTGGCCACCCCCATTACTTTACCCATTTCTTTGACGGAAGACACGCCCAGTTCTTCGATAATGGCACGGAGCGCGGTGGTGAGCTCTTCATCGCTAAGGGGGCGTGGCAGATAGGTGTCGATGACTGCCACTTCTGCCAATTCGGCTTCTGCCAAATCGGGGCGGTTTTGCTCGGTGTAGAGCTGTGCGGTGTCGCGTCCTTGCTTCGCCAGTTTGGCCAAGATTTTGAGGGCGGCCTCGTCTGTGAGTTCTCCGTTGTTGCCGGGAGCAGTTTTGGCCTCTATGAAGCACTTTTTGATGTTGCGCAGGGCTTGGGTGCGTACTTTGTCTTTGGCCTTCATGGCGGCCATAATATCGGCGCTGATTTGTTCGAAAAGCATAAGGCAGGGAGTTGTTGATTGTTTTAGGATACCGATAGAGGCGTTGAGGCAGGTTCAGAGAATAATTTCAAACGGTATGTCGGCATTGGAAATGTCTTGCAGTCGTTTGAGATCGCCGTCGCTCCGTTTGCAAACGGGCATGGCTTCGATTTGCGCCACAAGTTCCTCGTTGTAGAGATCGTTGTTTTTGAAAATATAGGTGCGGTGGTGCCGCGTTTTTGTGTTTTTTCCGCCGTAGATGGTCTCGATACGTCGTTCGCGTTGGCGTTCCATGGCCTCTTCTTCGGGAGTAGGATGATGAATGCCGTTTTCCTCGTCGGCCGCGAAGCTCTTTTGAAATCCCGACGCAAGAATGGTCACCCTGATCGTGTCGGTGAGCGAAGGGTCTTCGGCATAGCCGTATTTGGTGTCGACATCCTTCTGAAACTGCTTCATGAATTTGGCGATTTCCTCGATTTCTTCAACGCGCATGCTGTTGCCGGTGGCGTCGGGAGGAAAGAAAATGGCCATGCGGAGAGAGCGAGAACGGAATATGTCGCGATCGTTGAGCAGCGGAGAGTTGAGCGCGTCTTCTATCGCGTTTTTGATGCGATTGTCGCCACTGCCGGTGCCACTCGAAATGATAGCCACCTTTCCGCCTCGAAGACAAGTGTCTACGTCGGTGAAATCAAGATTGGAGATGCCGCGCATATGTACGATTTCGAGAATGGAACGCACGGCGTTGGTCAGCGTGTTGTCTGCCTTTCGGAAAGCGTTGAGCAACGAGAGGTCGGGATAGATTTCACGTAGGCGTTCATTGTTGACGATGATGAGTGCATCGACCTCTTGGGCCATGCTGTCTACCCCGTCGAGTGCTTTATTGATACGCACTTTTTGCTCGAAAAGAAAAGGTATGGTGACAATCCCGATAGTCAGAATTCCCTTTTTCATAGCCTCCTGCGCGAAGATCGGGGCTGCTCCCGTGCCGGTTCCGCCGCCCATGCCGGCGGTGATGAACAGCATTTTTGTCGAGTCGTCGAGCATGCTTTGCACCGCCTCTATGTTTTCCGTCGTCAGCTTTCTTCCGAGCTCGGGATCTCCGCCCACCCCGAGGCCGGGCCCGATTTGCAGGCGGTCGGGCACGGGGGAATCCTGCAAGGCTTTGGAGTCGGTGTTGCACACCAAAAAGCGAACGCCGGAGATGTTTTCGCGATACATGTTGGCCACGGCGTTTCCTCCTCCTCCGCCCACACCGATCACTTTGATAATGGAGGGTGAAGAGGAAGTATCGGTGGGAGAGATGAAGGGTTGGTCGGACATGGCTTGAAAAATCAATAGTGGGGGTTGATTTCGGGAATGATGGGCGGTATCGTCTTGTTCTTGATGTTGTTGAGGTATTCTTTGGAGCGTTTGCTGGTGGGGACGGCTTCGACAAGGGCAATGACCTCTTCGTTGTCGGTGTCTTCGGGCTCGAAGAGAAAGATTTTGTGGAAGCGTTTTTGTATGCCTCGTTTGTCTTTTCCGCCATAAAACGAGAGTCGGCGTTCGTCGCGCTCCTCTTGTCGCTCCACGGCCGCTCTGGCCTCAGCTTCCGACTCGGCCGAAAGTTTCTCTTCCATACCGGTCACGCTGTTGATGCCGAAGCCGGTGGCGAGAATGGTGATCTTCACCTTTTTGCCGAGCGTGGGATCGGTGTTCAAGCCGAATTTTGTTTCCACATCGTCTTGAAACGAAGACATAAACTCGTGTACTTCACTCACTTCCTCCATCATCAGTTCGGAGCTTACGCCGTCTTCCCCTTGACTGTCGTCGCAGAAGGTGATGGAGAGGAGTATTTTTTTTGAATAATAAATATCGTTGTTGTTGAGCAAAGGCGAGTGCAAGGCGTCTTCGATAGCTTTGGTCACTCTTCGTTCGCCCTCGCCGTAGCCGGTGGACATGATGGCCACTCCGCCGTTGCGCAACACGGTGCCGACGTCTTGGAAGTCGAGGTTGATGATGCCGTGCATGGTGATGATTTCGGCAATGGAACGTGCGGCCACGGCCAAAGTGTTGTCGGCACGTTCGAAAGCGGAACGAATGGTGAGATCGGGATAAATTTCTCGCAATCGCTCGTTGTTGATCACGAGCAGCGCATCGACCTCTTTGGCGATGGCCTCTACACCGTCGAGTGCCTGGTCGATTTTTTTGTTGCCTTCAAACCGAAAGGGAATGGTGACGATGCCGACCGTCAGTATGCCTTTCTTTTTGGCCTCGTGAGCGATGACGGGAGCTGCTCCCGTTCCGGTTCCACCTCCCATTCCTGCGGTGATGAACACCATCTTCGTGCCGTCATCAAGCATGGCTCGGATGGCTTCAATACTCTCTTCTGCGGCGATGCGGGCACGAGCAGGACGATTGCCGGCTCCAAGCCCTTCCGTGCCGAGCTGCAAGCGAACGGGAACGGGAGAGTCGGCTAATGCTTTGGCATCGGTGTTGCAGACGACGAAATTGATTTCCTTCATGCCCATGTTGTACATGTAGTTTACGGCATTTCCGCCACCGCCGCCGACTCCGATCACTTTGATGATGTTGGGCGTGGTAGTGGGAGTTCCCATATCGACGATGAGTTCTTCTTGGTCTAGCATATACTGTCGTAGAGATTTATGGATCAATGATAAGAGAATGTTGAGGAAAGGAGAAGGTTGAGCCTCGGATGAAGAGGGCTTATCGAAAGGCTAATCACCGTCCGATACAAAGTCGGAAACGGTGTTTTTCAACCTGTTGAGAAAAACAGAAAGCTTACCGGATTTTTTCGATGCGGATTCTGTCTGCTCTTGGTCTTTTGCTTCGGCATCGGCATTGGCTTCGGCATTGTCGTCGAGTGGCGGGATGTCATTGTTTTCTTGCTCTTCTCCGTCAAAGAGTTCCCACTCTTGATTGTCGCGTGCACCTCCGTTGCAGTTGATGTCGCCGTTTTCCACGATCGACAAAGCTACATTGAATGTGCCGTTTTCGTTGAAATTTCGCTCAATGCAGCTGATATTGCCCAATCGCGAAGGCGTTTTGGAAAATCGGATGTTCCAATCCTTGAAATGTTGTTCAAAGGACTTGTTGATGTTTTTGAGTTGCGCTCCTCCTCCGATGATATAGAGACCGTTTACGAGATTTTCGCGATTGAAGCCCGAAAAATCAATTTGATGTTTGATGTTTTGCACGATTTCTTCAACGCGTGCTTCAATGATTTCTGCCAATTCGCTTTGCAGTCGCTTCCGTCCGCCGTCGCGCAGAAAAATCGGTTCTTTTCCGTTTTCTTCGAGGTCTTCAAAGTTGGGAAATCCGGCATTTCGTTTCAGTTGCTCGGCCTCCGCCTCTTCGCAGTTGAACACGTTGGCAATGTCGCGTGTGATGTTGGCACCTCCGAGGGGAATGACGGCCAAGTGTCTGAGCAATTTTCCTTTATAAATGGCCACGGTGGTGGTTTCGCTTCCCATGTCTACGAATACGCAGCCCGATGTGCGTTCCTGCTCGTTGGTGACGGTTTGCGCGAGTTGCGTGGCGGCGATGGTGTGTCGAACGATCGTGATGCCCGCTTTTCGGAAACAGTTTTCGATTGTTTCGATGACCGTTGTGTTGCAAACGATGTTCAAAAAATGAGCCTTTACGCTGTCGGTCATCACGCCGATAGGGTCGGTCGTGGTGATGGTGCCGAGTTTGTATTCGAGGGGGATGGTTTCGATAAATGTGCGGTCGGCCGTTTGGTTTTCGCGATTGCTGTGAAGAAACTGGTTGACGAACTCCTGTGTCATGGTGACACGCTCGTTGTAAATTTTCTCGATGATGTTGGGCATGGATCGAATGCCCATGCAGTCAATCGAAAGATAGGCTTTGTCAATCTTTCGGTTGATGTTTTCCTCCAAGCGTTCACGAATAGTTTTGAGGCTGCTGATCATCTTTTCAGCATTAAAGACGCGTCCTTTACTGATGAAGTCAGTCGAAGGAATGGCCACGTGTGAAAGAACAGAAATCGTTCCTTCCGGCTCTTTGCGTCCCACGATGCCTGTTACTTTTGATGAACCGAGCACGATGGCTGCCACAAAGCTGGTTTCGAAAATTTCTTTTGGCATGTCTTGTCGTTTTTTGAGATTCTTGCTATGTTTTGAACGCTTGATTATTTGCAACCAATGACTTGGTTTTCAAAGGCGATGGAATATTCTTTGTAGCGATGCCACCCCACTTTGGGCAGTATCTTGTCGTAGAAGGCGCGCAGATTGCGCAGTTTCTGTTCGATGTGTTCGGGTTGTCCCAAATGCACGATCTGTTCGCCCACCCTCATGGTCAAATCAATGTTTCCGTCGGGACGGACGTGTATTTGTTGAATTTGGTCGTTCCAAAACTCGTTGTTACGCAGTATCTTTCCGAATGCGAGGAGTTTTTCTTTGGCAAATTTCTCGTCGATATTTCCCGTAGCCACCGCCAAATCCGCTTCGTAGCCGCGTGCGGCCATTGGGTTGCCTTTCTCGTCGATATAGTAGTCTTCGCCCGAATCGCTGAGAATGCGCAGGAGGGGCAGGTGTTGCTCTACGTAAATCTTGACCGCATCGTCGGGTGTCTTCATGCAAATGCAGTTTCGGACGAAAGGGTCGTCGAAAAGAAAATTTTCGATCTCCGCCAAATTGATTTGGTGGAAAGTTCGTCCGATGGGATACAATCCCTGTTTGCGCAACATCAGATCGACGTCGTCCTCGGTGATCAGCGTGGCTTGGGCACTGTCGGCAATGACAATCTCCACGCCCTTGCACTGCGCAGAATCTTCGTGGGTCGAAAATCTGACCACTACAAAGATAAGGTAGCTCGTCATAAGGAGCAGGAGAATGAGTTTTAGCGCAGTTCGCATGGTGTTGTGGGAAAAGGGTGAGCGGGTAGTGGCGGAGAGTGTTGGTAAGGTGTTGGAGAGTGAAGGGGAAGCCGTTTTTTACCGATGAGGCGGATCGGTCGCGGCGGTATCTCAGGATGCCGATTTGGAAAGGAGAATTTCGGTGAGGTGTCCGCAATAGTTGTCCACATCTCCTGCTCCGAGCACCACCAGCACGTCGAAATCTTCTTCGGCCACGATGCGCGGCAAATCTTCCTTGTGTGCCATGCGTTTTTGCATGTCGGGGCGAAGACGGTCGAAGATCATTTGTGAGCTTACGCCCTCAATGGGGAGCTCTCGTGCCGGATAAATGTCGAGCAAGATCACTTCGTCGAGCAGCGAGAGTGCTTCGGCGAAATCTTCGTGAAAATCCCGTGTGCGCGAGTAGAGATGAGGCTGAAACACGGCCGAAATCTTTCGTCCGTCAAATACCTCTCGGAGCGACAGCACGCTTTGTCGTATTTCGGCCGGGTGATGAGCGTAGTCGCTCAAAAACACGCACCGATCATTTTTGATTTTGAAATCGAAACGCCGTTCCACTCCTTGATAGGTCTTCATGGCGTGGCGTATTTCGTCGGCCGAAACTCCGGCGAGCTGCGCCAAGGCGCAGGCTGCGATGCCGTTGTCGATGTTGATGCTCACCGGCACTCCCGGTTCGATGTCGGTGATATTTTCGATCGGCGAAACGAGGTCGAACAGAATGCGCCCTCCGCCGATGCGAATGTTTTCGGCATGGAAATCGCCCTCGTGCCGTCCATACTCATAGCGTCGCACGCCGTCTTGCAGACGTTCCTCAAATCGAAGTCCCCGATGCACGACGAGTGCTCCGCCGGGACTGATGAGCGAGGTGTAGTGCGAGAAACTTTCCAGATAAGCCTCTTCCGTGCCATAGATGTCGAGGTGGTCGGGGTCGGCCGATGTGATCACTGTGGCAAAGGGGCGCAGGTGGTGGAAAGAGCGGTCGAACTCGTCGGCTTCGATCACCACATACCGGCTGTCGGGTGAGAGTAAGTAGTTCGTGCCGTGGTTTTTGGCGATGCCTCCCAAAAAAGCATTGCAGCCCACTGCGCTTTGATCCAAAAGATGTGCCGTCATGGCCGACGTCGACGTTTTGCCGTGTGTGCCGGCCACGCAGAGTCCTTGTAGAGTCTGTGTGAGTGTGCCGAGGACTTGTGCGCGTTTCTCTATGCGGAAGCCGCCATTGCGCAACCATGCCATTTCGCGGTGTTCGGAGGGAATGGCCGGTGTGTAGACCACGAGTGTCGTTTCGGGGTCTTTGCACTCATCGGGAATGAGCGCGGGGTCGTCTTCAAAATGGATCTGTACTCCCTCTTGGACGAGGGCATCGGTGAGTGCCGATGGCGTGCGGTCGTAGCCGGCCACGAAGAGGCCTTGTCGGAGGAAATAGCGTTCTAATGCGCTCATGCCGATACCTCCGGCACCGAGAAAATATACGGATTTGAATTGCATAAACAATCGTGTTGTGTGGGTGGGATCAAACTCGTGATGTTGCGACATGGGCTTCGGCAAGGCGAATGACCTCATCGGCAATGTCGGAGGCGGCATTCGGGCGTGCCAATCGCACCACCTGTTCCGACAGTCGTGCAAGTCGTTGTTTGTCTTTCACGAGGGCGATAGCTGTCGGGATGAGTGTTTCGACGGCGTCTGCATCCCTTACCAATAGGGCGGCGTCTTTTTTGACCAACGACATGGCATTGTGTGTTTGGTGGTCTTCGGAAACATTGGGCGAAGGCACCAAAACGGAGGGTTTCCCCAACAGGCACAATTCGCTGATGCTGGAAGCTCCCGCCCTGCTCACCACGAGGTCGGCGGCGGCAAAGGCCGTGGCCATGTCGGCAATGAACTCGGTCACTTGCAGATTGTTCGGACAACCCTCGGAGGCCAAGCGTTCGTTGATTTCGGTTTTGTAGTAGCTTCCCGTTTGCCACAAGAGCTGAACTTCTTGCTCCTTTGCTATGGCTGAGAGGTGTTTCAGCAAACTTTCGTTGAGCGTGCGCGCTCCCAAACTGCCGCCGATGATAAGGATAGTGTCTTTGTCGGGGGCAAGGCCGAGTTTTTCGCGTGCTTCTTTGGATGAAAGGTTGTGGTTGTTCAGATCTTGTCGGATCGGGTTGCCGGTGAAGAGGATGCGATCTTTCGGGAAGAAACGCTCCATGCCCTCGTAGGCCACACAGATGCGGTGGGCGCGGCGTGCGAGAATGCGGTTGGTCACACCGGCAAAGGAGTTTTGCTCCTGTAAAAGGGTGGGTATTCCCATGTCGCCACACACGCTGAGGGTGGGGCCGCTGGCATATCCTCCAACGCCTACCGCCACTTGCGGCCGAAATCTCTTTACGATGCCTTTGGCCTTTTGTTTGGCTTTTCGGATTTTGAGCAGCACGGCGAAGTTGCGCCACAAGCGTTTGCGGTCGAAGCCTTCGATGGGCAATCCTTCGATTTCATAGCCTGCGGCAGGGACGCGGTGCATTTCCATGCGTCCTTCTGCGCCGACAAACAAGATTTGTGCTTCGGGGCATTTTCTACGTATTTCGTTGGCAATGGCAATGGCGGGAAAAATGTGTCCTCCCGTTCCGCCACCGCTGATGATGACTCTGAGTTCGTTCATGTTTGCGATCCTTTCGGACACACGTCGGTGGCCTATAATGGTAATTTGAGCAAAAGTAACGAATTATTTTTGAGAAGAGGAGGATTTACGAATAAAAAATAGTAAACATTTTCGAGAATTTGTCCCGCGTCGGCGGTTCTTTCGGAAATCGACGGTCGTCTTGGTTGGAAAGGGGGTGAACGATGGTCTGTTTCGCGGTTGCGACGGCGCGGAAAATAAATCGGCCGGCATGCCCGAAGCGTTATCTGTCGGTTTGAGAAAAAGCCTTGTTTTTTCCGACAGGGTGCACCTGTTCGACGGGGAGTGTTCGCGGCGGTCGGCTTGACGCTTTGGATCTGTGTACAATGCTTCGCCTCGGAAGCGAAAGCCTCCCTCGTCGGCGTGGTGACGACAAGGGAGGCTGAAACGATGACGAGGCATGAGGGTCTGTGCAAAACGCGAGTTCAATAGGGCGAAAGAACATATCTCGCTGCGTCTTGGCGGACTTACGGTTGCATCATGCGTCGATTTTGGCGTATTTTGCGTTGCGCTCGATGAAGTCGCGGCGCGGTTCCACATCGTCGCCCATGAGCATGGAGAAGATGTGGTCGGCTTCGGCGGCGTTTTCGATAGTGACGAGTTTGAGCATGCGCGTTTCGGGATTCATGGTGGTTTCCCACAGCTGCGTGGGGTTCATCTCACCAAGACCCTTGTAGCGTTGTAGCGTAATGGAGTTTTCGCCCTTGCTGGGATCTCCGTATTTGTTGATGAACTCGTCTTTTTCGCGGTCGTTGTAACAGTATTCCTCCACTTTTCCCTTTTTGCAGCGATAGAGCGGCGGCATGGCGATGTAGAGGTGGTTTTCGCGAATGACTTGTGGGAAATATCTGTAAAAGAGCGTCATGATGAGCGTGGCGATGTGTTGTCCGTCGACGTCGGCGTCGGCCATGATCACGATCTTGTGGTAACGCAGTTTTTCGATGTTGGCTTCTTTGGAGTCCACCTCTCCGGATTCGCCTGCTTTTTGCACGCCGAATCGGATGCCGAGGGCTTGAATGATGTTGTTTACTTCATCGCTCTCGAAGGCTTTGTGCCACATGGCTTTTTCGACGTTCAAAATCTTACCGCGCAGCGGCAGAATGGCTTGTGTGGCGCGGCTGCGTCCTTGTTTGGCCGATCCGCCTGCGGAGTCACCCTCGACGAGGAAGAGTTCGCACTCTTCGGGCACTTTGCTTGAACAGTCGGCCAATTTTCCGGGCAGTCCGCCGCCGCTCATCGGGTTTTTGCGTTGAACGGTCTCGCGTGCTTTGCGTGCGGCAACGCGTGCGGTGGCGGCCAGAATGACCTTGTCTACGATGACCTTGGCCTCCTTGGGATGTTCTTCCAAGTAGTAGGTGAGGGCTTCTCCCACGGCTTGATTGACCGCACCCATGACTTCGCTGTTGCCCAGTTTGGTCTTGGTTTGTCCCTCAAACTGCGGTTCGGCCACTTTCACGCTGATCACGGCGGTGAGTCCTTCGCGGAAGTCTTCGCCGGTGATTTCGATTTTGGCCTTTTCGATTTGTTTTTGTGCCGTTTCTTCGGCATATTTCTTCAATACTCGCGTCACGGCGGCACGAAATCCTGCCAAGTGCGTGCCTCCTTCGATGGTGTTGATGTTGTTTACGTAGGAGTGGAGGTTTTCGCTGTAACTCGTGTTGTAGACGATGGCGACTTCGACGGGGATGCCCTCTTTTTCCGTGTTGATGTAGATCACGTCGGGTATGAGGGGTGTGCGCGTGGAGTCTTGATAGCGCACAAACTCCTGCAAACCTTGCTCCGAGTAGAAAGTTTCGGCGCGCGGATTGCCGTTGTCGTCAAGCTCGCGTTCATCAATGAGGCGAATGGTCAGTCCGGCGTTGAGGAAAGCCAATTCGCGCATGCGGTTGGCCAAGATGTCGTATTTGTATTCGGTGGTGGTGAAGATTTCCGGATCCGACCAAAACTGTTGGCGTGTTCCCCGCCGATCGGTTTCTCCGATGATTTTCACCGCATACACCGGCTTACCGGTTTCGTATTCCTGTTGATAGATTTTGCCGTCGCGAAAGACTTGCGACTTCATGCGACTCGAAAGGGCGTTTACGCACGATACGCCCACCCCGTGCAGTCCTCCGGAAACCTTGTAGGAACCTTTGTCGAACTTACCGCCGGCGTGTAGCACGGTCATCACGACTTGCAGGGCACTCACGCCCTCTTTCTCGTGGATGTCCACGGGAATGCCGCGGCCGTTGTCTTGAACGACGATGGAGTTGTCTTCGCAAATGGTGACTTCGATCTGTGTGCAGTAGCCGGCAAGGGCTTCGTCGATGGAGTTGTCGACGGTTTCGTAGACAAGGTGGTGAAGCCCCTTCTCGCTGATGTCGCCGATATACATGGCAGGGCGTTTGCGCACCGCTTCAAGGCCTTCGAGCACTTGAATGTTTGATGCGGAATAGCCTGCCGTGGGTTTTTGTATTTCTTCCATTTCTTAATGGGTGTAAGTATAACGGAGCAAAGTTAATGCTTTTTGGCGATATGGCCAATTTTTGGAAACAAAACCGCGCATTGGCCACTCTGTCGCGCATAACGCGCGGGCAAAGCGAAATAAATTCTCTTAATTCTCCTGCGACAAAGAAGAACTCAAAAAAAAATCGTACTTTTGTCGGCGTACCGAGGAGGGACTTTGTTTCTCCGAAGAGGGGGAAACACCGCCCGACACCAACGACAATTACACAACAATCATAGCATGAATTTTGTAGAAGAACTCAAATGGCGCGGAATGCTGCATCAGATGACGCCCGGAACGGATGAACTGTTTGAAAAAGAACAAGTGACGGCCTATGTGGGCATTGACCCCACTGCCGACTCGCTCCACATCGGACACCTTTGCGGAGTGATGATGCTCAGACATCTCCAACAAGCCGGACACAAACCGCTTGCCCTCATCGGAGGAGCCACCGGAATGATCGGAGACCCTTCGGGGAAAAGTGCCGAACGAAATTTGCTCAACGAAGAAACGCTCCGCCACAACGTGGCCTGCATCAAAGAGCAACTTGCCCGATTTCTCGATTTCGACGGCGAGGCCTCCAATGCGGCCGAATTGGTCAATAACTACGACTGGATGAAAAACTTCTCTTTTCTCGACTTTGCAAGGGAAATCGGAAAGTGTATCACCGTCAACTACATGATGGCCAAAGACAGTGTCAAACGAAGACTGAACGGAGAGTATTCCGAAGGCATGTCGTTCACGGAGTTTACCTATCAACTGCTGCAAGGCTACGACTTCCTGCACCTTTATCAGACCAAAAACTGCAAACTGCAAATGGGGGGGTCGGATCAGTGGGGCAACATTACGACCGGCACCGAACTGATTCGTCGCAAACTCGGATCGGAGAACGAAACCTATGCACTGACCTGTCCGTTGATCACGAAGTCGGACGGCAGAAAGTTCGGAAAGACCGAACAGGGCAACATCTGGCTCGATCGCAACCGCACCACACCCTACACCTTCTATCAGTTTTGGCTCAACGTGGCCGACGACGAAGCCGAACGTTACATCAAGATTTTCACCGGTTTGTCCAAAGAGGAAATCGACACACTCATCGAAGAGCATCGTCAAGACCCCGGACAGCGTTTGCTCCAAAAACGATTGGGCAAAGAGGTGACAATCATGGTACACGGCGAGGCCGACTACGAAATGGCGATCGAAGCCACCAACATTCTGTTTGGAAAAGCCACCAAAGAGAGCCTTCTCCGCTTGGACGAATCGACATTGTTGGCCGTGTTCGACGGTGTGGAGAAGTTTGAAGTGGCGCGCGATCAGGTCGTCGGCGCCAAAGCGGCGGATCTGTTGGCCGAAACCACCAAATGCTTCCCCTCCAAAGGAGAAATGCGCAAGATGACCCAAGGCGGCGGCGTGAGTTTGAACAAAGAGAAGCTCGCAGCTTTCGACCGGGTCATCACGGAGGCTGATTTGCTCGGAGGAAAATATCTGCTCGCTCAAAAGGGCAAGAAAAACTACTACCTCATCATCGTGCAATAAGGACGCGACACCGATTTTGAAAACGAGAACGACAGACTATTTTCACAAATCTCGACGTTGAAGGTCTGAGGCGATATAGGGATTTTGGCGTAAATGCTTATATCGTTCTCAGATATAACGAAAACGACACGGACGTGTAGAGGATTTTCTACATGTCCGTGTCGTTTTTTGTGTGCTGTCATTCGGAGGAGATAAACCCTGTTTCTCCCCAAAGCCGGCGTTATTGCCCCGAATTTGCGGACAAAAATTTTTGCCGGCCATTCCTCTTGTCTTTTTCCATAGCTGTCGAGCATGGAGCAAAGGGCAGCGCAACTCTCCGAGAGGTGCGAAAAACTACCTCTGAGGTAGGCATTTCTACCTCCAAGGCAGAAATATCTATCTGCCGACGGAGCGGAAAAAACGGAACTCCCTCGCGCGCACGCGCGCACTCCATGTCGTTTGTTTTTGCTTTCACTGCCTTCGCAAAATAGATCAAGGTGTTGAATATCAGTTTGTTTCGTGCGAAGGCAAGTGAAGGCAACATAAAATTTCCTTTCTCAATTCCTTGTAATACAGTTTGTTGGCGCGGAATTTTGCTTTCACCCCCTCGAAACAGCCCACTTTACGCACCGCCGTGGCGGAAGCAAGTGAAAGCAAACGAGTATTTTGCCTTCACCGAGAATTTTTGATTTTCAGACGATTACAAATTCTCTCGGAAGGTTGCCTTCACTTGCCTTCGCATGAAATGCGCTGAAAATCAGTCGCGTAGTCGTTTTTGCGAAGGCAAAACGGCAAAAAACAAAATTACGGGGTGGAAAAACGACAAAAAGGGCGGTTTCATCGGAGGTGTGGCAGAAGGCGGATGCGAATGCCGCGGAAGCCGCACCGCGAAGCGACCGATGGGGAGGGAGTGTTGCCCGAAACATCGGCAAGGCCGACATCATTCCAACACTTTGGCCGAGAGGATGCGTATGTCTTGGAGCGGCCGATCGTTGTCGTCGGTTTCCGCTTTTTGTATCTTCCCGATGACTTTCAGCCCCGAAACGATTTCGCCGAATACGGTGTATTGCCCGTCGAGATGCGGAGTGCCTCCCCGGTGCATGTAGTCGGGGGCCATGTCGGGGGTGATTGTGCCCTCCATGCCGGTGGCGGCATCTACGCGCGGCATGATGCCGGCCAGTTGTTGGGGCGTGTAGGTCTTTCCCCAAACGATGTAGAACTGCGTCGAGCTGCTGCGCCGTTCGGGATTGACGTCGTCCGGTTCGCGTGCGGCGGCCAATGCGCCGCGATAATGGTAGATGTAGGGCAGGGCGAGTTCGAGGGGGAGGGTGTAGGGCAATTCGCCTTCGCCCAAGACCTGTTCGGCGGTGGCCGTTTTGGAAGCAGGGTCGCCGGCTTGGATCATGAAGTTGCGAATGACGCGATGAAACAAAATGTCGGTGTAGAAACCCTCGCGCACAAGTTTCTCGAAATTGGCCGCGTGAACGGGTGTTTCTTTGAACAAAGCCACCGTGAACGTGCCGGCCGTCGTGACAAATTCTATGCGGACGCGATCGTCGCGCCGGGCGGTCATGGCGTTGGGGAGGAAGCACAAAGCAAGAAGCAGGGTGAGGAAAGCGCGAAACATGGGTGTGAATTTAACTTTTTGTGAAGGCCAAGGTGGCTTGTTGGTTGGTTTCGTTGGCCAAGAAACGGAGGGGTGTCTTGTCTTTGCGGCGCGCCGAACGACTGATAGAAAGAATCATGCCGAAATAGATGCCCGTAATGACGGTGGATGTTCCTCCTTTTGAAATGAGGGGAAGGGTTTGTCCGGTGACGGGGCCTATGCCCACCGTCACGAGCATGTTGAGCACGGCCTGAGAAACGAGCATGATGCCCAAGCCCATGACGAGGAATGCGGGGAAGTTGTTGCTACATCGGCTTGCGATGCGCCCTGTTCGCAAGAATAAGACAAGGTAGAGCACCACGACGAACAACACACCGCCAAAACCGAGTTCTTCGCCGATAATGGCAAAAATGAAGTCGGAATAGGCATGGGTGAGCCGATTGCGCTGCAACGAACGGCCGGGGCCGACACCCAGCCCGTTGGAACGCGCCAAGGCTATTCGCGCATTGACGACTTGGCGGTTTTTGTCGTTGATGACGAAATCTTTGGGGTTGGGAGTTTTGATAAAACTATCGTCGAATATACGGGAACGCCACGTGGGAATGCGCTGTGTCATTCGGCTGTCGTAGAAAGAATGCTTGGGGTCGGAGGGGAGGATTTTGAGCAGGGTGACGGCGAAGATGCCGAAGCCCAAAATGATGGCCGTCAGGATACCCATTTGTTTGAGCGGCACCCGACCGATAAACATCATGAAATAGACGATGAGAAAGAGCAGGGCGGCAGTTGAAAAATTTTGTGAAACAATCAGACCGCATATCAGAATGGTCATAGTCAGAATGATTTTGATGGCATTCTTGTCGGTACCGCCTTCGCGTTGTTTCTGTGACAATATCAGTGCCACGGTTGTCACGAGTGTTCCTTTTCCTATTTCGGAGGGTTGAAACGTGATGCCGAAAATCGAAATCCAGCGTGCGCCACTGTTCAGATTAGCCCCGGCAAACAACACATAGAACAACAGCAGCAAGGAAATGGGGAGAAAGAAAATGGGGATCAGCTTGAAAAAACGGCACGGTATGTTGTGGATGACATAGGCGGCTATTCCGGCGATCACCAAATAAATGAAATGACGAAAAAAGGGAGACCAAAAGTTGCCCTCCTTTTGAGCCAAATAGCTGCCGGCACTGAATACCTCGATCAATGAAATGGCGATCAAGAACAGAAAAATAGCCCAGACGACGAGGTCGCCATGAAAAACGCGAGACTTCATACGTGTGAAAAAATAATGAGGAAACAACGAGAGTAGCAAATGGCTGTTGATGACCCGAAGCCGTCAGAAACAGTCGGAAAGGAGATGTACGAGGTGCTTGAATTGCTCGCCGCGATCTTCCATGTTCTTAAACAAATCGAACGACGCACAACAAGGAGAAAGCAACACCGTGTCGCCCGGTTGTGCCAAGTGCTTGCAGGCTGCCACGCAGTCGGCCATGGAATGGGTGTCGGCCGTGAATATGCCGGACTTGGCGGTGAGCCGGTCGAATGCTTCGTGAAGTTTGGAGTTGTCGGCACCGAGATAGACCAATGCTCGACATTTGCGACGTATCAGATCGTGAAGCACCGAGTAGTCGTTGCCTTTGTCTTTTCCGCCGATGATGAGCACGACGGGGGTGGTTTGTGCTTCGAGCGCAACGAAACAGGCATCGACATTGGTGGCTTTGGAGTCGTTGATGTAGTGTACGCCGCAATGTGTGCCTACTTTTTCGAGTCGATGCTCCACACCGGGAAAGTCGCTCAGACATTGACGCAGGACGGAGGCGTCTACGCCGGCGGAAAGAGTGGCCATGGCTGCGGCAAGGCAGTTGCGCAGATTGTGTCGGCCGGGAAGCGACAGTTCGGACAAGGGCATCGAAAACTCGCGCGGTGTCTTGACGCTGAGCATCGCTCCGGCGGCAAACCCGTAGCTGTCCGCTCCCGCTTCTCCCTCTCCGTATGCACATGCTCCTGCGGTCGGCGCATCGGTGAAGGGGCAGAGCTGTGAAAGCGGGGAGAGGCGTTCGAGTTCGCGAGAGATGTATTCGTCTTCCTTCCAATAAATGAAGACGTCGTCTGCCCGCTGATTGCGCAAAATCCGCATTTTCGAATCAACGTAGTTTTGCATGACAAAGCCGTAGCGATCGAGATGATCGGGGGTGATGTTGAGCAAGACGGCAATGTCGGCTCGAAAGTCGTACATGTTGTCGAGCTGAAAAGACGACAATTCCAACACGAACCAGTCGGGCATGCCGTTTTGTTCGGCTTCGGCCACTTGAAGCGCAAAAGACCGGCCGATATTTCCGGCAAGGGCGACGTTGAAACCGGCGGTTTTCAGAATGTAGTAAATCAGTGAGGTGACGGTTGTCTTGCCGTTCGAGCCCGTGATGCAGAGCATGCGGGAGGAGGTGTATCGGGCGGCAAATTCGATGTCGGAAAGTATGGGGGTGCCCTTCGTGCGTAGTTTGGAAACGAGAGGGGCATCGTCGGGAATGCCGGGGCTTTTCACTATTTCATCGGCATCCAAAATTTGCTCCTCGCTGTGTTTCCCCTCTTCCCAAGCCAACCCTTCTGCGTCGAGCATGGCTTTGTAGTGGGGGAGTATCGTTCCCATGTCGGAAACAAAAACATCATAGCCTTTTCGGCCGGCTAATATGGCAGCACCGACGCCGCTTT
Source organism: Alloprevotella sp. OH1205_COT-284 (assembly GCF_003859795.1). Lineage (GTDB taxonomy): Bacteria > Bacteroidota > Bacteroidia > Bacteroidales > Bacteroidaceae > Alloprevotella. Next base: position 11,170 of record NZ_RQYI01000028.1, on the reverse strand, counting down.
CAGCTGCGCCGAGAACAACGAGTTTCATGGGGTGATTATCTGATTTTGAGGGTGATGATAGTGAATGCGGCCAACAAAATGGTCGTGATCCAAAAACGAATGGTGATTTTGGACTCGTGGAGCGGATGACGCGGCCAGCGGCGAATGAGATATTCGGACGTCGGGTCGAGCTGACTGTCGAGGCGTCGGAAGGCATCGTGAATGGGGGTGCTCTTGAAGACACGGATGCGGCGACCTTTTCGCTTGTAGAACTTGAAAACCTGTGTCTGAATGATCACACTCACGCTTTCAAAAAGGAAAATGCCGCAGAGAATGGGAATCAGCAGTTCTTTGTGAATGATGATGGCCAGCACGCCGATGATGCCGCCGATGGCCAGAGAGCCGGTGTCGCCCATAAAAACTTGGGCGGGATAGGCGTTATACCAAAGGAAGCCGATCAGTGCACCAATCATGGCACAGATGAAAATCACCAGTTCCTGAGAACCGGGCACGAACATGATGTTGAGATAGGAGGCATATTCGATGTGGCTCGACACATAGGCCAAAATGCCCAACGCCACACAAATAAAAGCACTGTTGCCTGCCGCCATGCCGTCCATGCCGTCGTTGAGATTGGCGCCGTTGGAAACGGCCGTGGTGACGATGATGACCATTAGCACAAACACCACCCAACCTGCGGTTTGTTTGTGCTTGCCCATGAAGCCGACAAGATCGGCATAGTCCAAGTTGTTGTTTTTGAAAAACGGAATGGTGGTCTTGGTGCTTTTGACGGCTTCGCTTTTGTGAACGATTTCGATGTTGTCGCCGACACGTGCCCGTTCCACATTTTCGCGAATGACGGCATCGGGACTGAAATAGAGTGTCAGCCCTACGATCAACCCCATAATGACCTGCCCCAAAATCTTCCATTTTCCGGCCAGTCCTTCTTTGTTTTTCTTGAAAATTTTGATGTAGTCGTCCAAAAAGCCGATGAGCGCAAACCACACCGTCGTGACGATCATCAAAATCATATAAATGTTTCTCAAACGACCCAGCAAAATACTCGGCACCAGTATAGCGACAATGATGATGATGCCGCCCATGGAGGGAACGCCTTTCTTTTCGATGCCGAAAGGATCAATGGCAATGTCGCGTGCGGTTTCGCCGATGTTTCGCCGTTTCATCCATTTGATGAAATATTCTCCGAACCACATGGAAATGACCAAACCCATCATCAGCGCAAGCAGAGAACGGAAAGAGATGTAGCTCCACATGGCCGAACCGGGGATGCCGAATTGTTCGAGAGCACGAAAGAGATAATAGAGCATGATGAATAAAGAGGTTGAAAAAAACTGTTGTCGCCCTACGAATGTACGAAGAGCACTTCACAAACAGAAAAAGCGATGAATTGATGAATGGAAAAGCCGGAAATGACAGCCTTTCTTGTTAAGAATGAGAGCTGTCGGACTGAGGAAGACCGAAAGCGGCACGTATTTCCTCGTGGTCATCGAAATGATGTTTCACTCCTTTGATTTCCTGATAAGGTTCGTGTCCTTTTCCGGCAACGAGAATGACGTCTCCCGGTTCGGCCATTATGGCTGCACAGCGAATGGCTTCACGACGATCGGCGATGGCAAGTACGTGAGGGCGTTGGTGTTCGTCAAGCCCTGCGAGCATGTCGTCGATAATGGCTTGCGGCTCTTCAAAACGGGGGTTGTCGCTGGTGATGATGACGCGATCGGAGCGTTTTGCCGCTTCGCGAGCCATGAGAGGGCGTTTCCCTTTGTCGCGATTGCCTCCTGCGCCACAAACGGTGATGATGCGCCCTCGTCCGTTGAGCACTTCCTCAATGGCTGTCAATACATTTTCCAAAGCATCGGGGGTGTGGGCGTAGTCGATGACGGCACTCACACCTTTGGGAGAGCGGATGGTTTCGAAACGGCCATTGACGGGACGCAATGTGGAAAGTACGCGCAATATCTCATCGGGATTTTCTCCCAAACAAACGGCCGCTCCGTAAACACCCAATAGGTTGCTTACGTTGAAACGTCCCACAAATGGCACGCTGACCTCTCGCCCATCCATATCGAGAAGCATTCCTTCGATGCTCTCTTCGATGATGCGTCCCCGAAAATCGGCCATGCTTCTTGTGGAATAGGTCTTGACGGACGCTGCACAATTTTGCACCATGATTTTTCCGTTGCGATCATCGGCATTGGTAATGGCAAAAGCTGATTTTTCCAAATGGTCAAAAAACAGCTTTTTGGCATCTCTATAGTTTTCAAATGTTCCGTGATAATCGAGGTGGTCGCGTGTGAGATTGGTGAAGACTCCTCCGGCAAACGACAATCCGGCGATGCGGCGTTGTTGAATGGCATGAGATGAGCATTCCATGAAGGCATATTCGCATCCGGCTTCGACCATTTGGGCCAATAGAGCGTTCAGACTGACAGGGTCGGGAGTGGTGTGGGTGGCTTCAACGATGCGACTGTCGATGTAATTGCACACGGTGGAGAGCAAACCGACTTTGTGCCCCAAACCGTGAAAAAGTCCATAGAGCACAGTGGCAATGGTGGTTTTGCCGTTCGTCCCCGTGACGCCCACAAGTTTCAGTTTGCTCGACGGGTTTCCGTAAAAGGTTGTGGCTGCCACTCCCAAGGCTTCTTCCGTGTTTTCAAGTCTGACGAAGGTCACGTTTTCGGGCGTGTCGGAAGGAATTGGTTCGGACAGAAAAACGGCCGTTGCACCATTTTCTATGGCTTTGCCGATGTAGGCATGTCCGTCGGTTTGAGTGCCTTTCACGGCAACAAACAGGTGTTCGGCTTCGACAAGGCGGGAATCCATGTTTACGCCTTTGATGAGAATTTCCAAACTTCCCCGAACTTCTACGGGTACGAGTGATTGGAGGAGGTTTTGCAAACGCATACGAATAGATTGTTTACAAGGTTTAGGGCTTTTTATCGGATGATTTCTCCGTATGGACACGTTGAGTTTCGGTGGAAAGAGGTGTTGTTTTTTGAAAAGAAGATGAGGGCGTTTTTTCCGACTTTCGAGTCGTGTCTTTTTGTGCGGAGTCGATGTGAGGCGTGGGCGGAACGGACGAATCGGCCGGCTTCTCCGGTTTGTCTTCCGGCGACAAGGTCAGCTTTATGGTCATTTTTTTTCTCAGCGGAGTGCCGGGACTTACGCTTTGCTGCACCACGCGCCCCATGCCTTGGGCTTTCACTTTTAATCCCAAGCGTTCCAAACGATACACCGCATCGCGCAAACCATATCCCAAAACAGACGGTACGCCGACAATGGGGCGTTCGGGGGTCAGGGAGATGTGAGATTTTCCACCGGCATTATAGCCCCATGCCATATTCGCACGGTCGTCATGCCTTGTCGAGGGCGACAGCTCCAACGCATCCAATACGCGATGCAATGCCGACAGGTTTCCCGGATGTATGTGGGGAAGGTCTTTTTTTCTGTCCGTGCTGTCGATCGCGGCGGCATAGTTGGTGTTGAGTTGCCGTGCAATGACGGCTTCTGCGACTTTTTTGAAAATCGGTCCGCAATGTCCGCCGCCGTAAGCCGGATATTCTTTTTCGATACAGACGATCATCGAATAGCGCGGTTTGTTGGCGGGAAAGTAACCGGCGAAGCTCACCAAATAGCGAGAGGTCAGTCTGCCCCTTTCCCATATTTGTGCCGTTCCCGTCTTCCCGGCGATGCTGAAATATTTGGAATAGGCCGCTGCTCCCGTTCCGGTGTTTTTTCCCACGACGCCTTCGAGGCAGATTTGTATGTTGCGCAACACTTCGGGTTTGCACATTTGTTCGCGGAGTACTTTTGTGGGAAACTCCTCGACCACTTCGTCTCCTCGTCGAATGGCACTGACGAAACGCGGACAGACGAGCTTTCCGCCGTTGGCTACACCATTATAAAATGTCAGTGTCGAGATCGGCGGAATTTGAGTTTCATAGCCCACGCTCATCCATGGCAGGGTGGTGCGATACCAGCGCGAGGGGTCTTCCCTGCGAAATCGTATGCGCGGCTTTTTGTATCCCGGAATGGGGATGTGGAGATCTTCGGCGATCCCGATGCGATAAAGCCCTTCCACAAATCGGTCGGGGTTTGAGGCATAGGCTCTGTCGATCAACGCACTGACTCCGACATTTGAAGATTTTTTGATCATTTCGGGCACGGACAGCATACCGTCGCCTCCCTTTCGCCAGTTGGCGTCGCGCATTTTTCGGCCATACATCTCTCTCACCCCGGATCCGGTGTCGAAGGTGGTCTTCATGGTGATCTTTCCGTCGTCCATGGCCACCATGAAAGACATGGGCTTGACCACCGAACCCGGTTCCATGAGGTTGGTCACGGCGCGCGGTTCGATTTCGGCGTATTTCCGATTTTTCAGTCGGCTGATGGAGGATATGGCTTTGATGTCGCCGCTTTTCACTTCCATGAGGATGCACATTCCGGCGAGGGCGTCCAGTTTGCGGAGATGATCTCTCAACACATTCTCCACAATGTCTTGTGTTTCCACGTCGAGTGTGGTCACGAGGTCGCAACCGTCTTCCGGCAGTGTGTCGATGATCTGTACGGGAAGACCGCCCACTCTTTCGCGATGATACACGCCGGGTCGGCCTGTCAGTATGGAATCGTATGCCAATTCCAAACCGCTGAATGCCATGTCTTTGCTGGGGTGAAATTTCCCGATGGTGCGATTGGCCAAATCTCCGAAAGGTCGTTTCCGACGATGAAACTCCTCTTGGTAAAAACCGCCAATGTTGCGTCCGAGTCGCAGAAGAGGTAGTTTTTTTAATTCGGTGAGCTGTATGTAGCTCACGCGGCGGGAGTGGAGTTTTATGTTGTGCCGTCGGGCTTTTCTGCCTTCAAGCAGGTTTTTTCGCAGTTTTTCCGTGTTGAGTTCGGGAATGACGGCCTTCATGCCATCGACGATGCTGTCGATGCAGTTGTAGAGTATGGAATCTCTGCGGTGTTGGTCTTTGACGCGGCGTGCCGAGTCCGGCTCCCAACTCATCGGGTCGAGAAACAAAAGATATTCCGGTAGCGAGGTGGCCAATACTCGTCCGTCTGCGGCAAGGATGTCGCCGCGTTTGGCCGGCATGATTTTTCTGTTGCTCTCGTAGCGGTCGTTGACGATTTCCCAATATTCGTGTTCCCCGATCATGATATATCCGACTCGTGCGAGTATGATGATAAACACGACCACGAAAATGCCGCCCAGTATTCCGTAGCGCGGCATGATTTTTTCGGTCAAAAAATTGGGGGATGTTTTTTTCATATTCGTTTGTCGGCGACAATATCTTTATGACACGCCATGCGTTGGTCAATCCTATTTGTCCGTTTTTGTTTCGTTTCGGTCGGATTGCTGCGGTGCGGAACGGTTATTTTTCGGAAAACAATTCGTCGTCCTCTTCCACCGGCAGATGATAGGAACTTTGGGTCGGTGTGTGGAGTGTTGAGTCTTTCAGCATCTTTTCCACTTTTGACCTCAGCGTGTGTTCACACAGCTCGCTTTCTCTGATCAAAGCTTTGTATTTCCTGTCTTCAAGCTCTTCGGTAAGTCGGTTGTTTTCTACGATTTCCCTATCCGTTTCATATCCCAAGGCGATGTAGAAGATGATAAGGCTGACGAGGATCGCAAGAAACCCCCAATTATGACGGATGAAGCTGACCAGTCCGATGCCCCCGATAATCTCTTTCAGCATTTTTAGCGAAAAGGGGGAGTCTTCATATTTCAGATACTCCCTCAGCAGACTGTTCTTTTGGAAGATGCTTTTTGTTGCTGTCGCCTCGTCTTCGTCGTCTGTTTGTTCCGAAGAATTTTGTGATGTCGAAGGGCGGCGTGGGGGAGGGGCTACGGCATTGCTGTCGGGAGCATCGGCTGCTACGACGATAGCCTCCTCGCCATTCGATTTCGTGGCGGGAGTTTCCGGATGTGGAAGATTGATGTCAAGCTCTAATTCTTTCATGAGATCCGCAATAATGGAGTGCCCAATGCTTGAAACTCTGTCGTAGGAGAGGGAAACGGTTTGTTTCCGATGTCTGTGGAGTTATAGTTTTTTCGCGATGCGGAGCTTTGCGCTCCGACTTCTGGGATTGTTTTCTTGTTCTTGTGGTGAAGGCACGATGACCTTGTTGCTTATGGGGCGGATGGGGGTCAGAAAGTTGCCGAAGAAGTCTTGTTCCGCTTTCCCCTCGATGTTTCCCGATTTCATGAAATTTTTGACCATTCGGTCTTCGAGGCTGTGATAGGTCAGAATGGCCAGTCGGCCGCCGGGTTTGAGCACGCGGAGTGCTCCGTGCAACATTTCTTCGAGGGCTTCCATTTCCCGATTTACTTCTATGCGCAAGGCTTGAAAGGCTTTTGCCATATCTTTTTTCTCACGCTCTCGCGGCAACAGGGGCTTGATAGTTTCCAACAAGTCGGAGATGGCGACAAAAGGTTTTGAAGCTCTTGCTTTTACAATGGCATTGGCCATTTTTCGGCCGTTTTTCAATTCTCCGTAGATGTTGAAGATTTTACTCAGTTCCTCCTCCGCATATTCGTTGAGCACTTGTGCGGCGGTTTGTCCTCCGCGGCCGTTCATGCGCATGTCGAGAGGAGCGTCGAAGCGAAAAGAAAAACCTCTCTCTTCCGCATCGAAATGGTGGCTCGACACGCCGAGATCGGCCATGATGCCGTTCACTCCTTCTTCTTCGCCGTAGTAGCGCATCCAGCGCGACAGGTATCTGAAATTGCTGCGCACGAAAGTGAGGCGTTGCTCGTCTTTCGGCACATTTTTCTCGGCATCGGCGTCTTGGTCGAAAGCATACAGATGTCCCTCTTCGTTGAGTCGGGAGAGGATCTCTTTGCTGTGTCCTCCTCCTCCGAAAGTGGCGTCGATATAAATTCCGTCGGGAATAATGTCGAGCGCATCGACGGTTTCGCCAAGGAGCACCGGCACGTGATAAGTGGGACAAATCGTAGGCATGAGCGGCTTCGTTTTTTTGGTGACAGCAAAGGTAGCAAAAAAACTTTACATCTTCCGTTTGCTTTCGGTATTATTTTTTCAAGTCTTTACAAATACATTCAAAAAAGCATTGCATTGTTTTAATTTTCAGTGCTGTAAACCTTCCTCTTTTTCATTCCGACGAACGGCCTCGAATGAGGCTTTTTTCGCCAAATTCGATGGGGCGGCGAGGGGTGTTTTGCGCAGACTCGCGGAACTGCCTTTTCTGTCGCGCCTTGCCGGTTTCGAAATGAAAAACGAACACAAAGATTTCTCTCGATGAGCAAGAAAGGTTGGGTTCCGTGTTTTTTTCGTATCTTCGCGGCATGGAAATTTATATCAATTCGATAGCGACGATGGGCGTTGCCGCACAAGAGTTTCTGGCGGCGGTAAATCTTGCTTCATCTCATCGTCGGGTGTTTGCTTTTTATGGAAAAATGGGAGCCGGAAAGACCACTTTCATCAAAGCTCTTTGCGAAGCCTTAGAGGTGGACGATGTGGTCAATTCGCCCACTTTTGCCATTGTAAACGAGTATCACAGCGGGGTGCTCGACTGTCCGATATACCATTTTGACTTCTACCGCATCAAAAATCTCTCGGAGGCCGTTGATATAGGGACGGACGACTATTTCTATTCCGGTAACCCCTGTTTCATCGAATGGCCGGAGTTGGTGGAGGATATTCTGCCCGAAGACGCCGTGCGGGTGGACATCGAAGAATTGTCCGACGGCCGCCGCGTGCTTCGCCTGCCGATCAATGCCGATCGATGATGTTGTCGAGTTGTTGCGACATGAAAATTCAACTATATTATCTGCTTATGAACAGAATGCTATTTGCCGCCCTTGTCTGTTGGGGGGCTTTGACTTCGGCTTTTTCGATGAGCCGGACAGAGGGCTACACCCCTCCCGCGGAAGTGGTCGTGCCCAATATGAAGGATCTTCGTCCGGAAGACAAGCCCTATTTGAAAAGCATCACCCTCACGGGGCATCTTACGACCACCGGAAACAGCGATTTCAGACAGCTTCGAGACCTTTCGTTTCAAGTGGAACGTGTCGATCTCCGGCGAGCTGTTTGTTCGGCCATTCCCGACAATGCTTTTCACTCCCGTCCCTATTTGCGTAGCGTGATACTGCCCCAAGGAGTGACCAAAATCGGCAGTCAGGCCTTTTTCGGCTGTCGGCGCTTGGAGCGCATCGTCATTCCCACCTCGGTCGAAGAAATCGGCGAGGGGGCTTTCAACGGTTGCACGCTGTTGCGCGAAGTGGTTTTTGAAGGAGCACCTCCGCGCAAAATCGGAAAATTCGCGTTCAACGGCGTTCCCGTTTCCTCCCTCGAATCTTTGTCTGACAACGGACTGCTCGCCGATGAGGCTGCCATTATACCGATACCGGCTGTCGTGGAGCACGGAAAGGGCTCGCCTCTCCTGACGACCGCCATTGGTCGCATCGTCGCCGCGCCGGCACTCCACAACGAAGCGGCACACGCTCGGCGCATCTTGAAAGAGCGTGCAGGATTGGAATTGCTCAAAGGACGTGCCGAAATTCGACTCGAACTCGACACCACCCTGCGGGGAGATGAGGCCTACACCCTCAATGTCGATCGCCGGGGGGTGTGCATCAAAGGGCGCACGGCGGCCGGCGTTTTCTATGGATTGATGACGTTTGAACAGCTGCTCGTTTCTCACCCCCGGCGTTTGCAACCGATTTACGTGGCCGACGCTCCGCGCACGAAAATCCGTGAATTTATGGTCGATCCCTGCCGCACGTTCATTCCGTTTGAGGAGTTGAAGCGATTCGTGGTCGAAATGGCACGCTATAAGATGAATGCCCTCCACCTTCATCTTGTGGACGATCAGGCTTGGCGCATCGAAATCAAGAAATATCCCCGATTGCTGGCATTGAGCAGTACACGTCCGTCCATGGACGATATGCTGTACAGCAGTCCCGGTTTCTACACCCAAGACGAGATGAAGGAGTTGGTGGCCTTTGCCGCCAAATATCATGTAATGGTCATTCCCGAAATCGAGATGCCCGGCCACGAAGTGGCAGCCATTCACGCCTATCCTCAACTCACTCCCGGTGCCAAACGCGTGCCCGTTCGCACCACCTGCGGCGTGTCGAACGAACTGCTCAATCCTGCCTCAGAGTTTACTTATGAATTCCTGTTCAACGTCTTCGACGAACTTGCAGAGGTCTTTCCCGCCCCCTATGTGCATCTCGGCGGCGACGAAGCCGGCATACCGCCGCTCGATTGCTGGACGAACGACTCCTCGTGTGTCGCGCTCAAAAAACGCCTCGGCATCAAGACCGAGGACGGCAGCGAAAACTGGCGTTTGCAAAAATACATGTTCGACCGCGTCATCGCTCATTTGAGAGACAAACTCGGAAAGACGCCCATGTTTTGGTATGAAACGGATTTCAAAGAAATACAGCCCGGCTGCGTCGTCTTTGCTTGGCGACACGGACTGACCAACGCCGCCATCGATGCCGCCATTCGCAATAAGGCCAAAATCATGCTTTGTCCCGGCGAACATTGCTATCTCGACTACCCCATGCAGCGCGGCGATATGCCCGAGGTAAATTGGGGCATGCCTGTCACCACCCTCAAAGCCTCCTATGATTTGGAACCGTCGTGGGGGCGCGATGCCGATTTTGAACAAAACAACCTCTATGGAGTGGCCGGCACGTTGTGGAGCGAGTGTATCAACACGCCCGAGCGCATCTACTACCAAGCCTATCCGCGCGGTCTGGCCTTGGCGGAAGCCGGTTGGTCGTTGCGCACCCGGCGTAACTACGACGACTTCCTGCGTCGCCTGAAAATCATTCAAAACGACATGATGCGTCGCGGCATTTCCGTTTCATTGCAATATTGAAGCCGCTCTGCCCCGCCTCTCGTTCGTTCGGCGCGAAAAGCCCCTTGTAGGCATCTTGTGGTGCTTCCGTTCCCAAAATCGGTTTCTTTTACCCCGTGGGAAGCATGGCCAATTCTCCGTATGCCCATGAAAGATGAACCGAAAGAACGCCGGGGCAGCACCGAATTTTAACGCGTTTCGGTCGCATGGAACGACGATGATAAAAAAGAGAAAAACAAACGAAGGGAATACCAAACTCCGCACCCTCCGACAACAACGTTTGTTTGTGAAAAGCAACCGCAGTCAAAGAGCTTCCGGCACTTTGATTGCGGTTGTTTTCATTGAACTCAAAGAGTGACGGCGATCAACATGAAAAAGATGTTTTTTCGACCATTCCTCATCAAACGTGGTTTTTAGGGGGAGAAATGGCTCGCTACACGGCTTCCCCAATGCTCATCTTGCCAAAACGTCGAAAAACATACATTCTTTCTTTTACGTCGTTGAATTTCAGTGATATACGAGTGTAGGTAGGTGGCTTGATATCATACACGGAAAGAAGGTAAGTCGATGAAACACAGACAAAAATGAATGTAGACAGTTTTTCCAAAAACCTACACTACCTACATGGGCGATTGCGCACATCTGCACGCCTTTCCGATGCAATGTGTAGATAATGACAACGAATGTAGTTTATTTTCCGTGTTGTCTACATTCGCAACAGGTTATATATCTGCGATTTAACCGGTATAGTGTAGACAATGTAGATAAAAAGAAGAAAAACTCCCTGTATAGGCGGAAAGTTGCTTCTTTTACCCCAAATGGCCTCACCTCCTCTTAGTCTTCTCCCAATATCCTTTAATGCTTTGGAACGCATCTTACCCAAGGAGTAGTGCAAACGGAGTAACGAGTAGAAAAATCTATCTCTGACCTAAATACCACAACCTCCCACTTGTTCCTCTTTCGAGACTTATACTTTCGATATGGTCTGAAAGGCCTTTTTCATGTATGGGTGTCCTTTGCCAATAAGCATAGACTGCCATATTTCGACAGACACCTTCGTCGTTCTCCTCGGTGAGTTTCTCCTCGGTCTTGTCGTGCATCAAAATAATCCTGAGCATATACACAATTTGCAAAAATCTTTATCGGGCATCTATAAATCTTTACCGAACAACGATAAAAGAGAAGAAAAACGACTCGGTCTGTATTTTCAAAATCGAAGTGCAACACGCCAGAAATCTCCGCCGCTTGTACTTTCAAAATCGAAGTGCAACAAATAGTTTTGTTTTTCATGGGTCTAATCTATGAAAAACACCGTGGGTTTGCCTCGCGGCCGGGG
>NZ_RQYI01000027.1 GCF_003859795.1 Alloprevotella sp. OH1205_COT-284 | reverse complement strand
GACTTCGGAGTTTTTCAGCTCTCTGCAAGAGCAAGGGTTTTATGCAGCAAAAACGGAGTCGTGCTGCATAAAACATACCTTGCTATTTGCTCCGACGCAAATAAATCCGTCCGTGAAGGACGGAAAACGATTCACTCAAAAAAGAACGCTTTATGCCTCGAAGGCTTCGGTTTACCGCTTGGGGGCAAAGTTACTAAGCGTTGTGCCTAAACCACTGACCTTTCACAGAGCCACAAATACGCAAATCGAAGCCACAAGTACGCAGTTAGCAAAAAGCTACTGACAACAGTACCATAAAGCCATATTTTTGCATTGTCGAATGTGTCTGCGAGGGTATATATCTTCGATAATATCCACTCTCGATGAACGAGATCCTCGAACGTATAAGTGTACGAAAGTGGATGCAATCGAACGATTGTCCTGATAAACGAAAATGAGAACCTCTACCAGAATACATAGGCTGGAGGTCGTGCCTATGCGGAAGTAACCCCATAGCTGTACCAATATCCGATAAAAGGCAGATTCTTTCAAAGAAGTGAATATGCCTATATTGAAGTGACCAATAGAATGTATCACGATTAAAACCAAAAGAGTATGACAAAGAAGAAAATTGGCACTGTTGATCCCGTTGCCATCCGAGAACTTATTTCACAGGGTATTCCTATGGAAAGAAAAGAGAGTGAGATGAAAAGCTCTCAAGTAGAAAAACAAGAAAAATCGGAGTTCCCAGATGATGCACCAATAGCAAGGGATTTCGTGAAAAGCCTAAAGCGAGAAAAGCGTATGGTCGCGAAAGGAGACTATGAATCCCTTTTTATCTGTCGAAACACCTTGAAAAATCGCAAGACTATCTATATTGCCAAAGAGCTGCAGGACACGTTGCGGAGATAGTCATGTCGATGAGAAACAGAGATATGACCATTGGTATCTATGTGGAGAACATCATCCTCCATCATCTTGAAACTTACAAGGATGAAATTAATAGATTAGCGGAGATGAAGTTCAAGAAGTTATTGTAAATTCCTATCTTCAGATGTTTTAAATGGAACTGTTTTTCTCCTTATCGTATTGCCCTACAACACCGAAGGGTTAGCTTACTGAGATACGGCAAACATCCCACGAGCAGAATGTTACCGAAGATAGAGTCGGGAGACAGGAATTTGTCTCTTTCTGCCGATACAAGGGCAAAGTCCTGCGAGGACTAGTCAAACGACGAAATGTGGAGTGTGCTCTGTTTTATGTAAATACACCTCTTGCGACATTTTTATGCTCCGCAAGGGGTATGTTCTTGCCTCATTCTTTACTTCTGTGCCAATATATCGAGTTATGACTATTTCGATCTTCTATATCCCCTTGTTCTTTAGTGGTAAAGATTGTTCTCCTGTAAAATAAAGGTATAACACGATCTTCTTAGAAGTAAGAATAAAGTAGGAAATATCAGGGATATGAGGATTTTGTAGAATAATCTAGCCCCCTCTTATTCTAAAATTCTGTGCTTTTACACATGTTTTTCGAGAAATCTTTCTTGGAATGATAGAAAAACACTACCTTTGTAGTCGAGAATTACGAGACAATTACACATAAAATTCGATTATAGGGATGATAAAGCGTGATAACTACTTGGCCGAATTGGTTTCGTTGCAAGACAATGGTATGATTAAAATAATAACAGGAATGCGTAGATGTGGAAAATCGTATCTCCTGTTTGAGATTTTTGTATCGTATCTTGAACAACAAGGAATTACATCAGATCATGTCATAAAAGTGGATCTTGAAGATTTCAAGAATAGAGATTTAAGAAATCCAGACAATTTGTATTCTTATATTGAAAATTGCATTAGAGATAAAGAGAAGTATTATGTGCTACTGGATGAAGTTCAGATGCTTGATCATTTCGAAGACGTTCTCAATGGTTTTCTCAAGATGCAGAATGTTGATGTATATGTTACTGGTAGCAATGCAAAATTTCTTTCGAAGGATATTATAACAGAGTTTCGAGGACGTGGATATGAAGTAAAAATGTTCCCATTATGTTTCCATGAATATATGTCTGCATATAAAGGCTCTATTCAAGCCGGGCTAAATGAATATCTGCTATATGGGGGATTGCCACAGATTCTGTCATGTACTACAGAGGAACAAAAAGTCAAGTTTTTGAAATCTCTATTTGAGGAAACTTATGTCAAGGACATTAAGGATCGGTATGATATACGAAAAAATGATGATTTAGAAGAACTTATCAACATTATGGCGTCTGGTATCGGAGCTTTGACAAATCCCAATAAACTTGCAAATACATTTCGCAGTGAGAAAAAATCATCTATATCCTATGACACAATAAAGGATTACATCGACTATTTATGTGATTCTTTTCTTGTTGAAAAGGCAACTCGATATGATATAAAGGGCAAACGCTATATAAACTCTCCATTCAAATATTACTTCATGGACTTAGGGTTGCGTAATGCTCGTATCAATTTCAGGCAATATGAAAAGAGTCATTTGATGGAAAACCTTATCTATAATGAAATGCGTGTTCGTGGATTTAATGTAGACGTTGGGGCTATTCCTATTGTAAATGTCAAAGATGATGGAAAAAGACAACGTTCCACTTTGGAGGTTGATTTTGTCTGCAATCTTGGAAGCCGAAGGTACTACATTCAATCCGCATACAGAATGGGAACAGAAGAAAAAGTGAAACAAGAGCGAGCATCTTTATTAAAAGTGGATGATTCATTCAAAAAGATAATCGTTATAGGTGAAGAATGCCCCGTTACAAGAGATGAACAGGGAATAACCACAATTAGTATTTATGATTTTCTTCTTAATAAAAATTCTCTAGAGCTATAAATTACAGAAATCCTTATGCTTATAAATAAATATACATTTTCCGGCCACGAAACTTTTGCTTGCAAAAGTCTGTGGCTAAAAAAAGGCTACGACTTTGTGAAAGACGGTCATTCATTCAATGATGAAGATGCTGTTGTCGCTTTGGGCGTAGGCAAAAATATGGTCACTTCCATCAGGTATTGGCTTCGGGCTTTCGGTCTGATTAACCAAGACAATGAAATATCGCCTTTGGCTGATTTCATTTTCGACACGGAAACAGGTTGCGACCCGTTTGTTGAAGACACCCAAACCCTTTGGCTGCTGCATTGGAATTTGATTTACACCAACTACGCAACCATTTACAGGCAGATTTTTCTCAATTTCCACAAGGAACGAAAAGAGTTTTCCAAAGCGAACATCTTTGCTTTTCTGAAGCGTAAGAATCTCGACAAGGCATTCAGCGGCATTGTTTGGAACGACAACACCATCAACAAGGACATTGCAATGTTGTTGAGAATGTATGTTTCTCCCAACACCAACATCTACGAGGATTATTCCGCTATCTTACTCGATTTGAACCTAATCAAGCGTATCGAGAAAGATTTGTATGAGTTCAACTATCCCACGAAAGCGAAAATCAATCCTTTGATTTTCTTCTATGCCATTCACAAAATATCAGATGGCAGTCAGGTTGTCGAGTTTGACAAAATGCTTGAACTTGCTCTTGTCTTTTGCCTGTCGCAAGGCGAACTATACGACATTTTCAGCCAATTGACAGCCATAAATTTCAACATAACGTTCGACAATTCAGCTGGTGAACAACTGTTTGCTGTAAAGCAGGATTTCAACGAGTTGGAAATCTTGAATATGTATTACAAATCAAAAGAAAGATGAAGTTTTCAACATCGGTCAATATAGAACGTGATAAGGATAAGGCCTTCAACTACATTGTAACAGCTAATGCCAAACAAACCATTGGCAAAATAGTTGATTCATTCACCGCTGGAATACACTCCTTCTGCTTGATTGGCTCATACGGCACAGGAAAATCTAGTTTCCTTTTGGCTTTAATGCAATGTTTAAATGGAAATCTTCCAATCGATAATCCCTTAATCAGAAATAAAGGACAGTTCAACGGCTTTACAAAATTTCGTTTCATAAACATTGTCGGAGATTATACTCCTTTAATAGATTTGCTTTATCATCATATTCAACCCAATACAAGTAAAAGAGTTAATATTTTTACGTCATTGGATTGTTTATACGACAACTGCAAAGCAGATGATTCGCTCTTGGTATTTGTTATTGACGAATTTGGTAAAGTGCTTGAACACGCTGCAAAAAACAATCCAGAAAAGGAAATGTATTTCCTACAGCAATTCTGCGAGTATGTCAACGACACTGGTAAGGATATTCTTCTGCTTACCACGCTGCATCAAGGTTTCAACGCATACGCAAAGGATTTGAAACTTGAACAAAAGCAGGAATGGACGAAAGTAAAAGGTCGTATTCAGGATATTGTTTTCAAAGAACCCATTGAGCAGTTGCTGAATCTCGCCGCCACAAAAATCGCTGCCAAACGAGAGGCTTCAAACAACAAAGCCATTCACCAAATCTACGATTTGGCTATTAAGTCGAAGTTCGCCAACGACAATCTGAAATCAGATGTCGTGTCGGCTCTATATCCGATGGATATTTTCGCCGCCTACATTCTTACGCAAGCCAATCAGCGTTACGGACAGAATGAGAGAACTTTGTTCTCGTTTTTAGAGGCCACAGGCGATGATTCCATTGTCAATTTCTCTGCATCGAACAATTCTCTTTATAACCTTACAAATGTGTACGATTATGTTCAATACAATTTCCATTCGTCCTTGACTGAGGTAAACGCCGATTCAACAAATTGGTCGGCAATCAAGATTGCCATTGAGCGTGTTGAGGGGCTTCCGTTGGAAGAATCGGAAATTGAAACAGCCATCGGACTTGTCAAGGTTATTGGATTGCTCAACATTTTTGCATCTTCAGCAACTAAAATAGATTCTGATTTTCTCTCCAAATATGCCCGATTGTCAATGGGGGGCAATGATATTCTGCCATTGATGGGCAAATTGGAAAAGGCTCAAATAATACGTTTTGCCAAATACAAATCGAAATACATTCTGTTTGAGGGTACTGATGTTGATATTGAAATTGGGCTTTACAACGCCTCACTCGAATGTAAGCGCACCGATGACTACATTGACAAGTTGAAGCAACTTTTTACATTCCGCATTTCAATCGCCAATGCTCATTACTACCGAACAGGAACGCCACGCTATTTTGAGTATCAGATAACAGATGAACCTATCACAAAAGTCCGTCAGGGTGAAAATGATGGCATTATTGATTTGATTTTTGCCAAAGACAACGGCTACTCCATCATAACAGACGAATGTTTGTCGCACAAAGGCATCGCCGTCGCCTATTGTGTTTTCAAGAATGCCCAAGAGATTATCGACCACATTTTTGAAATCGACAAACTGTATTGGGTGCGTGATTTCTACATCAAAGATGAAAACGACAAAGTGGCACACAAGGAAATCGAAAGCCTTATTGAATACGAGAAATCGCTGTTGAACAAGTCAGTAACCGACAGCCTTTTCTCTGACAATGTTCAGTGGGTTTTCAATGGCAAATGTATTGACTGCATTCGCTCACAAAAGGATCTGATGAAATTCCTTTCTGTCATTTCCGATACCATTTACAGTGCCACCCCTGTCTTCAAAAATGAGTTAATCAACAAGCACCGTCCAAGCGGTACAATGTCAGTTGCCCGGCAGAACTATTTGAATGCTCTGCTTGAAAACAGAGAAAAGGAAGATATTGGCTTCGACAAGGACAAGTTTCCACCCGAAAAGTCTATCTATCTCACTATGATGAAAAGCACTGGAATCCACGTTTCCGCAGATAATACTTTCGGTTTCAGCGAACCAACCGAGCCATCGTTTATGCCGCTATGGAACTGTTGTATGGACTTTTTGAAATCGGCACAGCAGAAACAGCTCAAAATCGGCGAACTTGCTACCATACTTTCAGAACCGCCATACGGCATAAAGCAAGGCTTTATTGAATCTTGGCTTCCGTCATTCCTGATAATCAAGAAAGATGATTTTGCACTATACAGCGGCGATTCTTACGTTCCGTTCATCAACAAAGATGTTTTGGATTTACTCTACCGCAATCCAAACGGTTTGTCTGTAAAGTCGTTTAGTGTAAAAGGTGTTAAACAAATCTTTTTTGACAAATATCGTGAAGCTGTCAATTTGCAGAAATCGGAGTTAAATAGTAGTGCTTTTATTGAAACTATTCGTCCGTTCCTTACGTTTTACAAGCAGTTAAACACCTACGCTCAAACGACAAAAGATATTTCTTCGGAAACAAAAAAGTTTCGTGATGTTATTGCACAGGCAACCGACCCCGAAGCAACTTTCTTTGAGCATTTGCCCGAAGCGTTAGGATTTCGCGAAGTGGTTCTGACACAGAAATCCGAAGCAATTGACAGTTTCGTATCCGTCTTGCAAAACGCCATTCGGAATTTGAGAAGTTGCTACGATGATTATGTAAAATCAATCGAACAGCAGATTATCAAAGCTCTAAAAATAAAAGAGACTGATTTTTCAGCATATAAGCCGATTATCGACAGCAGGTATAAATCCGTCAAGGTGGCTTTGATGCCTAACGATGTCAAGAATTTCCATTCCCGACTGACAGGCAACTTCGACAATCGTACAACGTGGATTGAATCAGTGTGCTATGCCGTTTTGAACAAGCCACTGGAAAAGATAAAAGACACCGAAAAGGCGTTTTTGCTCACTTCGTTACGCGATAAATTGTTCCAACTTGACGATTATGTTGAAATGCACAAAACTGACAATGAATCAATTCTCCGTCTGCATATTACCCAAAACAAAGAGGGTGCAATAACCAAACAGGTTGTTGTTCCGCAGGAAAGCATTCGGGAAGTCTGTCAGTTGGAAAAGAGAATTGAAGAATTGCTTTCTGCCGATAACACCGTCAATGTGGCGGCACTTATTAACCTGATAAAAAAGAAATTACAATGAATAAAGTCAGACACGTATTAGGCATATCAGGCGGCAAAGATAGTGCAGCATTGGCTATTTATCTGAAAGACAAATATCCAACGCTCGACATTGATTTCTATACTTGCGATACCAAATGCGAATTAACTGAAACAGAGCAACTTGTTGAGCGATTGCGATCATATTTGGGCAAGATAATCACGCTTCAAGCCGCTAAAGACAGCCCCGAACCAACACCATTCGACCACATTTTGAAAATCAACGGCGGTTTTCTGCCATCAGTTCAGCAGCGTTGGTGTACACAGAAAATGAAGTTAGCCGAATTTGAGAAATACGTAGGTAACGACATGGCGATTTCATACGTAGGTATTCGTGGCGATGAAGACCGTGATGGATATGTTTCTACGAAGCCTAATATTCAGTCCATTTTTCCGTTTCGAAGAAATATTTGGAGTTTAGATGTCATAAACAAGGTTTTAGGCAATGCCAGCATCGACAAGTTCAACGATTGCTATCGCTCTGTTGCCGATGATGATGTTTACGAGCAAGCACAAAAATTCATTATTGCACCACTGACAAAAGATTTCTTCTACTCGAAGAAACTCAATGCTTTGCTCGATGTTGATATAAAGACATTCAATCACGCCGTTTTCGCATTCCTCAAAGAATACACCGATTATCCTGTGGGCAAGTTGGATTCATTTCCCTTGCTTGATAACGAAGATGTACTTTGCAAAGAGGATATTTTAAGAGTACTGGAAGAAAGTGGAGTTGGGGTTCCCGCATATTACAACCTCATTGATTTTGAGGTTGACGGCAAAATCGGTCAATATTGCCGCAGTCGTTCAGGGTGCTATTTCTGTTTTTTCCAACAGAAAATAGAATGGATTTGGCTCTATGAGCAACACCCCGACCTGTTCCAAAAGGCAATGGAATACGAGAAAGATGGCTACACATGGATTCAAGGCGAACCACTTGAAAAACTGATTCGTCCCGAGCGTGTCCGCCAAATCAAACTCGACCACATAAAGAAAACAGAAGACTTGAAAGCAAAGAGCAAAAGCAAATTGCTGATAGATATATTTGAAGATGATGAAATTAATTGTGCTAATTGTTTTATATAGATGCTAAAAGAGGTAACATTTCCGGCACACCGCCATTTTAAATCGCGGACAGAGTGGGAGCCGATAGGTTTCTTCTCTGACTGCCTTTGCAATGCTACACAGTTCGATTTGATGTTAGGCTTCTTTTCCTCGTCCGCAATCAATGTTTTGGCAGACGGTTTCGCCTCTTTCCTCTACAATGGTGGTCGTATGAATCTGATTGTAAATGACATTCTTACCGAACAGGACAAAAACGCCATTGCCAACGGTGAACTTGATACACCAATTCCGTTTTTTGAAATTACAGACATTGAGAAACTGAAAAACACACTTTCGGAGCGTGATGCTCACTTCTTCGATTGTCTTGCGTGGCTTATCCGTAACAATCGACTTGATATAAGAATCGTTGCCCCCAAAGACGGCATTGGCATTTCTCACACCAAAACAGGCGTTTTCAGCGATGGCGTGAATAAAGTTGGCTTCGATGGCTCTTGCAACTTTTCACGGTCGGCATTGATTGACAACATCGAAAGCCTTACGGCTTTCTGCGATTGGGACGGTAACCCTTCATCCGCTACAATAAACAAAATCAATGGCGAATTTGAACTTGTGTTCACAGGCAAAGATGAGAATGTTGTTTTTGTTCCGACCGACAAAGTGAAAACCCACATTGCCGAATCGTTCAAGAACAAGGAACTGAAAGATTTGCTTGAAGATGAGTACAAATTTATCCAACAGGATATTGCCGATAAATCATTGCCAAAATCTGTGATTAAGGCATTAGATAAAGCCAAAAACAAGGTTGAAATTGAGATAGAGAAAATCAAGAAGCAAGGCGAAGTCGTTGAACCAATTGATTTTGGCAAGCCTCGTTTCCCATACGAATCTGGTCCACGTGAATATCAGAAACGGGCATTCGATAATTGGAAGAATAACAAGCAGAAAAGCTTGTTTGCTATGGCAACAGGTACGGGCAAAACCATTACCTCGCTGAATTGTCTGCTTGAGATATACAATAAGTTAGGCTACTACAAAGCCATTATTCTTGTTCCAACCATTACACTTGTCGAACAATGGGAAATTGAATGTAAAAAGTTCAATTTCAGTACTATTATAAAAGTTTGCTCGAAGTATAACAATTGGAAATCGGCTGTTGCCAATCTGCGCTTGCTCGAAATGACAAACGCTAACAACGATTTGTCTTACATCATTATATCTACCTACGCTTCGTTTGTCCGTTCCAATGTTTTTATGGAATTGAACCAATTTCCCAAAAACAAACTTTTGCTTATCGCTGACGAGGCTCACAATATGGGCGGTGGTCTGATGGCTCAACGCCTTTCGGACATAAAATATTTGCGCCGCATTGGGCTTTCTGCCACACCCGAAAGGCAGTTTGACGATACGGGCAACCGCAAACTGATGGATTTCTTTGGCTGTGCCGACAGTTACACATTCGAGTATTCAATGGCTGAAGCCATTCAGAATGGTGCTTTGTGCCGTTACTATTACTATCCGCACATTGTTCGTTTGACTGAAAACGAAATGGCTGAATACGTTGAACTTTCAAAAAAGATAGTCAAGATAATGGGCTTTCACGATGAGGAGAGCCAGGAACGTTTGAAAATGCTTTTGCTCAAACGCAAACGTATCATTCACAAAGCAGCAAACAAGTTGTCCGCTTTCAAACAGATTGTTCAGCAGCGAATGGAAGAAAGAGGCAGTTTGAAATACACTTTGGTCTACGTTCCCGAAGGTAACAAGCCCGACAATTTCGAGGCTGATATTTTCGACCAGTCCGACACCATCGCTTCCGACCTCGACACCGAACATTTGATAGACGATTTCACTCGCATTGTCCGTGATATGGATTCCCATATCATTGTCCGTCAGTTTACTTCCGAATCAACCGACCGCGACGCTATGCTCAAAGGCTTTGCCGATGGCAGTATTGATGTGCTTACCTCAATGAAATGTTTGGATGAAGGTGTTGATGTGCCGCGAAGCGAATTGGCTATTTTCTGTGCGAGCACAGGAAACCCACGCCAATTCATTCAACGCCGTGGTCGTGTCCTACGTACACACAAAGACAAACGCTTCGCCATCATTCACGACCTCATCGTAATACCTGATAATGTCTTTGATGAAGAATGCTACGCTTTGGAAAAAAATCTTGTGCAAAGCGAGTTGAGGCGAGTCCGTGATTTTGCCTTGTTGTCTGAAAATCTGAATGACACTGATAACGAGCTGCAAGATGTGTTGAATCATTATAATTTATCCATATTTAATTAGTGCAATATGAGTACATATCAAACTAACGGCGATAAGATTTTACAAGCTGTGATTGCAGATGAGCAGCTTGTCAAATTCTATGGCTATAATCCCGATGATTTTATGTCAATATCAGATGCATTGGATTCTGATCTTGCAGTAATTCAAGCTATTGTCCAAATCATCAATCGAAACGAGGAAAAAGCTACCGAAAAGGAAATATACAATGAGGTTAGTAACTATCTAAGAGCAAATATATGATTATCAAGGATATAAGAATTAACAACTTTCGCAGTTATTATGGAAATAACAAGCTTTCGCTATCAAAAGGTCTGACTTTGATAATTGGAGACAATGGTGACGGCAAAACAACTTTGTTTGAAGCATTAGAATGGTTATTCGACACAACAGGTGAGAACCGAAAAGATTCTCATATTTCTGAAAAGCGTAAATCAGAATTGGAAATTGGAGAAAGCGATGAAGTTTCAGTAAACATAACCTTTGAACACGATGGAGAGAAGGAGATAGAAAAGTGTTTCACTTTTGAAAGAATATCTGAAGACAATATTCGCACAAAGGATTACAAGTTTGTCGGATATTTCATTGATGGTACAGAACGACATTCCTGTGCTGGCGATAGACTGCTAAATACTTGTTTCGAACCTGTCATCCGTAAATATTGTTTGTTCAAGGGCGAAAACGAACTCAATGTTTTTGACAATGACACTGCGTTGAAAACTCTGGTTGACACTTTTTCTGGCATTAAAGAGTTTGATAAATTAGTTGAATTAACTTCAAATTTCGAGCAAAAATCGGCCAATGCTGCAAATCGTGAGTTGCAAAACGATAAGAAAGTGTCGAAGCAAGCAAAAGAACTCAATACGCAATTGAATGATGTCACAAATGACATTCAAAGTATCAAGACAGAACTACGTCAAAAGGAACTATCCATCAATGAATTCTCCTCAAAATTGGAATTGCTGGAAAAGAACCAAGAAACATCGGAACGCTATCAAGCCATAAAAGAGCGTATCAAAGGATTGAAGGATAAGCGGGCAAAGTTGGTGGCGTATTCATCGTGCGAGTACAGCACCAATCTGCTGGATGAATATTGGATTCTACGTTCTTTCCCTGCAATCATAAAAGAGTTTTCTGCGAAAGTTTCTGCATTGAGCAAGGAAAAACGAATACTTGACAAGCAGGAAACGGAACGTCGAGCGAAAGAGGCAGGAGTACGTGAGGCAATATCAAAGATTCAGAAACTCGCCAATGATGCCGTCCCTTTGCCATGGAATTTGCCCGATGAGGCAACAATGAAAGAAATGATTGACGATGAAATTTGCAAAGTCTGTGGTCGTTCTGCCCCTAAAGGCTCAGATGCTTACGAGTTTATGTGCCATAAACTTAATGAATATCTTGACCATATAGCGTCGGAAGTCAATAAAAATTCAGACACGAAAGAAAATGTTGAAAAGCCATTGTTTCCCAACTCATTCATTAATGAGTTGCATTCTCGCCAAATCAAATTAAGTGGCGATACAGAGCAAGAAATTTCAAACATTGCGATAACCATTTCAGACCGGTTGGAATTTGTCACCAAAAGAAAAGCCGAGTTGGCAGAAGTGGATAAACAGTTGCAAGAGATGGAAACAGAACAAAATGATTTGCTGATGCAATCAGGGTTAAGCTCTGAACTGTTAGATAAGAGCATCTCTGATTTGAGAGGCTTCTTTGATGCTAAAAGCCGTGCCGAAAGCCGTTTTTCAGAGTTGGAAACCACTCTGAAAAACAAGGAGAGTGCGAGGGCTGAGATACAAGAAAAACTATCACAACTTGAACCAACAAGTTCAATGACGCAGGTATATCAGCGTGTGCATACTGCATTTGAGAAGATAACCAAAGCATTCGCTAACGCAAAAGAGCAAAATGTCAACAACTTCCTACAAATGCTTGAAACCGAATCGAATAAGTATTTGCAGACGTTGAACAAAAATGATTTCTATGGAATAATCCGCATCAGAAAAACCATTAACAATTCTGCACGTATCGAACTTTATAGTGACAATGGTACACGAATCGAAAATCCGAACGGTGCACTGAAGACAACTATGTATATGTCGGTTCTGTTTGCTATTTCTCAAATTACGACTTTGAAACGCGAACAAGACTATCCATTGATATTTGATGCTCCGACATCTTCGTTCGGCGGTTTCAAGGAAGATACATTCTACAATGTGATAGATACCATTGATAAGCAATGCGTTATCGTTACGAAAGATTTGCTTAATATCGATAAGACAACAGGTCGAAAGTCGTTAGATTTTGACACAATCAACAAACTTTCTTGTTCCGTTTATCAGATTGAAAAAGTAGAGCCGTTCAATGATAAGGATTTGTCAACCATTCAAACAGTTGTTAAACAAGTAAGATAACGAATTATGATAGCAGAAAAACTATATGATTTGTGGGCAAACCGCAATCCACTATGGGAAAAAAGATACGAAGACAGTATCATCAAAAACTTTTGTGACTATGGGCGTGGTGCAACTTCTTTACGTGAAGACAGAGGCAAAGTCTTTGGTGGTGGTTATGAAATATTCATTGTCGCATTTTTTATGGGGCTTTATTTCAACCAAAAACGACCGCTTACAGGGGACACGCAAAAACGCAAGACTTTCGGACAGCCCATTCAGTATTGGGGCAATTTGGATTCTGTCAAAGGGCGAAAAGCCTACCCCAAACTTCGTGAATACATTTTCACCGCTCTTGTCGCCCGCACCGACATTGATTTCATCGCTTTGGAAAAAGGCGAAATGACCTCACGCAAAGCGGTTGATATGCTCATGCAAACTATGGAAGAATATGCTAATTGGGGTTTTCACTTTATGGAAGACAAACTAACTGATTCCCCTAATTATTTCTTTAGAGAAACTGCATTCTTAGAAGTATTTTTAGCTTTCAATGCCTCTATTGCAAAAAGTATAGACGAAGAAGAGCCTGAATCTTTGGATTAAATTGATGGAGTTTGCTTTACAAAGTACATTTGATACTCATTCATAACAGATTTGTTCTATCTCCTTTTTCTTACATCTCGTATATCTAGCATTTTATACGTTTTTTCCGTCGGGGAAGTCATTTTCGTTTCAGTGGCGTAAAAAAAGGAGGGCTTAGGACAAACAAGGTTTACAGCGAGAATACTACCTGCAATGAAATGGAAGTGTGGAGATTGTCCTCTAAATGGCTTGTCTCCCCGATCTTTTTTGTCCGTAGAAGCCCGAAACTACCTTTGTCACTGACAATGAACAACCGAGCCCGACATGATATACGAGCATAAGTGGAGGATGTGCAGGGAGAGAAGTAGGATAAAAACAAAAACACAGTCTTTAAGGACTCATTTTATCATAGGAAGAGGAGAATACACGGAAAACAGAAATCCGCCCCAACGGACGGCTTTACGAGAATAACTCGGAGAAAATTCTTTTTTCTCACGATATACCCCTATCTTTGCAACAAACAAAGTGGTTCTTTGAAATGGCAAAATAAGGTAGAGTATAGAAGATCACTGCTTTCCTTATCGTTACCTATCTTTATCGACAATCATTTTAATCTATTGATTATTCGATTTTTATGCAATTTCCTATATCTTCTGGTATGAAAAGACATTGCCACTCCCTCCAAAATACATGAGTGGCATCTTTATTATTGAAAACAACCACATGGCTAGGCACACTTTCTCTCTATCCGAACCATAATATTCTGAAATAAATGTGCAATGCGGGAATAAACATTACGCACTCCATTAGTAGAAGAAAGACTGAGAAAAACATTATAGTACTGATAGGACTATTCCCCAATGATGAACCTTAGACAAAAGGGAATGATATTATCGCTTGCATGCTCGGAACTTACAACGTTTTGGAGATAAAATTCCGTTGTAACTGAGAGATTAAGAAGATAAAACTACATACCATGCTATCATCGGAATAAAATTATAAGTAATAAAGAGTGATCTCGATATAAGAATATCGTGGCAAACTTAGAGTCGGATACAAATAGACAGATCAACACAAAATTTTCTTCATAAGTCAGATTACCGTCACTATGCGAAAAAGGAAGAGAGAACTCCAAATGAATTGTTTTCTGAAAATAAAACGGAGAATAATTGCTCTTCCCGTGGATCCTATTACCTTTGTGCATATATAAGAATATCACCCACGAAAAAGAAGTAAAGCATTGCAGAAAATCGGTGGAGTAATAGCGGGAGATTAGGTCTTTTGTAGAATATAAACTCAAAGAAATACAGCCACTTATCAATTTTATTCGATTCCTGGTGGCACCACTTTGAAGAAAATGAAAACGACGTAAACTCCTGATTTCTAAACGAAGTCGGGAGTTTTTATTTTTTCCACTTACGCAAAATATAGCAGAATATGGGAGCGGTAAGGGCGGGGCATTCTCCGCTGCGGATATTCAGCGAGGGGCGATGCGGGCAGCGGCAGCGGTTCCGTAAAATTGCGAAATTGCACAGCTTTGCCGTTCTCGAAATAGAGTCCGCGCTATTTCGTTTGCTTGCGATAAGAGAGCAAAGCCCACGAACCGAAGACGAGAGCAAACGCACAGAGAGCAAGGAGTTGGGGAGCGAGATCGGCGAGCGTGCATCCTTTGAGATAGAGGCCGCGCATGGCTTCCATGAAAAAACGGAACGGGTTGAGCAACGTGAGCCACTGCGCCCATTGCGGCATCGAGGAAATGGGCGTGAGCAAACCGCTCATCAGCAGAAAAACGACCAAGAAGAAATACATGAGAAATGCCGCTGCCTGCGTCGTGGAACTATGATTGGAAACAATCAAGGCGAGTGCCGAGATGACGAGCACAAAGAGAGAGGCGAAGAGAAAAATGACGCCCACCGATCCCGTCGGTCTCAGACCGTGAACCACCCACGCCGCAAGCATGGCGTAGCCCAACAGAAAAAGCCCGATCGCCCAATAGGGAATGAGTTTTGAAAAGATGAACACCGCCGGACGAATCGGGCTGACGTTGATTTGCTCGATCGTGCCGCGCTCTTTTTCGCCGACGATGTTGAACGTAGGAAGAAATCCCACCACGAGCACAAGGAGCATGGCCACAATGGCGGGTATCATGTAGTTTTTGTAGTCGAGAGAGGGATTGAACAAGAAGCGCGGCACGATCGAGGAAGCACGTGTGGCGTGCGACGTGTCGGAGGGAAAAGCGTGTCCTTCGGCGATAAGTTCTCCGGCGTATCCGTTCACGATTTGCGTGACGTAGGCTTGTGCCATGGCAGCTTTCATGGCGTTTGCGGCGTTGATGGAAACCGAAACGGCAGTTTTCCCCATGTTGGCGAAGTCGCGTTCAAAGCCGGCGGGCATCTCCAAGACGACATCGACGGTTCCGTGTTTCATTTCCTCGTCTGCGGCGGTGAGATCGGACGTTTGACCGACAAAATCGAAGTGCGACGATGCTTTCAGCTTTTCGGTGAGGCGGCGCGATGAGGCCGAACCGTCGCCGTCGATCACGGCAAGACCGAGCCGCTTCACCTCCTGATTGGCAGCATAAGGAAAAACGAGCACCATGGTGAGGGGCATGAGCAGAAACATGCGCGGCAGAAAGGCGTTGCGCAAGAGTTGCTTGAATTCTTTTTCGACAAGATTGAGCAGCATCATATACTATTGAAGACGTGTTTTGAAGTTTTTCAAACCGACGGACATCGCCGTTGCAAACATAATCGCCAGTACGCAGCACTCGCGCCATACGTGGCGAGCTTCCACACCCTGGATCATCACTTTGCGCACCGCGCTCACAAACCACCGTGCCGGCACCAAGGCCGACAAGTGGCGAAGCACGGCCGGCATGCTCTCAATGGGAAAAACAATGCCCGAAAGGTAGATCGTCGGGACGATGAGCAGCAGGCTCGTCATCATGGCAGAAAGGCGGGTGGCGGCCAAGGTGGAAATGAGCAATCCCAACGCGAGCGCGACGGCGATGTAGAGCAGGCAGACCAAAAGCAGTATGCCCAAACCGCCCGCCAACGGAACGTCGAGCAGAAAAAAGGAGAGCATCAAAATCGTGATCAGATTGATGCACGAGAGGGCGAAGTAGGGCACGAGCTTGGACACAACGATCACCGAGGGCGAAAGCGGCGAGGCCAGCAACACCTCCATGGTGCCGTGTTCCTTTTCGCGAACAATGGCCACACTCGTCATCATGGCGCAAACGATGATGAGAATAAGCCCCATCACACCCGGCACGAAATGATATTCGCTCCGTCCCTGCGGATTGTGCAGCCATTTTGTTTTGAGGTCGATCGGGGGAGATATTCGTCCTTCGTCGGGAGCGAGGAGCAGGGTTTGGGCATAAGCTGCCCGAACGGCCGCCTGATTGGGTTCGCTGCCGTCCACGGCCATGAGGAGATCGGCTTCTTGGTGTGTCGGGCGGAGGTTGAATTTCGGTGAGAAAACCAACGCCATGTCCCATTGGCCGGTGCGAAACCCCTTGTCGAGCCGATCGGGAGAAGGGAGCGATGCGACGAGGGTGAAGCGTGGATTGGCGGCGATGCGGCCGATGAGTTTTGCCGCCGATCCGCCTTCGGACAGATCGACCACGGCCACACGCGTGTTTTTCACCTCTGTGCTCACGGCGTAGCCGAAGAGAAAGATCAAAACGATCGGCATGACCAGCAGTATGAGCATCGTGCGACCGTCGCGCAGAATGTGGCGAAACTCCTTGCCGGTGAAAGAGAAGAAAGTGTTCATGGCGTGGGATGTTGAGGCAGCGTTCGGCCGCCGGGATTTTGTTTTCGGACGATGGCGAAGAACACGTCGTGCATCGACGCCGCCCCGTGTTTTTCTTTGAGCGAAGAGGGCGTGTCGAGGGCTTCGATGCGGCCGTCCACCATGATCGAAACGCGGTCGCAGCGTTCGGCCTCGTCCATGTAGTGGGTGGTCACAAAGATGGTGATGCCCCTGTCGGCAGCCTGCCCGATGAGTTCCCAAAAGCGGTGTCTGGTTTCGGCGTCCACACCTCCCGTCGGCTCGTCGAGAAAGACGATTTTCGGATCGTGAAACGTAGCAACGGCAAAGGCCAATCGCTGTTTCAAACCAATCGGAAGATTGCCCACCGGCATCTTGCGCTCTCGTTCCAAACGCTGCCGGGCGATTGTCTGTTCCGTCTTTTCGCGCACAACACTCGCCTTCATGCCGTAGATCGCTCCGAAGAGTTTGAGATTTTCTTCGATGGTGAGATCGTCGTAGAGGGCAAACTTTTGGCTCATGTAGCCGATGTTGCGCTTCACCTCTTCGGCCTGCGATGCCACGTCGAAGCCGGCCACGAAGGCGCGCCCCTCCGTGGGTTCCGACAGACCGCAGAGCATGCGCATGGCCGTTGTCTTTCCGGCGCCGTTGGCACCGAGAAATCCGAAAATCTCTCCCGCTTCCACGCGCAAGTCGATGCTGTCGCAGGCGGTGAAATCTCCGAAACGTTTCGTCAGACCCTCGGCCACGATGACGGGATTTCCGCGGCCGATGCTGCGTTGGCGTCCGATCGGCCTTTCGGGTGGTAAAATCTCGTCGGGACGCCCGACTGCTTCCAAACGTCCCTCGCGGAGCAACGCCGCACGCCGACAACACAACACTTCTTCGCGATAGGGCGTGCCGGCCACGATTGTCAATCCCCTCTCCTCGTTGAGGCGGCGGAGCATCTCCCAAAGTTCCCGCCGCGACACCGGGTCGATGCCCGTGGTCGGTTCGTCGAGCAGCAACAGCCGCGGAGCATGGATCAGTGCGCAGCAAAGGGCGAGTTTTTGTTTCATACCGCCCGACAGTTGGTCGGCACGACGTGTGCGAAACGGTTGCAGATGTTCGTAGATGTCGGCCACGAGCGGCAGGTTGCGTTCTGCTTTCACACCAAACACAGCGGCAAAAAAGCGTAGATTTTCTTCGACCGTGAGGTCGGGATAGAGCGAGAACCGGCCGGGCATGTAGCCAATGATCCGCCGCACTCGCCGATAGTCGCGCACAACGTCGAAGCCTCCCACCGAAGCCCGGCCGCCGTCGGGCAGCAACAGCGTGGCGAGCAGTCTGAACAGCGTGGTCTTTCCCGCGCCGTCGGCACCGACCAGACCGAATATTTCTCCCTCGTTCACCGAGAAATTCACCGCTCGAAGCGCGGCGATGCGTCCTCGGTCGTAGTTTTTGCTGATGTTGTCAATGTTGATCATGGTCGGAATGCGAATAGATGCCTTTGGGTGGCGAAGCGGTCGCTCCCCT
This sequence comes from Alloprevotella sp. OH1205_COT-284, assembly GCF_003859795.1. Taxonomy (GTDB): domain Bacteria; phylum Bacteroidota; class Bacteroidia; order Bacteroidales; family Bacteroidaceae; genus Alloprevotella. Next base: position 12,280 of record NZ_RQYI01000027.1, on the reverse strand, counting down.
CGGCGTGCGAAAAAGAAGGAGGTGACGAATAGGAGATTGGGAATAACGAGCAGATTTTCTCAGATAACGAGTGGGAAATCCTAAGTAACGAGTAGAAAAAACTAAGTAACGAGTAGAAATTTTTAGATAACGAGTAGATTTTTCCAAGCAACGAGTAGAATATTCTGCCCGCCGGTCGGAGTCCGCCGGCTTTTCCGAAATCGTGCGGCCGTCGGTGGCGGTCGTTGTTTCGAGGGTCGTCGTCGGCAAGGGCGGCGATGCGGTCAAAATCGGATCTCTCCATACATGCCTCGCTTCACGAAGCCGTCGTTGGCAATGCGTATCTTGACGGCGTAGACGAGGTGTGCGCGTTCGTCGCGCGTCTGTATCGTTTTCGGCGTAAATTCCGCTTCTTGCGCAATCCACACCACCGTTCCGCGATATGCCCTCCGTTCGTTTCGCCCTTGGTCGGCATACACCTTCACCTCGCTCCCGATCGTGAGGGCATTCACCTGTTCGGCCGTCAGATAGGCGCGCAGATACATGCGGTTGAGGTCGGCCATTTTGAAAAGCGGGCGTCCCGGCGCGACATACTCACCCCGGGCGGCGTATGTGGCGAGCACCGTGCCCGACACGGGAGCGACGATGCGCGCCGTGCGAATTTGTTGATCGAAGCAGGCAGCTTGCGCGGCGAGTGAGGCCGTTTGTTCGTCTATGCTGTTGTTGGTGGCGGCAATCGTGGCTCGGCGTGCGGCAATGCGGCGTTCTGCGACGAGCATTTGCCGCTCGATGTCGTCCACCTGCTTTTGCGGCACGGCGCGCTCTTCTGCCAATGTGGCGAAACGGCGTCGTTCGGCGTCGAGGTTGTGCCACTGTTGGCGCAAATCGGCCAGTTGCTCGTCGGCATCAAGGCGGCGTGCGGTCATTGCCCGCATTTCGGCGTGCAGCCGTCGTCGCTGCAAGGCGGCCTGCGTCGTGTCGATCGTGCCGACCGAGATGCCGGCATGGAGATTTTGTCCGTCCTCGGCCGAAAAATCGAGCAACTCACCCGGCTGTCGTGCCGAAACAACGACCTCCTTGGCTTCAAAAACACCGGTGGCGTCCCATTGGGCAGACTCGTTGCCGCACGACACCGACAGAAGAGAGAAAAGAAAAACAACAGACTTATTCATGAGAGCAAGTATGACGAAGTTGATAAATGGCAGACAGATATTCTATTTCGTGTAGGGCACGTTCGGCCAAAGCCCGATGTTCGAGCGTCAGGTCTTGCACCAATGCGTTGAGATCGACAACACCGCGCTCCATTTTGCGTTCCGTGTGTTTGCGCACCTCACGGCGGAGAGCGATGATCTCCTCGTCGTCGGCCAAGCGGCGGCGGCGCTCTTCCACCTCCGATTGCTCGCGCAGCCGTCGGCCTTCTCGTTCGAAGCGGAAGCACTCGCGTTCGATGTCGGTTTCTCGCAGCGACACGTCGAGCCGTGCCTGAGCAGAGCGGTAGTTATAGAGCGATGAGAGGTTCCAAGTCAGTTTGAAACCGACCATACCGTTGAGCGACCACGAGCGCGAAAGCATGTCGTCGAAAAGATTGAGGCCGGGATAGCCATACCAACCTTGGGCGAAAATCCCGATGCGCGGTCGGCGTGCGGCTCGGAGCAGCGAGCGACGCGCTTCCACAACATTTTTTCGCAGGAGGAGAAGCCGCTCTTCGGGAGCTTCCGACAAGGCGATGTCGTTTGCAGGAGCCGGGGGCTTCACGAGAACGAGCGGGTCGGACATCGTTTTGCCCACGAAGTGTGACAGCACTCTCGACAAACCTTCGCGCCGCATCCTCACCGCCCGCTCCGCACTGCCCACGGCCAGCCGTTCGGCGCGCAACATCAGCACTTCGCTTTCGCTCACGACGCCTCTCTGCAAGAGGCTTTCGGCCTTGCGCAGGTGGTCCGTCAGCAACACGTGGTGCAAGCGGTGGATTTCGGCCTGTTCGTCGAGCAGCAACAGTCCGAAGAAGAGTTGGTCGACGCGCCCACGCAGTACATGAAACTCCACGGTCACGCGCTGCCGTTCCGCCTCGGCCGATGCCCGTGCCTCCTCCCGGCGTGCGGCCATGTTGCCGCCGTCATAGAGATCCTGCTCGATATTGACGCCCAACTGATATTGATCGCGTGCCATGCCTCGCAAAGCCGACCCGTCCGTCGCCCCCACTACGGAGCGGAAAGCCGATGGCAGCGTCGGCACGTCGCTTTGAAACGTGCTCTTGGCAGAGAGCACGATGCGGGGAAGGCGGTCGCGCGCAATGTTGTCGAGTGTGACGGCTTCGGTTTGCCGGATCCACTCGTTCCGACGGATCAAAGGGTGGTTTTGTTCGGCCAGCGTTCGGCATTGTTCGAGCGTGAGCTGTGCGTTCAGCGATGCGGACGAAATCAGGCAGGCGGTCGCGACGAACAGACGCAATGTTTTATGACACATAGACATAACGTGAGGGATTGATGCTGCAAAAGTAGAGTTTCCGGCGGCAGCTGTCAATGTCGAAACAAACGGCAAATTGAGCAAATTCGCCGATGAATGGGATTTTTTGAATAAATGAAACCTCCATGCAGAGTGAAATCGTTATTTTCGCAGCATCAATATCTCCGCCCATGGACGCTTCTTCCTCCTCTCTTCATTTCATACACCGACAAGCCGACCGCTTGGCCGCTCGTTCCTGCACCCGCACACCGCCGCGAGTGGGGCTCACCCTCTGCACCGAAGGCGAGGCGTGGGTGTTGCTCAACTATCGCCGCTACCGATTGACGCGAGGCTCCATTTACATCGTCAGTCCGCTCATCGCCCTGCACGTTCTTTCGCAAAGCGAGGACTATGCCGAGGTGCAACTGCAAGACGACATCAAGCATTTTCTTCCTTTTTTCAATCGTGTGATCGACGTGATCGCCTCGCTCAATCTCCCCAACCGACCTTGCACCACGCTCACGCCGCCCCAATGCCGCCTCTTTCTGCATCGTCGTCACCACATCGGGCAGTTGCGCCGCGAAAGCCGAAACGCCGCCACCGAGGAACAACGCGGACTGCTCGCCCTCATGGCCGACAACCTCTTGCAAACGACCCTTTTGGAGGTGCTCCACGTCTTTTGCAGGCAAATCCAAACCGACAACGATGCCGACACGGGCGGACGCCTCGACACGGCCGTCTACCGTTTTTTGGTCTTGCTCAATCTCCACTTCCGACACGAACGCAGCGTCAAGGCCTATGCCGCGCAGGTAGGGCTCTCTACGGGGCATTTCACGGCACGCGTGAAAAGCCAAACCGGCAAAACACCGTCCGAATGGATCGTGCTCTTCACGATGACCCTTGCGCGCAATATGCTCGAAAACACAACGATGAGCATCAAGGAGATTGCGGCCGAATTAAACTTCCCCGAACAATTCACCTTCCGAAAATACTTCAAACTCCACGCCGGCCTTTCGCCCAAAGATTATCGTCTTTCTCGCCGAAAAGACGCATAAATGTAGCGGCAAATGCTTTGTGTTTTGAAAGAATTGCTTACTTTTGCAACCGAAACCGGCGCACGGACGCCCCGATTGTGCGACGTGCCTTTTTAATTTTATCAACTCCAAATGGACGACTATCACTCGGAAACGCAAGTTTCACACCTCGGATAGGAAAAAGCAAGGCTTTCTTCCTGACCGCACACTTTCGATCAGCCGTACGCGCAAAACGACAACGATACAACGAGCTTTGCCGACACGGAAACAAGCCTGATGGCATCGAACTTTTATAACGCCGAAGAAAGCCCGCATGCGAACGTTTTGGAACTACAATCGCGGTCTGCGCACTCACGACGAATGGCAGCCCAACTCATGGGTGCAGGTCACCTGCCCCACACCCGACGATGAAGATTTTCTCATTCATCAGCTTCAAGTACCCGATTATTTTCTCGACGACATTCGAGACAAGGATGAGCGCGCCCGCTACGACTACGACGAAGGCTGGATGCTCATCATCTTGCGCATACCCTATTTGAAAGAAGCGCAAAGCCGCACCCCACACACCACCATTCCTCTCGGCATCATTCTCAACAAAAACATCTGCGTGACAGTGTGCCATTTTGAAACCAACATGATGATCGATTTCGTGTCCTATCAGCAAAAGCGCGGATTGGGATTCACCGACTCCGTCGATCTCGTCTTTCGGCTCTTCTTGTCGAGTGCCGTGTGGTATTTGAAGCGACTCAAACAAATCAGCACCCTCATCGACACCGCCAAGCGTGAGCTCGACCGACCCATCAACAACGCCGACCTCATCAACCTCTCCCGATTGCAGGATTCGCTCACCTATTTCGCTACCTCCATTCGTGGCAACGAAACATTGCTCTCGAAACTCAAATTCAAACTTCCCGTCGACGAGCTCGACGCCGACATGATCGAGGACGTCAATATCGAGATGAGTCAGGCGCGCGAAACGACCAACATTTACACCAACATTCTCGAATCCACCATAGAGACCTACGCTTCCATCATCAACAACAACGTGGCGCAAACCATGAAGACCATGACCTCCGTGAGCATCATTCTCATGTTTCCCACACTCATTGCCAGCATCTTCGGCATGAACCTTATCAACGGCATGGAAAACTGGGTGTGGGGCTTCCCCTTGGTCATCATCGGCTCCGTGGCCGTCACCATTCTTTTCTTCGGCTACTTCCGCCGCATCGGTTGGATTTGAGCCTCTCTCGTTTCGGCGTCATTTCTCTCCCACCATTACACGCCTGCCACATTTTCTTTCTCTCTTTTTCTCTTGTGGCACACACGCCCTCCCAGCCACCCTCTTGTGCCATTTGCTGCGAAACGCAAACTCTACCCAAACCAACGCACGACAAGCACAAAAAGGAGCTATAAAGAGGAATGAAATCCCCCTTGATAATTTAATAAGATCTTCCATAAAAGCAACCGCGATCAAAGAGCAGAAGCTCAACGATTGCGGTTAATCCCAATTCGGGATAAACTCTTCTTTCTTTTCTCTTCTTCTTTTTCCCACGGATTTTAGGTGGCCTAAAAAACATCTAATTCACGAAAATTTCCAAGTAAAATTGTCCAATCCCCTCTTTTTCTCGGATTGGACAATTTTATAAGAGGCTTTTGCTGAGGTTTCCATTCGAGAGGATGGGGGGATGACGATCTACTCTCATTTTATGGAAATCTGTTTTGATGGATGATAGGAAGTGATTATCTTTGCTTTGTAGAATAGTCGTGCCCTTATGTTTTTGTGCAGATATTCTACTATATTTCTACGAAAAGCAAATCTTCTAATATATTGTATTGAATATCAGAATCAATAATGAAATATCTCGAATTTACTTTCACCACCGCTCCCTCCTCCGAAGCCATTAGCGACGTGCTCAGCGCAGTACTCGCCGAAGTCGGTTTCGAGAGTTTCATCCACACCGACGAACTCGACCTCCCCTGCATCGCTATCGACCACAATTTTCCCGAAGCTCCCATTTTTGCTCCCAAAGCCGACACCGACCACTTCAAAGCCTACATCCAAGAGTCTTTGTTTGACGAAGAATCGCTGCGTGCCGCACTGGCCGACTTCCCCCTGCCCGATGTCATCATCGACTATCGGAAAGCCGAGGCCGAAAACAAAAACTGGAACGAGGAGTGGGAGAAAAACTACTTTCAACCGCTCGTCATCGGTTCCGAACAACAGCCACACTGCGTGGTGGCAGCCACCTTTCATCAAGACAAACCCGTCGGCAAATACAACATCACGATCAATCCGCAAATGTCTTTCGGCACCGGTCATCACCAAACCACCCGACAGATGCTCGAACGCATCTGCGAAGACGAGATGAAAGACAAAATCGTGCTCGACATGGGTTGCGGAACAGGTATTCTCGCTATATTTGCACGCATGCGCGGCGCGAAAAAATGCGTCGCCGTCGATTTCGATGAATGGTGTGTGCGAAATTCGATCGAGAACATCGCGCTCAACCACCTCGACGGCATCGACGTTCTTCATGGCGACGCCTCCGTTCTCTCCCCCTATGCGGAGTGTTTCGACCTCGTCATCGCCAACATCAACCGCAACATCCTCCTCGCCGATCTTCCGCGCTACGTCGCCACCATGAAGCCCGGCGGACAAATCTACATGAGCGGATTCTATGCGGAAGATGTTGCCGCCTTGCGCACATCGGCCGAATTGCTCGGCCTCTCTTTCGTCGACGAACGATGTCTTGATAATTGGAGTTGTCTGAAATTCATCAAATAACCACCTCTTTCTTCACCTCATGCCCACTTTCATTCTCCACCTGCTCTTCGTCTTCTTCCTGCCGATCTCACTGAGTGCTCAAAAAGCCCTCCCAAAACCACTCACTTTCGTGAACGGACAAGCTGTGATCGTCATGCGGCAAGGGTCGGACAATCTCGTCATGCGTGCCATGCAGATCAGCCCCTTTCTTTCGCCGCAAACGCCGACTCTCACTCCGCGAGAAGTCAAACACTATCGTCGTTTGCTCAAACGCCCTTTCCTGCAATCCCGCCAACCCGAAGACTTGGCCAAGCTCCTGCTCGTCAGCGGAAACGCCCGCTTTGCCGAAGCACTCGACAGCATCAAGCAAACCTACTTTCCACAACTCGAAACAGACAGCCTGCAAACGGCAGCCGCCCAAAATCTGCTCAACTCCCTGAGTTGGATTGCTGCCACCGACGACAAAGGCGTCTATATCAATCTCCACGAAGACTGCATGATCAATGTGCATACCGAGCACTTTCGCTTCACCATCGATCAGATTTGCACCCCCAACCGCAGGAAATATCGCATCAGCGGATTGGCCACGAGCAAAACTCCCCTCACCATACGTCTGCGCATTCCCACCCTCCAACGTCTGCCCAAATTCTACCTCAACGGCCGCGCCATCCTCGCCCCGAAAATCATTGACGGCTATTTGGTTGTCGATCGGCCATGGCGCAACAACGAAGAAATCTACTACGATTTGGAAGAATAAAGCAGACAAACCGACGCACACACACATCAGAACTTAATAATGAGCGATATGTGCTCACCAATGTAGCAGCCACGAAAGAAGGCGACGAATACATTTTATCTCTCAACGGCAGCCGCGACTTGAAAGTCCCTTTCAAAAAACGGTCTTGTGGCCGCCATGCAGTTTTCCGACGGCAAAGAACAAAGCCGTGTGTCTGCCCATTCGCTGAAACTCTCTTTGGACATGTTCTTTTCCGACACCAAAAATCTACACCCTTTTTGAGAAAGACAATCCGACAAACCTTCAAGAAGCATTGAGCGGCACCGCCACCCTACCCCTCGAAATACACGATTTGCACGGCCGCCGTTTGCTACGGCCTCAAAAAGGCATCCACATCGTGAACGGCAAGAAAGTTTGTTTTAAGCGAAAGCGACGACGTCCTTCCCCATTCGAAAAAAACACCGTGTTTCTCCTCTCATACGAAACGACGTCCTCCCCTCAACGACTTCTCCCGAAAAACCCAATGCAGGTTGAGACCTGCATTCTCCTTTGATAAAATCACTTTTTAGAGCCCTCTGCAAAATCCCCTAAAATAGTCCAATCCGTTCTTTTTTCGGGTTGGACTATTTTAGAGTTTTTTGCAGAGGGCTCGTATGTTAGAGGTTTAAGATAACCGCGTACTTGTGGCGTCGATTTGGATGTAAGTGACTGAATATTGGTGCAAAACTAAACGAGCAGAGCATACCCAAAGGCATATTCTACTCGTTCTTGCCGGGATTTCCCTGTTATTTCAGATGATGACGGAAGTGTGTTGGCTCTTACAATTTTCCTGCATTGCTCCGTCTGTATTCCGTAGGTGTGACACCGTAGGCGTTCTTGAATGTCCGCACAAAGTTGGAATAGTCGTTGAATCCGCATCTGTCGGCTATCTCCCCGAAACTCATCTGCGAGTCTCCGTCAAGAAGGCTCTTGGCTTTCTTGATTTTCACACGCTGAATATAGACCGTCGGGGTGCTGTTGGTGATGGCATTGATCTTGCGATAGAACTGCCTGTCACTCATGCACAAGGCCGATGCAATCTGCGATACCTCAATTTCCTTTCCGCGACTGAGTTGGAGGTATATGACATCAGACACCTTGGCAAGGAAGCGTCGCTCAACATCGGTGAATTGCCTCTCCTGCTGCTTATCCGTAGCGGTGTTGCCGAACTTGTCACGCAGACGACGATGTCGGTCGAGCAGTTTCTCCACCCGGGTGCGCAGTTCATCGGCGTTGAACGGCTTGGCGAGGTAGGCATCGGCTCCGGCTTCCAACCCTCGTATGCGTTCTTCCTCCGTAATCTTCGCCGTGACCACGATGATGGGAATATGGTCGGTGATCTCGTTGCCGCGCACCTGCCGGCACACCTCTAATCCGTCCATGCCGGGCATCATCAGGTCGGTGATGATGAGGTCGGGCACCAAGTCGAGTGCCTTGTCCACTCCCTCCCTGCCGTTGGCGGCATAGCTCACGGAATATTTGCCTGTGAACTGCGAGCCGATATAGGCGGCGATGTCGCGGTTGTCCTCGATGACTAACAGGCGGCATCGGTCGTCGTCGTCCTCACTGTCTGCAAGAGTAGCTTCCATCTCGGGCAGGAGCGGCGCGCGCTCCACAGGATGAGCGATAAACTCGGCACTACGGGCTTTGTTTCTTATCGGCACGGCGATGTGGAAAGTAGTGCCTCTTCCCACCTCGCTCTCCACCGTGATGCTGCCCTCCACGGCATCCACAATCTGCTTCACCAGCGCCAGTCCCACGCCCGTACCCACTTGCTGCGCCTCGCTCTCGCCTCGGTAGAACGGCTCGAACACGTGGGCAAGCGTTTCCTTGTCCATGCCTTCACCCGTATCGGATACATCAATGAAGAACCGTTCGCCCTCGCGCCATGCCGTCACGCTCACCTTGCCGTATTCGGGCGTAAACTTGAAGGCGTTGGAGAGCAGGTTGTTGAGCACCTTGGCCACATAGTCGGGCACGAAGTCCATCATCACCTCGCCCTTGGGCAGGAAGTGCAATTCAATGTTGCGGCTACGGGCGTAGTCGCGGTAGCTTTCCACTATCATGGTGAGATAAGCCATGATAGTGCCGTTCTTCCAGTCGGCATCGCCCACGGCCGACTTGATTTTCGAGATGTCCAAGAGTTGGTTGATAAGCGTGAGAAGTCCCTCACCCTGTTGTTCTATGGTCTGTGCCTTGCGTTTCACCTCATCGGCATCGGAGCTTTGCAGGTCGCGACTCATGCCGAGTATCACGGTGAGCGGTGTGCGGAGTTCGTGGGTGATGTTGGTGAAGAAGTTCTCACGCAGTGCCGAGAGCCGTTTCAATGCCAAATGATTGCGACGACGCAGACGGTTGGTGTAAAGAACCACAAGCAATGCACCAACGACAAGGAGCAGCACCAGCCCGAAAGCCACGAAACCGATATAGCGTGCCGTGCGTTCCTGCTCCAACCGCATCATCATGCCGTCTTTCTCCCTTTCCCGTCGGTTGCGCTCGATGCTCAGGCTCGTATTCTGTATGCGGTTCATCTTCTCCATGTCCAGCACGCTGTCCTGCATGGTGACGGCCTTCTCATAGGAGGCCAATGCCGAAGGGCAGTCGCCCGACTGTTTATAGTGTCTATAATATAAGGTGTGGATTTCCGCCAAATGCTCCTTCGAGCCGATGCGCTCCGCCGCCTGCCTTGCCTTACCGAGATAGGCCATTTCCTTGGCATCATTGCCTGTGGCATGGTAGATGCCAGCAAGGGCGATGAGCGAGTTCAGCGCATGCCACTCGTCCTTCGATGTCTGCATCATTTGGTAGGCAGTTTCGTATTCCTCGGTGGCTTTGTCGTACTGCCACGCTTTCTCGTAGAGCGAACCGAAGTAGGTGTGGCAGAGCGATATGCCGAGGTCGTTGCCCGCTTCCGTGTTCAGTGCCATCGACTTGCGATAGCACACCCACGCCGAGTCCAACTTGCCGTGATGCTCGAAAATGGAGCCGAGATTGGCGTAATTGATGGCCTGTCCCACTGCACTGTGCAAGTCCTTTTCGCCTTTCAGTGCCATGCGCAGCACGCTGTCGGCACGCTCATAGTTTCCTAATGTCAGGTAGATATTGCCCAATCCGTTGAGCGACACCACGCGGTTCTTTTTGGCCGTGAAGGATGTGTCAGCGCATTCCTCGCTCAACGTCCAAGCACTGTAATGGTACTCCTGCGCGGCATCGAGCACCCCCATGCGTCGATAGTCGGTGCCGATGTTGTTCAAGGCCTGCACCCATTCCAGCGTGTCGCCTATGCTTTTCGCCTGTTGCAACCCTATGCTGTGGATGCGCAGTGCCTCCTCAAAGCGACTCTCGTTGCGCAACGCCTTGCCCCATTCCCTCAGAGCCACGACACTGCCGAGCCTGTTGCCCTCGTCCTCCAATCGTTTTTGCAGCAGGGCGAGCGAGTCGGGTGTCTGCACGGCGGCACGCACGATGCTGTCCGCCGTCTTACGGTCGGCAGCAGTGAAAACGACAGCTGTTCTTCCGCACGAAACAAAGAGGAGAAAAAGTGAAAGGAACGCCGCCAATACGGTTGAAATCAGTTTAACCCGACAAATATAAAAAGGCTCACGGTGGAGCGATAAAGGGGCTTTGGGGTCGTGTTTGTAGCACTGCATATAGTAATGATTTAGGATTGTTCATGGGGTTTTTATTGTCGAAGCACCTCCACGTGCCTCAGACGAAACCGTCGGGCGATGTCGTTCTTGATGATCGAATTGAGCAATGCCTTGATGTACCCCCTTTTGTTCTGCTCGTTTATCAGTTCGGGAATGTACCTTCTGGCGAAGCCAGCGGTTGACAAACAACTGCCGGCCCTTGATGTTCTGCACCTCGTCGAAGAAGAGATACTTGAAATCACCCTATATCCGATACAAGGCATCAAGTACACGGTCGAAATCGTCGGTCTCCATGCCTGTCAGCCGGTCGTCATCGAAGTTGGCATAGGCAAATTCCTCTCCCCTCTGCCGTATGAACTTCTCTCACAAGGTCGATTTCCCACTTCGGCGCACGCCTATCACAATCTGGGCAAGGTTGCTCGACGGCGAGAATTGCCCCTCCTCCATTCTGCTGCACAACAGCGACAAGTCGTGCGACAGCAGTTCTTCCTTTTGGTCGGAAAAGATGGTGGTCAATCTTCTCGCAACCATAAATCTATATTTCACATCTGTTTGCAAAGGTAACAAAAGTTCCATAATCAACAGTATAACATCAAGAAAAACTTCCATAAGGTGCTAAATATTTCTTTCGTTGCCTTATGGTTTACACCGTGCCGAAAGTCTTCTGTTTCTCAAAAAAAACGGCAATTGTCAACATCCGCAAACATGTCAGTGCTATTCATTCGTAATCAGCGCGTTATGAGCACAAAATGTCCGATGATGCAAGATGGGCTGTATGCAGAATGTCCGATGGTGCAAGAATTTTGGCAGGATTTGCAAGGTCGATCTGCCACTCTTAGCCTTAATTTTGCACCATGACAAGCAACAGAGACGAAACACGCTTTCCTACGGATGGAAACATTACGGCAACTGTTCAAATGATAAAAAGTTATGAAGCGGAAGAACGACAGCCACCCCGGGCGGCATGACAAGGAACACTTAGACTTTCTTGACGACCGCATGCAACTGCTCGACACCGTTCGCCGAATGATCGACATCGAACTGGATCGACGCGGAGTGAACGCCGAGGGTATGGAACGCACACCGCCCGCCCCACCGCCGCGCCGCTCGTTTTGGCAACGCATCGTGAGCATCTTCACGGGCAGCCTGTAATAATAAGGTAAGGCAGCGACAAATACACTTTATTGCATATTTTATTTCAAACACATTAAAATTTCCCGAAAATGAGAACAAACAAATTCTTCGCAAGAATAACACTTCCTAAGGAACGATAAAAGAACTTCCCAAGGAACAACAGAGGTTCCTTCAAGGTCGTCTCCACCGGCAAGCGCGTGGAAAGCAGGCAGGACGTCACCGCCGAAACCCTCAAAACGCCCCGCATACAGTTCTTCACACGCAAGGAAATGCTCAATCAGGCCAAGGCGGTGCAGCGCGTGGTGATGCACGAGCCTTAGCCCCCGCGGGCGGCGCGCACGGCTATCAGGCAGGAACACGCCCGGAGCCACAACTTATTATCCACCTTTTAGTTCAAATCAATCATTTAGAGACCTCTGCAAAATCCTCTTATAAAATTGTCCAATCCGTTCTTTTTCTCGGATTGGACAATTTTGTTTGGAAAATCCCGTGATTTTGA
>NZ_RQYI01000026.1 GCF_003859795.1 Alloprevotella sp. OH1205_COT-284 | reverse complement strand
AGAGTAGGTCGCCGCCATTTTCAGAGCCTTGTTTCAATATAAGAAACAAGGCTCTTTTACTATATATCGGTTGCTCTTTTACTATATACCAGTTGGTCATTCTTGTTGAGGTTTTGTTGGTGTTCCCAATCCTTTCATAGTGTTTCTCAATCCTTTCATCGCATATCTCAACTTTTCTTTATTACATTCTTAAACTTATCCGATAATTTATAACTCTTTGGTATTTATGAGAACCTTTCTTTTGGTGTTTTTTTTCGGCAGTGTGCTGCATTTATTGGCACAAGTCGGGATAGTGAAAGGGCGTGTGGTCAATGTTCGCACGAATGAGCCGTTGGCTTCGGCCGTGGTGCAGTTTGAAGGCCGCGACAAGGGTGCGCTCACCGATGCGGAAGGCTACTATGAGATAAAGGGCGTTCGTCCCGGTTTTTATCATTTGGTGGTCAGTCTGTTGGGGTATGAAAAATATCGAACGGACGAATTTCAAGTGTTGGGCAATCAGGTTTCTTTTGTGGATGTGTCGATGATGGAGAGCGACGTGTTGCTCACAGAGGCCGTTGTCAGTCCCGACAAGGAGGAGAAGCGTGCCGAAAGTCCGGTGTCGGTCAATACGCTCGAAGTCGGTCAGATCGAAAAGAGTGCCGGTGTCAATCGCGACGTTTCAAAACTTGTGCAGACGCTTCCCGGTGTGGCCTCGACGGCTGCCAATCGCAACGATTTGCTCGTCAGAGGCGGCGGCCCTTCCGAAAATGTGTTTTATCTCGACGGCATCGAACTGCCCGTCATCAACCACTTTTCCACGCAGGGAGCTGCCGGTGGGGTGGTGGGCATTGTCAATCCCGATTTTGTCAGTGCGGTAGATTTCTATACCGGTGCCTTTCCTGCCAATAGGCCGAATGCGCTCAGTTCGGTGATGGACATTCGTTTGAAGGAGGGCAGTCGAGATCGGTTGCACACGAAGTTGTCGGTCGGTGCGTCGGATGCTTCTCTCACGCTCGACGGCCCTCTCAATTCTCGTTCCACGTTTATTTTTTCGGCTCGTCAGTCTTATTTGCAGTTGTTGTTTAAGTTGCTCGATTTGCCTTTTCTGCCCACTTACAACGACTTTCAGCTCAAATACAACTATCGTTTCAGCGATCGCCGCAGTCTTTCGGTCATCGCTTTGGCTTCGATCGACAACATGGAGTTGAACACCGATTTGTCGGGCAGCAGCAACGAGAGCCGTCGCTATTTGTTGAATTATCTTCCGGTCTATGACCAATGGCACTACACGATCGGTGCGGTCTACAAGGTGCTTGGCGCGACCCACACCGACCGCTGGGTGTTGAGCCGCAACATGCTCGACAACGGCAGTCACAAACACATGGCCAACGACAAGTCGCGCCCCCGTCTTTTCGACTATCGTTCCGAGGAGTCGGAAAACAAGCTGCGTTTCGAGCGCACCTATTGGGGATTGCCTTTCAAACTCAATGTCGGCGGCGGCCTTTCGCATGCCCACTACACCAACCGCACGCAGCGTCGGCGCGTGGTGAGCGGTGTCGTGGCCGACGAGAGCTACGACTCCCGGCTCGACCTCCTTTCTTACACCGCTTTTGCGCAAGCCTCCAAGGCCTTGGCCGACAATCGTTTGAAACTCTCTTTCGGTTTCAACCTCACCGGCAATACCTACAACCGCCCCATGCGCAATCCTCTTCGTCAGTTTTCGCCCCGTCTTTCTGTTTCCTATTCCCTCGACGACCGCACCGACGTCAGTGCCAATGTCGGCCGCTACGCCAAACTTCCCTCTTACACCTCTTTGGGTTACAGAGATGTTCAAGGGCGTTACGTCAATCGCCACAATGGCCTGACCTATCTCCGCGCCGATCATTTGGTGGTCGGCATCGACCGTCGTTTTTCTCCCGTCTTTTCGGTTTCGCTCGAAGGTTTCGGCAAGCGATATTCCAACTATCCCCTCTCCGTGTCCGACGGCATCAGTCTTGCGGCCAAAGGTGCCGAATACGAAGCCGTGGGCGACGAAGCCGTTGTGTCGGGCGGTAAAGGTCGTGCCTATGGTGTGGAAGCGGTGGCTCGGCTCACCGCTCTGCGCAGCCTCTCTTTCACCACCACCTACACCCTCTTTCGCAGCGAGTTCACCGATATGTCCGGCCGCTACATACCCTCCTCGTGGGACACGCGCCACATTGTCAATCTCACGGCCGGGCTTCAACTTCCGCGCAACTGGCATCTGGCCGCCCGTTGGCGTTTTGTGGGTCGCGCGCCCTATTCGCCCATCGACCTCGCCCTTTCCACCGACAAAGCCGCGTGGGCATTGCGCAACAGGGCTTACACCGACTATTCGCGCTTCAACACCCTGCGCCTTTCTCCCGCTCATCAGCTCGATTTGCGTCTTGACAAAGATTTCTACGGTCGATCTTGGATGCTCAACCTCTATGTCGATGTGCAAAACGTCTACAAGGGTTCCGTGCCCCAAGTGCCGATCTACACGCATCTCGATGCCGACGGCCAAGTCATGACCGACCCCGCCGACGAGAGCCGCCACCTCCTCCGCCAACTTGCTCCCATTGGCGGCACTCTCCTGCCCACTCTCGGCATGACGATCAAGTTCTGACATCCGTGCTCCCGACTTTGCCAAGATCGGGGGCGCATTGTTTTCGGTGTTGTTGCTCGCGCGCGGCGTGTCGTCGGTGTGTCGGTGCGAAAACGGCGGGTGGCGGAAATGCTCGGATCAGGAGTGGGGTATTTCAGATAAGGAGTAGAAAAACCTAAGCAACGAGTAGAAAATTCTAAGCAACGAGTAGAAATTTCTAAGTAACGAGTAGAAATTTTTAGATAACGAGTAGAAAATTCCAAGCAACGAGTAGGTATCTCCGTGTCTTTCGCCGTAGCGTTTTCCGCTCCGGGCATCTGCTCGTGTTTTCTCTTTTTTTCTTGTCTTTTGTAGTCGGTCGGTTGTTTTTTTCTCTCCGTAGTTTTGCTTCGGGCGTTGCATTGTCGGGTGCAGGTTGGGCTTGTCCGTTCCAAAATAATAGCACGGATGTTTCCCAATCTCGTTTTTTTTCGTAAGTTTGCAATTCATAATCCCGACATCTCCCGATTTATGATCATCATAGGAATTGCCGGCGGAACGGGTTCGGGAAAGACCACCGTTGTCCGCAAAATCGTAGAAAGTCTGCCCGAAAACTCCGTGGCCGTCATCCCTCAGGACTCCTACTACAAACATCAGTGGGACGTGCCCGAAGAGCAGCGCAAACTGACCAACTTCGACCACCCCAACGCTTTCGACTGGCCGCTGCTCGCCCACCACATCGAGCAACTCAAATATGGCAAAGCCATAGAGCAACCCACCTACTCCTACATCACCTGCACCCGTCAGGAGGAAACGATCCGCGTCGAGCCGCGCGAGGTGATCATCGTTGAGGGCATCATGGCGCTTTACGACAAGGACTTGCGCGATCAAATGGATCTCAAAATCTACGTCGACGCCCAGTCTGACGAACGCCTCCTGCGCGTCATCGAGCGCGACATTGCCGAACGCGGTCATCCGCTCGAAATGCTCATCGCCAAATATCGCAACGTGCTCAAACCCATGCACGACGAGTTTATCAAACCCTCCAAGCAGCACGCCGACATCATCATTCCCAACGGCGGCGACAACACGCGCGCCATCGCCATGATGCAGCAATACATCCGCGCCGCCTTTCGAGAGCAACAGCTCAACGAGGCCTTCGGTGCGGGATAGATTTCCCCTTTCGCCGTTTCCGCCCCGATCTTCTCGCGGAGCGCAAGCTCCCGCGAAGTTCCGACGCCTATTTCAAGACAACACCTTTCGAACATGACCCAAACGTCGAAATTCAATCTTCTCAACCACATACAACTGCCGGCCGACCTCAGAAAACTCAAACCCGAACAACTGCCCGAACTGTGCAGAGAGCTGCGCGAAAACATTCTCGACGAACTGGCGCAAAACCCCGGCCACCTCGCTTCGAGCCTCGGCACGATCGAACTGACCGTCGCCCTCCACTACGTCTTCGACACCCCCGAAGACCGCATCGTTTGGGACGTCGGGCATCAGGCCTACGGCCATAAAATTCTCACCGGCCGCCGCGACAACTTCCACACCAATCGTTGTTTGGGCGGCATCCGTCCGTTTCCCTCGCCCAAAGAGAGCGAATACGACACCTTTGTCTGCGGCCATGCCTCCAACTCCATTTCCGCCGCCCTCGGCATGAGCGTCGCCGCCCTGCACGAAGGCCGTCCCGACCGCAACGTCGTGGCCGTCATCGGCGACGGAGCCATGAGCGGCGGCCTCGCTTTTGAAGGGCTCAACAACGCCTCCGAAACGCCCAACAACCTGCTCATCATCCTCAACGACAACAACATGAGCATCTCCCACTCCGTCGGGGGCATGAAGCAGTATCTCCACCACGTCCACACCTCCTCCGTCTACAACCGCTGGCGCAACCGTTTGGCGCGCCGTTTGGAGCAAATGGGCTGGCTCACGGGCACGCGCCGCAAGCGGCTCATCCGCCTCAACAACGCCGTCAAGTCGTTCATCTCCTCGCAGCAAAACATCTTCGAGGGCATGAACATTCGCTACTTCGGCCCTTCCGACGGACACGACGTTGTCGAGCTCGTCCGCCTGCTCCGCCGGCTCAAACCCATGAAAGGGCCGCGCCTGCTCCATCTCCACACCGTCAAGGGCAAGGGCTACGACATTGCCGAGGAAGACCCCGTCGTGTGGCACGCCCCCGGCAAGTTCGACCGCCACGAAGGCGAACGCCTCGACCAAGGCAACGACGGCCGTTCGCCCAAGTTCCAAGACGTGTTTGGCGAAACCCTCGTGGAGCTGGCCGAGCGCAATCCGCGCATCGTCGGCGTCACACCGGCCATGCTCACCGGTTGCTCCATGAACCTCATGGCCGAGCGCATGCCCGACCGCACTTTCGACGTCGGCATCGCCGAAGGTCATGCCACCACCTTCTCGGCAGGCATGGCCAAAGACGGCCTGCAACCTTTTTGCAACATTTACAGCTCCTTCTCCCAACGCGCCTACGACAACATCATTCACGACACCGCCATTCTCGCCCTCCCCGTCGTGTTCTGCCTCGACCGCGCCGGTCTTGTGGGCGAAGACGGCCCCACGCACCACGGCACGTTTGACATTGCCGCCCTCCGCCCCATTCCCAACCTCACCATTGCCTCCCCCCTCGACGAGCACGAGCTGCGCCGCCTCATGTACACCGCGCAGCTCCCCGGCAAAGGCCCCTTCGTCATCCGTTATCCCCGCGGCGGCGGACGCCTCACCGAATGGCGATGCCCCTTTGAGGAAATCGAAATCGGGCGCGGACGCCTCCTCAAAGAAGGCAACGGCGAGGTGGCACTCCTCACCTTCGGCCCAATCGGCATGGTCGGCATCGACGCCATCGCCGCGGCCGAAGCGCGCCACCCCGGTCTGTCCGTCACCCACGTCGATCTGCGTTTTGCAAAACCTCTCGACGAGGAACTCATACTCAACGTGGCGCGCAGCCACCGCCGCCTCGTAACGCTCGAAGACGGCGTGCGGCAAGGCGGCATCGGCAGTGCCGTGCTCGAACTCCTTGCCGACAACGGCCTCTCCCTCCCCGTGCGGCGCATCGGCCTGCCCGACGCTTTCGTCGAACACGGTTCGCTCTCCGAACTGCACGCCCTTTGCCACACCGACCGAGCCGCCGTAGAGGCAGCCCTCACAGCGCATATCACACAGTCGTAATCCATATTCTCACAAACGTTTCCCGATGAAAATCGTCATAGCCGGTGCCGGCGAAGTAGGCACCCATTTGGCCAAAATGTTGGTGGGCGAGCACCACGACATCACCCTCATCGACGAGAAAGAGCAACGCCTCAACACCCTCTCCTCGCATCTCGACATCCTCACCATTTGCGGATCGCCCACCTCCATCGCCACCCTCAAAGAGGCCGGCGCCGGGCGAGCCAACCTCTTCATCGGCGTCACCCCCGACGAGAGCCGCAACATGACCTGCTGCATGCTCGCCAAAAGACTCGGTGCCAAGAAAACCGTGGCGCGCGTGGAAAACCACGAATACACCCAAGAAGACAATCGGGACTTCTTCAAATCCGTGGGCATCGACTCCGTCGTTTATCCCGAACAGCTCGCCGCGCGCGAAATCAACCACCTCATCGCCCGACCTTGGGTCAGACAGTGGTGGGAAGTGCAAGACGGACAGCTCATGCTCTTCGGCGTCAAGGTGAGGCGCGGCGTGGAAATCCTCAACCGTCCGCTCTATGAAATTTCCGGCCCCGACGACCCCTACCACATCACCGCCATCAAGCGCAACGGCGAAACGCTCATCCCCCACGGCGACGACGTGTTGGAAGAAGACGACCTCGCTTTCGTCATGACCACCCCCGAACACGTCAAAAGCGTGCAGCAACTCATGGGAAAGAACGAAAACGTCGAAACACACAACGTCTTCTACATGGGCGGCTCCGACACCGTCATACAAAGCATCAACACGCTCAAACCCGGCATCCACGTCAAACTCTTTGAGAGCAACCCCGAACGCTTCCTCGAAATCAACTCCGCCGTCACCAACTCCAACATGCTCCTGCTCGACGGCGACGGGCGCGACTTCGACCTGCTGCGCGAAGAAAACATAGAGCATGCGCAGGTCTTTGTGGCGGCCACGAAAAACTCCGAAACCAACATCCTCGCCTGCATGGCCGCGCGCCGTTGGGGAGTGCCCAAAACCATCGCCATGGTCGAAAACACCGACTACATCTCCATGGCCGAACAGCTCGACATCGGGTCGATCATCAACAAAAAGACCTTTGCCGCCGGCCACATCTACCGCATGCTCCTCCGCTCCGACGTGGAGTCGATCAAGTCGCTCACCGTGGCACACGCCGACGTCATAGAGTTTCACGTCAAAGAAGGATCGCGCATCACGCGCAAACCCGTCAAAGAGCTTCACCTCCCGGCGAGCGTGAACATAGGCGGCTACGTGCGCAACGGCAAGGGATATTTGGCCAACGGCAACACCGTGCTCCAAACCGACGACACCGTTGTGGCCTTCTGCCTGCAAGGCGAATTGAAAAAGTTGGAAAAATTCTTCAAATAACCTCCCCGTATTTCTCTCGAAAAACAAGTGTCGCCCGCTCCGAGGAGTGCGCGCTTGCTTGTTTCCCGGTATTTTTTTCCGTTCTCTATGATCAACCACGGCATCATCGCCAAGGCCATCGGCGGCCTTCTGCTGCTCGAAGCCCTCTTGCTCACGCTCTGTTTGCTGGTAGGCATGATTTTCGGCGAGCCCGACCGCCTCTCATGGGGCTTACCCATTGGCATCTGTCTGTTCTTGGGCTTTGTGTTGCTTGCCGTCGGGCGCAACGCCCACAACAGTTTCGGCCGTCGCGACGGCTATTTGGTGGTGAGCAGCATTTGGGTGGTCTACACCCTCATCGGCATGCTCCCCTTTCTCATTGGCGGCCACACCGACCGAGTGGCCATGGCTTTTTTTGAAACCATGTCGGGTTTCACCACCACCGGCGCCACCGCCTTTTCCGACATCGACGCCCTGCCGCGCTCCATTCTCTTTTGGCGCAGCCTCACCCACTGGGTCGGCGGCATGGGAATCATCTTCTTCACTCTGGCCGTGCTTCCGGCTTTGGGCATCGGCGAGCAAAAACTCTTTTCCGCCGAAGCCACCGGCTTGAAACTCGGCAAGCTCCACCCCCGCATCTCCACCACCGCCCACTGGCTTTGGTCGCTCTACTTCCTCATCACGGGCAGCAGCATCCTCACCTATTACCTCTGCGGCATGGGGCTTTTCGACGCCGTCAATCACGGACTCTCCACCATCGCCACCGGCGGCTTCTCCACCCACACCGATTCGATCGGGTGGTTTGCCTCGCCCGCCATCGAGTATGCCACGACGTTCTACATGTTTCTGGCTTCGATCAACTTCACATTGCTCTATCTCACCCTCATCAAGATGCGCTTCCGCCATGTCTTGCGCGACGAGGAGTTCCGCCTCTTTGTCGTCATCGTGGCAGTCGCCGTGCTGGTCATTGCCGTCACGCGTTTCGGCGAGTCGGGTGCGTTGAGCGAAGACACTTTCCGCGACTCCCTTTTCAACACCGTTTCGCTGATCAGCACGACCGGTTTCACCACCGGCGACTTCATGCTTTGGCCACACTTGGCTTGGATCGTGCTCACCATTATCAGCGTCATCGGAGCCTGTGCCGGCAGCACGAGCGGCGGCGTGAAAATGGTGCGTGTCTTGACGGCATTCAAAATCGTCCGTTGCGAGTTCAAACACATTCTTCACCCGCGCGCCGTGCTCCCCGTGCGGCTCAACCACGACTATCTGGGCAGCGAGGTCACCCGTTCGATTTTTGCCTACACCTTTTTCTACATTCTCCTCATCACCTTCGGCACGGCGGCCATGACGATGATGAACCTCCCCATTCTCGACGCTTTCGGGTTGAGCATATCTGCTTTTTCCAACATCGGTCCCACCATCGGCCACCACATCGGGCCGCTCGACGCATGGGGCGTTCTGCCCGACGCGGCCTTGTGGGTCAATTCTTTTCTGATGCTCGCCGGGCGTTTGGAAATCTTCTCGCTCCTCCTGCCGTTCGTGCCCTCTTTCTGGCGCGACAACTGACGGGCGGCGCCCCCACCCCCCTTTTCCGCCCGACGGCGACGGCCTTTTCTCGTCGCATACGACGACAAAAATCGGGACAAACAGACCATTCTCTCGCAAGGAGAGGGATCTGTTTGTCCCGATTGTCGTTGTGTGGAGGTGTGTGTCCGTTCACCAGCCTGCGGCTTTCCAGCCCGCGGCCTCATACCAAGCGGTTTTCCGGAAAGCGGCGTTCAAATCGCCATGAATGGAGTGGGGGGCTTGGTTGGAATAAACGGCCTGCGGCACAAACATGGAGAGGCCGCAATAGTTGTCGAGATCGACGTTGAGATAGCTCCAATATCCCGGCCCGGCCCAAAAACGGCGCGTCGCACCTTTGAAAACCACGGCCGCGTCTATGGCCGATTTCACAACGGCATGCTCTTCGGGCGAAAGCCGTCGGCGCAGGGCGTCGTTCATGTCGTAGTAGTGAGGGCGAAAGAAGTAGCGGCTGTCGTAAGTGCCGTAGGGCTGCGTGTCGGTCATGTCCCAAAAGTCGAACAGGGAGGGATCGGCGGCGGAGTGTGCCTTGGGCAACACTTTGGCAAGGGCGGCGGCGAGGGCTTCGAGGCGGTCGGTGCGCACGATGGAGAAAACGATGCCCATGTCGTGGCCGGGTTTTTGGCTGCCTTTGAATTGGTAGTAATCCACATAGGTTTTTCCGAGTTCCGCCATGTCGGTGGCAAAAAGTCCGTTTCGGATCAAGTCGGGATAAAATCCCCCTTCGGCCGGAATGGCCATGGGCGATGCGGCGATGTAGTCGGCGCAACGGCGCAGGTCGTAGGCCGCTTCCACGCATTGCATCAGGCAGCAGTCAAAGAGGATGTAGCGCAAGGGCGTGCCGCTTTGGCGAATGGCGGCGGCGAGTTGCGGAATGTTGATTTCGTCGGGCAATGCGCCGAGTACGGCAAGGTCGCGGCGCATATTGCCGTCTTTTCCCACGTCCACCCCGAAACTTTTCGGCGACAAAGAGCGTTTGTTTTCCGAAATACTGCCCGTGTCGCCCGACGCTTCGCGGGTTGTCGAAGCAGCTTGCCGACGATTTTCCGACACCCCTCGGTGCGGCCGCGTCTTTTGCTCCGCTGCCACCGACTTGCCGCTCGGAATCCACCCCGTGGCGTGGCTCCACAGCACAAGGCCGTATTCGCGGCTGTCGTAGTTGTCGCGCATCCACGATAGGAGGTTCGAGAGCGTTTCGGGCGCGGCGGAATTTTCGTCTTCCTGCCAAACGCGCAGGCGGCGCGGCGCGGCATATCCGCGTGCCACTTCGTAGAGGCGGGGCGGGCGTTCGTCGTCGATGAAGAGGAGGATGCGCTCGTTCTCACGCAAGTGCCGCGCGCCAAACATGATTTCGGTGCTGTCCTGACGGTGGTAAGCACTATGGCCGAGGGAGTTTTGGGCGGCCATATAGATCAGCACGGTTCGCGACAGGCGTTGCTCCTCAACGGGGGCGGAAGGCGCGTCTTTGCACGACCACAGCAGGAGCGGAAATAAAAGCAGAAAGATGAATTTCATCCGATAGGGAGGTTAGGGGAGTGGGTTTTGAGGTTCAAACGTGAATACCACGTCTTTGTAGCCGAAACTGTTGAAAAGATAGCGGAATTGGCTTTCGGCCTGCTTGCGTGCCTGTTGCAGATTTTGGGCGTTGAGTGCACGTTTGAGCATGGCCTGTCGTGCGCGGTCGAGTTGTTTTTGTTTTTCGGCGGCATTCCAGTTGCCCTCTTCGTAGAAGGTGACGGTGCGGCTCTCGTTGATGAACGCCGAGTCGAGCAGGACGACGTCGGGCAGACGCACCACGGCCGTTTCGCCCTTTGGCGTGAACCAGTCGGGAGTGGCGCGCTGCATGTCGATGCCGATGCGGAGCGTGCCGCGAAACACGCGCACCAAATGGCGATCGCCAAAGAGGCCGCGCTCGTGGCTTTCGATCAGTTCCTCGGTGTCGATAGAGAGAAATTCCCATTGGCCGATGTCGCGCATGGCACGGATTTCCTCCGGACTTTCGGCAATGGCTTCCGAGTGTTCGACGGAGAAAAGCGGTCGGTCGTCGGAGAGGCGCATGGTCAGCCACCAAGCCGCAAAGCCCACGACGAGGAGCGAAATCAAAATCAGCGTGACGCGCCAATGGCGAACGGCCGCCGCGAGCAATCGCCACAGCAACACGAAACCGCCTGCCCAACATCCGCGACGCTTCTTGGGAGGCGGCGGAGCGGGCGTGTCGATGCGCGTGTCGGCATCGGCCGGAGCGGATACAGGCTCGGCGAGGGGTTGTTGATTGTGGTCTGTTGCGGGCGAAGCGGCAGAGGGTTGGTCGTGGCTCATGGTCAATGGGCTTTGAAGGGTGTGACGAAGCGACGGATCTCGTCGGCGTTGAAATCTTTGCGGAAGCGCACGATGATGTTGCTCTCCTTAAACCCCATGCGGCAGAGCAGGGGCACGAGTGTGCGCGCGGCACTCTCGCGAGCCGCCTCGACGATGCCGAAGCGCGAGATGTGGCGCATGACGCTGTCTTCGCCTTGGCGGACGAGGCGCGTGATTTCGGCGTCGGAGAAGTTGGCGCGCGCGATCGACACATATTGACGCGTGTGTTTGCGGTCGACGGTCAGCGAGGTCACCGTCACGCCGGGATCGGGCAGGGTGAGAATGGCGAGCGAATCGATGAGCTTGACGTTGGCGGCCGAGAAACCTTTGAAATCAATGTAGCCTTTCAGTGTGATGTCGATCGGCACGGCGATTTTGCGGTGTCCCGGCATGTCGATGTCGAGGAGTTTGCCGCCCAGCTTGGCCTTGTCTTCGTAGAGCACGACTTTGTGGATTTGAAACTCCGTGGTGTGCAAACGGTTTCGCCCCCTCACCTGCGCAACAATGGCAGAGAGCGTGTCGACGGTTTTGGTCGCGGTCGGCGTGGCGGCTGCGTCCGGCGAGGACAACGCGGTGGGACGGTCTTGGCACGATGTCCACAACAATAACAAGAGCGAAAAGAGAAAAAGTTTCTTCATGTGGCGATAGGTTCTGTGAGCAAAAATAGCGATTTATTTTTGTTTGACCTTGTTATGTTTGAATAATTCAGTAACTTCGCTCGGTATTAGGGCGATGTGCCTCTGTCGGCTTTTTCCGAAATCGGTTGTGTTTCGGTATGTCGGCGCGTGGGGCGTGTCGTCGGAAGTTTTTCTTGTCAAACTTTGCACACCTATTTCCGATATGATGAAATCTCTTCTCCTTGCAATCTCTTTTGGAGCCTCTTCCGCGTTCTTGCTGTCGGGTTGCGGCAAAAACTCTCAGGCGGTCGCACCCGATGCCGATACGACCGAAATCCCCCTTGCCGTCGAGCAGGGGCCGGGACACGACGACGAGCGGCATTTTGAAAAAACGGCGGCCTTCGACGGGAAAACTTACCGCATCAAGCTCTCGTTTCGTCCCGATGAAACGCTCTCGTTGGCGAAAGACCGCTTCGGAGATCCGTATATGGACAATCGGGTGGATATGCAAATTGCGTGCGGCGACAGTGTGTTGTACCAACGCTCTTTCACCAAGGCCGATTTTTCCGCATTGCTCGACAAGGAAGATGTCCGAAGCCTCATTCTCGGCGGCATTGCTTTCAGCGGCGTGGAGTCTTCGGGCTTTCAGTTTGGCGCACAGCTCAACGCTCCCGGCGATGAAGAGGGCGGTTTGGCTTTCAAACTGACCGTTCCTCTCAGCGGACAGGGAGAGCCTCGCATTGTCCGCGACGCCAACCAAGGCACGTCCTCGTCGGCAGCGATGGATTAGTTTCCCCATTTTCGGCACGCAGTGGCGGCTCGGCTTGCTTTCCGCGGCCGTGTCGCGTTCTCCGTCGCGACCGGTGCGACCGAAATAGTTTTGGGGATAGATATAGCCGTTTTTTGGATAGATCTAAAAGATACGCCCTCTCGCAGACGAATGCGAGAGGGCGACTTTTGGATTTTTAGGTGTCCATGGCCATGACACAGACAGCCACCGGCACCGTTGCGAGTGCAAAGATAGTGCTTTTTGATTTTATTGCAAAAATCCTCCGCCTCTTGCTTCTTGTTGAATGCTCGCCGGAAGGGCATCGGCGGGTTGGAGTGAAGCGTTTCGGAAACCATGCTTGCTGTCGCGCTCCGTCTTTGCCGCTTGCCGGATGGGCTTGAAAACACAAATCCCCACAAGGAGCACTTGCAGGGATTTGAGGAGGGGTGACTGATGGGGGTCGAACCCACGACTTCCAGAACCACAATCTGGCGCTCTAACCAACTGAGCTACAGTCACCATGTAGAAGCTTTTCTTTCCAAAAGCGATGCAAAGATAGGGAGTTTTTCCGAATTGTCCAAATCTTTTGAATCTTTTTTTGCCTTGAAATCGCCTTTTCGGGTGTTTGGGGGCGGAGTTGGGGGTAAGGCGGCAGATTTTCATGCCGTGCCGATCGGGCGAAACGAGGCGTCGGGGCGGGTGTCGGCGAAAATCAGTAGGCGTTTTTCTCGCCTATGTTGATGATGGTTTTAATGATGATCCAAAGATCGAGGGTGAACTTCCAATGTTCGATGTACCAAATGTCTTTTTGCACGCGGCCTTCCATTTGCCACAGCTCCTTGGTTTCGCCGCGAAATCCGGTGACCTGTGCCCAGCCCGTGATGCCGGGGCGCACGAAGTGGCGCACCATGTATTTGTCGATCAGTTGCCGGTATTGCTCGGTGTGTGTGAGCATGTGCGGCCTCGGTCCCACGATCGACATGTCGCCGAGAAGGACGTTGATGAACTGAGGCAGTTCGTCGATGTTGGTTTTGCGCATGAAGTTGCCCACGGTTGTTTTTCGCGGATCGTTTTCGGTGGCTTGCAGCTTGTCGGCTTGGG
The DNA here is from genome assembly GCF_003859795.1 of Alloprevotella sp. OH1205_COT-284. Taxonomy (GTDB): domain Bacteria; phylum Bacteroidota; class Bacteroidia; order Bacteroidales; family Bacteroidaceae; genus Alloprevotella. The sequence continues at coordinate 17,502 of NZ_RQYI01000026.1, read as the reverse complement.
CATTGACCCTCATGGATCGGAATTTGTAGCACCAAAACTCTTTGCCGTTGAGTCCGCTTCGCTTTTGTCGGAAGAAGATCGGCCCCGGACTGCTCAACTTGATCCAAGGGGCGATGATGAGGAGAATGATCGGGAATAAGGTGCAAAGAAAAACGAATGAGCAGACGACGTCGAACGATCGCTTGATGAAACGATTGTCCAAACTTTCGAGCGGAGCATCGCGCAAGATGATGGCCGGCGACCCGTCGATGGTGAGCGTGGTGGCGCGGTGGTTGATGAAATCGTAGGTGGTGGGAATGCCGATGAAGCGTATCAGGTTGTTGTCGCAGAAGTCGATGATGCGCTTGATTTGCTCCGTTTGGTCGGGCGGCAGCGTGCAATATAGTTCATTGATATGCGTTTCGTTTTTCGACAGATAGGCCTCCACTTGGTCGGGCGTTCCGCGATAGAGGTGGGCAATGGTCGCGTCGGGGTCGGGCGACAGGGAGAAATATCCGTGTACGGTGTAGCCCGTGGTGGGATCTTTTGCCATCGAAATCATCTGTTGGCGAACACTGTTGAGGTCGCCAACGAAAAGTGCACCTTTTCTTTCTGACTTTCGTGCACGCATGTGTTTGATTATCCAACGCATGCTCCATCGATAGAGCACGTTGAGAGTGGTCTGAGCGACGAATAGCGGAAAGAGAAACTTCCAATGGAAGAGGTGGGATTTGAGCAGAAACAACAGCGATATTGTCAGACAGAAAAACATGAAATTGGCTTTGAGCGAACGCAGAAGGATTTCGTCGCCGCGCACGAAATGATGGTGCAACACCTGACCCGTGGAAATCGAGGAAAGGGCAAAGCTCAACAGCAAGATGACCGAGCCGCGGAGGTATAGGTTTTCGGTGACACCGATGGTTGAGGTTCCCACGTAGTGCAGGCAGGTCAAGATGATGGAGAGGATCAAAACTTCGCCGCCGATGATGAGGCTGCGAATCAGATATTGTTTTTTATGTTCGATGATCATGGCGAAAACGTTTGTGAAACGAATGGCGGACGTTGCTGCACTGTTGCGCGCCCCCAAAAAGGGGCGGCGTGAAGCCCACGGCCGTTGTGTTTTGCGGGCGTGCCGTTGTGTTTTGCGGACGTGCCGTTGCAAGAGCAAGAGGTGCTTGAAATGCGAATATACAACTTCTTTTGATAAAATGTCGTTTTTTTCAATAAAAAGCACACAAAGATTTTGTTTGTTCTGATTTTTCTCGCTTTTATCTTACTTTTGTTTGTGAAAGGGCAACAAAGGAGTCGTTTATTCTCCCATTTTTCGGTTGGTGTTGTTTTCGGAGAGCGTATGTGGTTTGAGCGACTTGTGTGTGTCGCGAGTGGCGGCGGTCGGCCGAGGCGGCCGTTGGGTAGCAAGAAATCTGCCTTCGTCCGTGGCTTGGCGAAAGGGGGGAAAAACTACCTCTGAGCCGGAAAATTTTACCTCAGAGGTAGTTTTTTCTAAATAACGAGTAGTTTTTTCTGCTTCCCGTGTGGTCGGAGGGGCATTGTGGCGGGGAGTGGAGAATGCGCTCTCGCGCGTGCGCGTATATATAAGATGTGCAAATGGACTTTCGGCGGTCGATGCGTGTCATGGGGAAGAGGTGGCGAAATGGGCTTTCTGCATCGAAATTTCCATGGTCGGCACTCCAAAATAAGACCTTGAAATGGCTGTTTTTGTGTATTCAGTTTAACAATATGAGATGTTTGAGGCTTCTCTTTTTGTGCCGAAACGCCCATGGGGCGAATGCATGCATCGGTTGTTGCGGGAAGGTGGCGAGAGGGAGTGCGGTGTGGGCAAAAGTTTTGTTTTGTTTGTTTTTTGAGCGTTTTTTGCGTTTCTCGAAACCATATCTTTCTCTGAAATGTTCAGATGACAGGTTTTTGCCTTTTCGGTATTGCGGAAGGGTGAGCGAAGGGCGTGTGGGAAAGGGCGGCGATCGGGCGCGGTTGGTGCCGCTTTGTTTTACTCTTTTGTTTACTTAAAAGCGTTAATTTCGGTTGTCGCTCCTCGAAATGCGATTGACATATTCCTCGATTAAAAATACTCTTTTTTCTTGTTCAGATGAAACCTTTTGTGTACTTTTGTGGCGAAAAATGCTTTCTCGGTCTGACAAAAGCCTTATTTTTGTTTTTGCCACATCTCTTTCTTGTGTGCAATGCACGAGCGGAGTGAACGGAGCTATATCTTAAATTTAATATATACACTATGATTAAACCTGTCAAATCAGTAAGTCGGCTGCTGTTGTTGGCCGCTTTGACCGGCGGTTGGCAATGTGTTTTTCCGACCACCGGGCACGCTGTTGCCGCAGTCATGCAGCAAACCACGGTCGTGAAAGGTAAGGTTGTCGATGCCACGGGAGAACCGGCCTTGGGAGCCGCCGTGATGGTGGTGGGCACAACCAATGGTACCAATGTCGAACCGGACGGAACTTTCACCCTGCGCAACGTCAAAAAAGGAGCCACCCTCCGCATCTCCCTGATCGGCTACAATTCGCAAACCGTGAAATGGGACGGAGAGTCGTTTCTCGACATCGTGTTGGAGGAAAGCAACGCCAACCTCGGCGAGGTGGTGGTGACGGCCATGGGCATCACGCGCAAGGCCAGTTCGCTCACCTATTCGACCCAACAAATCAAGGCCGACGAGCTGATGAAGGTGCAAGACGCCAACTTTGTGAACTCCATCGAAGGAAAAATTTCGGGCGTCACCATCACCCCCTCGGCCGGCGGTGCGGGCGGTGCTTCCAAAATCACTCTTCGCGGTAATAAGTCCATTCTCGGCAACAATGCGCCGCTCATCGTGATCGACGGCGTGCCGATGACCAACACCACCAGAGGACAGATCAATAACAACGGCTTCTCTGCCGAACGCCGACAAGAGGGAGCCGACCCACTCTCGCAGATCAACCCCGACGACATCGAATCGATGAACGTCCTCAAAGGAGCTAATGCAGCCGCACTCTACGGTTCGGCAGCGGCCAATGGTGTGCTGATGATTACCACCAAAAAAGGTAAAGAAGGCAAGCTCGACATCAACGTCACGTCCAACACCACGTTTGACAGCCCCTTGCTCACGCCCAAAATTCAAAACCTCTACGGAGGCCTTGAAGGAACGACGCTCGGCATCACGGGATGGGGGAAAAAACTCGCCGGAACGGGAGACCCTTATACCATCGTTCAAAAAGCCGGAAACGGATATGACGGCGATACCTATGAAGCACATCTCCGCCACAAGGCCGTCGATGACGTGGCCGACTTCTTCCGCACGGGCGTGACGACCAACAACTCGGTTTCGTTTGCCGGAGGAACAGAAAAACTCCGCACCTATTTCTCCTACGCCAACTCGCATGCCGACGGCATGCTGCCCGGCAATAACTATAACCGCAACACGCTGGCTTTCCGACAAACCTACAAGTTCTGGAATCGACTCCATATCGAAACCAATGCCAACTATGTGCAGACGAAAACCAAAAACCGTGTTGGCGGCGGAACCGTGGGAAACCCCATCTACGACCTCTACACCATGCCCAGAGAGGTGGATTTGCAATACTACCGCAACAACTACACCACCACAGGACGCTGGAAAACTCCGCATAAGATGACCTACTACATCTTGGAAGGAGCAACCTATAAAAAGGCCGACGATCATGCCGAGTTGAAAGGCATGATGCAGAATTGGGCATTCCAAACTCCCGGAAAGAACAACCCCTACTGGCTGATGCACCAAAACAACGAAGTTGCCAGAGAAGACCGTTTCTATGGATCGGTGCAGGGTAAAATCGACATCTACGACGGATTGGCTTTCCAAGCCCGCGTAGCCCTCGATCACTCCAAATACAACTTCGAGTCCAAACGCTATGCCACAACGTGGGATCCCAACACCATCAACCCCTACGGAAGATATTGGCTCGGACACGAACGCACCAATGAAATCTACACCGACTACCTCCTCTCTTACAACAAGCAGATTGAAGATTGGAGTCTTTCGACCACGGCAGGATGGGTGGCACACACGCGACAAGGACACTCCGTGACTTCCGACGTGCAAGCCACGATCGACATGACCGAAAACGGCATCGTCACACAGCTCCCCACCATCTTCAACCTCTTTGAACCCTCGGCAGGAGGAGCCGGAGTGACGGGCAAGTCTAAGTCCAGCAACTGGGACAAGGCCGCACTCTTCACCGCCCAAGTCGGCTGGCGCGACCGCATCTATGTGGACGCCTCCTATCGCCAAGACTGGTATCGCGCGTTTCGTCAAACCATCTTTGCCAATGCCGCCGACAACTACGGCTATTTCGGATTGGGTGCCAACGCCATTCTCTCCGAACTCTTCGGATGGAAAGATAAATACGTGAAATATCGTCTCAGCTACTCCGAGGTGGGAAACTCAATCCCCAACTCCGTGTTTGCCGCAGTGAGCACCAATCTCAAAAAAGGAACGACCACCATCGTGGGCTACAACTCTTTCGACCCACAACCCGAAAAGGTGAAATCCCTCGAAACGGGCTTGGAAATGCTCTTCTTCAACAATCGCCTCAACGTCGATCTGACTTATTATAACTCCGCCACCCACAACCTCTACCTCAACGTGCGCGGCCGAAACGGCAAGACGCAACCCGTCAATTCGGCACGCATCCGCAATCAGGGCATCGAGACCACCGTGGGCTACGACTTCATGTTCAACGGAGGTTGGCGTTGGAAAACGAGCGTGAACTTCTCGTATAACCACAACAAGATCGAGCGCACCTATCGCGACGAAAACGGAAAAGCGCAAGACCTGCCCATCGATATCGCCAATGGGTTGCAGGTGAAATACATAGAGGGAGAGCAATTCGGAAACGTCTATTCCAACGACTACACACGCTGGGCACACGACGTGTATGAAGCCCAAGACGGCACGCTCAACAAAGACGGCAACGGAAAACTCATACACAAAGCCGGAGACATCTTTGTCAATAAGAACGGCGTACCCTCGTTTGACAGCAACACCAAATATCTTGAAAACATCGGCGGACAAAATCGCGTGCTCACCGCCATGGGCAAAAAGTATTCCCGTCTGTTGGGCAACATGAACTCGCCCGTGCAACTCTCGTGGAGCAACACCATCAACTACAAAAACTTCTCGCTCTACATGCTCATCAACGGCCGCATCGGCGGTAAGGTGATTTCGCTCACAGAGTCCTACCTCGATCGCCTCGGACTCTCGCAGCGTTCTGCCGACGCCCGTCTGGCCGCAGAGCAACTCGGACTCAAAACTCCTTCCGGCGCACCGGCCATGTACATCAACGAAGGTCGCGACCTCGTGCCCGTCAAAGAGTATTTTGAAGCCATCGGAAGCAACGACGCATCCAGCTACGTGTACAACGCCACCAACTTCCGCATGCGCGAACTATCGCTCGGATACACTTGGCGCGATCTCCTCGGAGAAGGCAAACACCTGAACGTGTCGGTAGTCGGAAGAAACCTTTTCTTCATCTACAAGGACGCACCCGTAGATCCTGACGTTTCACTCTCTACCGGCAACGGACTCAACGGTTTTGAAATGTTCAATATGCCTTCTGCACGCTCCTTGGGCTTCAACCTCAAACTCAACTTCTAAACCAAAGCACCTCATGAAAACAAAATTATATACCATTGCCTGCATCGGGCTGTCGGCGTTTGCGCTCACCTCTTGTCTGCAATACGATGACCCCGGTGCCGAATTGAGCAGTACGCAGGAAATCGCCGATGAAGAATGGCACAGCGGCGACGTTGATCGCATCGATTTCCAAAAACTTCCCACGGAAGAGGGCGTGAAAGCGGCCATCGCCAAACTCGAAACCAAATTCAAGCAAAGTAAAACCGCACAATACAGTCTGCGCGGTGGAAAAGAGGGCAACGTGCCGCAGGCACACGCCTATCAGTTCCAATACAGCTTGGGACCCGATGCCTACGCACAATATTTTGTAGTGCCTCACAAAGACTTCCCATACAGCAACGCCACGCTTACCTCTTCTTACGACATTTCCGAGAAGTTCAACGGTGGTCCGCGTGGAAGCTACTACATGGTGAAGAACGCGCTCATGCCCCTGCTCAACCACCCGATGATCGACAGCATCCCCGAAATCAAAGCCGTCAATCTGCTCTACTATTCGTTGGCAGCGCAGGAAATGGCAGACCTCTCAGGCCCCTTCACTTATTTGGAAGACAAGAAAAACTCCAAAAATCCCACAGACTACAACGATTTGAAGACCATTTACTTCGGCATCGTTGATAATCTCGACACTATTGTGGCGTGTTTGAAAAACTACGACACTCGTCCGGAATGGTACAAAAAGCTCGTGGACGAAATTCTGCTCAACCACCATGTCACGAGCCGTCGTCTGATATATGGCGAACCGGGCATCAAGAGCTACATCGCTTTTGCCAACTCCCTCAAACTCCGCATGGCACTGCACATCGTGAAAGCAGATCCGGTCAATGCACGCAAATGGGCGGAAGAAGCCGTAGCTTCCGGCGTCATCGAAGATCCTGACGACCAACAAGGCATCTTTCCCATGCTCATCGGTTTCAACCATCCGCTTTCGGGCATATCGGCTTGGGGCGACCTGCGCATGAGTGCATCGCTCGAAACGTTGCTCATGAGTCTTGATCATCCCAATGCCACCTATCTTTGGATGAAGAACTCTACCGAAATCGAGAACGAAAAGAGCAAGGAAGTCCTCGAAGCCGGAGAGCGCGTTGTCGGTATCCGTACCGGAACCTATGTGGGCGACGGACAGGGCAGCGGAGTCAATCCTTATATCGGCTATTCGACCTTCAACACCTCGGTGATGAATAGTGCACCGCTCTATTTCGTGAAATATGCCGAAGTGTGCTTCCTGCGTGCCGAAGGAGCCATTCGCGGTTGGAACATGGGCGGAACGGCCGAACAGTTCTACAACGAAGGCATACGCAATGCCTACATCGAAGACCCCAACAATGCGTTCAACAGCAAATACGTGCAACTCGTGGCCAGCTATATGAACAAGGAGAACCCCACACCCTATGTGCAGCGCGACCCCCTCGGCGGCAAAGATTGGGAAAGTCTTACGAAGATCGGTGTGAAATGGAACGAAGCCGACGACAGAGAAGTGAAGTTGGAAAAGATCATCACGCAGAAATATCTGGCACTCTTCCCCCTTTCCACCGAAGCATGGACGGAACTTCGTCGCACCGGTTATCCCAAACTCTTCCCCGTGCTCAATCCGGAAGACGGCGACGGAACTTTGGCCGAAGGCGACATCATACGCCGCATTCCGTGGTTGCCCATCGATCCTCAGGATCAAGAGATCATAGCCAATTCGGGCGTGCCGGCACTCGGAGGACAAGACTTCCAATATACCCGTCTGTGGTGGGATGCTCCCACACCCAATTTCTGATACCGATCCCAACCCAACCTTAAACCCGATGACTTCTACGCCTCCCTTTTCATGAGGAGAGGGAGGCGGAAGTCAAACTTTAAATCAAACTTATTATGAAAAAAAGATTTTTACTCATTCCCTCCGTATTGGCCATGATGGCTGTCGGAGCAAAGGCGCAGGAGCTGAAAAGCGACTACATCAACTGGGGACTGGCGAGTGAAAAGTTTGGAGACGTGCTCACCGAATGGAATCCTAACCAAAAAATTTCGGAAGACGACAACTTCTTCATTTCTCGCGTGAAACCTCGTACGCATTTCCGCAACCAAAAAACGCAAGTCCGTCTCGGTCTTGATGCCACCAATGACAAACGCCTCGTGGCATGGCTTCCTGTCAATGAACCCGGAAAAAACGGTTTGCCCGACGGAGTTTACGACAGCGAAGTTTTCTCGATGTGGAACTATGTGACGCACTGGGGAAACTTTACGGCACCTCTCGGCCGTGTACCCGGAGCTTTTCTTGACGTCGCCCACAAAAACGGCGTCCCCGTGACGTCTGTGGCCAGCGTGCCCTTTGGTGATATTCCCGATGGTTGGACAACTTGTTTTAATAAATTGAGTGCCGTTGCTCCCGAAAAAGCCGCGCAGTTCTTGAATTTCTATGGGGTAAACGGCTTGGGATATAACTCGGAGTTCTCTACCACCAAAAATCTTGTTGAAGGACTGCAAAATTTCCACGAAAAACTGGTGGAAAAGGCCTCTGTGAAAGATCCTCTCTTTGAAAACCTTTGGTATGACGGAACTTCCAATGCCGGTTTCATCCTCTTCGACAGAGGGCTCGGTGCTCATAACGATGGCAACTTCGGCCCCAACGGAAAAGCGCGCGCCTCGTTTTTCCTTAACTACAACTGGAACAGAGCCGATCTTTTGACTAATTCTGTTGTTTATGCCAAAACTATCAATCGCGATCCCTTGTTGCTGTATGCCGGCATCAACATGCAAGGCGGTGAGCCCAAAGCCGGACCTCGCTGGACATTGCTGAAAGATTACCCCATCTCCATCGGTCTTTGGGGCGCGCACCAGCGCAGTATGTTTTGGGAAAGCCGTCAGGAAAAAGGATCGGCACCCGAAGTTCAACAACGCACTTATATGCTCCGCACCGAACGTTGGTTCACCGGCGGAACGCGCAACCCGATCAATTGCCCCGAGATCAACAATTCTTTGGCTTACCATGCCGACAACTTTGACTTCCACGGCATGTCGAGCATGATGAGTGCCCGCTCTTCCTTGAAGTGGGATTTGAGCGAAGAGCCGTTCATCAGCTACTTCAACCTCGGAAACGGTAAATTCATGAACTGGAATGGCGAGAGAGCCAACAGCCTCGAATGGTACAACATCGGTGTGCAAGACTATCTTCCCACCTGGCGTTGGTGGTTTGCCAAGGAGCTGCTCGGCCGCGAAAAGACCAATGTTCCGGCTCAAAGCCTTGATGCCGAATTTATTTGGGACGATGCCTATGTCGGCGGTTCGTGTCTGCGTGTATTCGGTTCGGGCGAAGAGCAATATCTCCACCTCTTCAAAACGGACTATGCTTTGCAGAGCGGCGACGTCATCACTTTCCGCTACAAATTGGTGAAAGGTTCGGCCGACTTGAACTTGGCACTCACCACCGTCGGAGCAGAAGAAACCGCTGTTGCTCCCAATGATTTCAAGGTGTTTGACTCCAAACTCATTGCAGACGAAGACGTGTGGTTGACCAAAACGTTTACCGTTGGCGAGAGTCTGGCCGGAAAGAACTTGGCCTTGGTGGCTCTCCACTTTGAAAACGCAAAAGACATGAACCTCCGCATCGGAGAATTTTCCATTGTGCGCGGAGTGGCTCAAAAGCCGGCTACGCCCGTTGTGGAAAGCTCGAAACTTTTGTATTTCAGCCGTAAGGGCGTAGACGGAAAGTTGATTTTCAACATGCCCAACGACAAGCCCGCCGGTGAGGTGTGCTATAACTTGGACGTGAAGACCTCTATGTTCAAGCTCTATGTGCAGCAAGAGAATAAAGAGCCCCTTTTCGTGGGTCTTACTACCTCTTGGGCAGGTATGTTCTACAATGCTCCTCTCATGCTCGATCAACCCTCGGCACGTGTTCGTTTCGGTGTTTCGGCACTCTCGCTTGACCACAAAGCGGAATCCGAAATTGCATGGGGTGAATATCTCAGCACTTCTACGTATGACTATAATGACGACATTCGTCTTGACAAAACTTCCATCAAGCCCGGCGAAGACTTCGAAATGAGCTTTGTCGATCCTCTCCACGAAAGTGGTAAATGGGAGCTTTTGGATAAAGCCGGTAAGGTTGTCTTCACGGGTGAAGGAAGAAGTGTGAAAGTCGAAAGTTTGACTGAAATCGGTGCTTACAAACTTCGCCTCACTGCTCCCCAATATGATAAAGATAAGAAGCTGCGCACGGTAACGACGCGTGAATTTGGCGGATTTGTGCAAATCACTTCGAAAGAGGTCGGTGCACTTCCGAAAATCCTCACCCTTACTGCCAACGAAAAGAACGAAGCCGTCGAAGTCAAAGTGAACGAAAAGGTGGCTTTCGCCTACACCGGTCGCGAAGCCGATGGTGCCGGTTCACAAGGAGTAGACCTGAAAGAAGAACGTTTTGGCGTTAAAGCCGCTGATCTCGACTTGACGGGTGGAAAATCTTTCTCGGTTGCTTTCTGGCTTAAAATCAATAAACTGGCCGCAGGAGAAACCCAACTGTTCAGTGTAGCCAACAAAGGTGAAAGTTGGCCAAAGACCGACTGGGGATGGATTTGGTGTAATCTGCAAGAAGACGGCCGGATGGGCAGCTTCACTTTCCGCGGCACCGATCGCAGCGGTAACGAAGAATTGCGCTATAAGTTTGAAGAAACTCGTTTGCCCATCGGCAACTGGGTACACATTGCATACAGCTTTGATTATAATGCAGAAGATGGATTCCGTGCCGACTACTACGTGGACGGTGTGAAACAAAAACTCACCGGTTGGAACCGTCAATCTCAGGGAGACACTTACCTGAACACCGATCCCGGTTATCAACCCAAAGTTTATCACATCACCAAGGGGCAAGTCATCGCTGTGGGCGGTAAGGCTGCTTTCCGCAACGGTATCGACGGTGTGATCGACAACCTCGTGGTGTGGGACAAAGCCATTACCGCCGACGAAGTTGCTCTCAGCATGGGCGATCTCGATCCTGCCAAACTTCCCGAAAACGTATTGGGACTTTGGAATCTTGAAGAGAAAGCCGGTGAAAACAATGTTTTCCCTGCCGTCGGTAAGAAGGTGGGTGTTGAGGCCGGAACTCACAATTTTGAAGCTACCGGAAATGAAGGACAGGGTGTGCTCAAATGGATTGCTTCCTCTTACACCTCCGGCACTCCTTTTGTCAAAGGTACTGCTTTCCCCGTTGTGACGAAAGCTGTTTGGAAAGCCAAGAAATCTGAAATCACCGGAGAAACCGGAAATGCCACTGCCGGAGAAGCTCTTATCGCTTTCAAGCAAAAGGGTGATTACGACGTGACGCTTACGCTTGTCAATTCTTTGGGTAGCGATAGCAAGAAGTTCTCTGTGATCAAGGTAGACTATCCCGAATCTATCGGTACGGTTGAAGCGGCCGATTTCCGCACCATTGTGGTGGGCGAAGACGTACTTATCGAATTTGCCCAAGCCGGACGATATGACGTTTCTGTTTATAACCTTGCCGGACAGCGTGTGGCACACAAGGATGCCCGCATCTTTGAAGGAGGTAATGTACAGCTTCGTCTCGGACAAACCGGAACTTATGTAGTGAAGGTGGCTCGTGATGGCAAGGTGGTTCGCACCGTTAAGCTCTTGAAGAAATAAACTCCCGTTTGCGTCAGACGCAGACGCATCTGAATACATTTATCGCAAGCCTTTTGTCATTCCTTTGGGTATGCACGAAGGCTTGCGATTGTTTTGTTTACGAATGATCTTTGTGGAGAAAAACGATCGAAAATATTCGGGAACCGGCCTCTTGTCGTAAGGTGTCGGTTCCCGAATGTTTTGTGTGCCGGGTGTGTCGCCGTAGCGGCCGGCCGTGTTGTTTGGGAGAGAAGTTTAGGGGCGGTTGTCGCCGTCTGTGTTGTCGTGTTTCGCTGCGTTCCACCCTTGTGCTTGGAGTTCGAACTCGTTGCCGTCGCGAGTGACGAGCCGGGCGCCGAGTTCCGGTCGGGTGATGTGTCCGATGATTTTGACATCTTCGAGTGCGGCGACGCGATCGTGATCGGTGAGGGGCACGGTGAAGAGCAGTTCGTAGTCTTCTCCGCCGTTGAGTGCGCAGGTGCTGACATTGAAGTTGAACTCTTCGGCCGCCACGGCGGTTTGATAGTCGAGGGGGATGCGCTCTTCAAACACGCGGCAGCCCACGCCGCTTTGTCGGCAGAGGTGCAGGAGTTCGCTGCTCAGTCCGTCGCTGATGTCGATCATGGCCGTGGGACGTATGCCGGCTGTTTGCAGTGCTTCTGCGATGTCGCGTCGTGCTTCGGGTTTGAGAAAGCGTTCGAGGAGATATTCTCTGCCGGAGAAGTCGGGTTGAAAATCTATGGCTCTGCGTGCCTCTTCGGTTTTGGCTTGTTTGATTTGCGAGAGGTAGATGCCTTTTTCCCGCTCCATGAGTTGCAACCCCATGTAGGCGGCTCCGAGATTTCCCGAGCAGCAGATGAGGTCGGTGTCGTGCGCACCGCTGCGATAGACCACGTTTTGCGCGGCGGCTTCTCCGATGACGGTAATGGAAACGGCCAGCCCGGTGAGTGATGCCGAGGTGTCGCCCCCCACGAGGTCGACGCCGTGGCGTTGGCAGGCCAGACGCAGCCCGGCGTAGAATTCATCGAGGTCTTCCACTGCGAAGCGCGAAGAAACGGCAACAGACACGAGCAACTGTCTTGGAGTGCCGTTCATGGCATAGATGTCGCTGAAATTGACCATTGCGCTTTTATATCCGAGGTGTCGCAGCGGTGTGTAGACCAGGTCGAAGTGAATGCCCTCCATGAGCATGTCGGTGGTGGTGAGGATTTGCGTTTCGGGATATTGCAACACGGCGCAATCGTCGCCCACGGCTTTGACGGTGGAGGTGTTTTGCGGATGCAGGTCTGCGGTGAGGCGTTCGATGAGGGCAAATTCGCCCAATTCGGAGATTTGCATGGAGTTGTAATACTGTTGTTTCGGAGTTTATGAGATTGGGGCAGTGCGAATGTTGTCAGATGTGGCTGTCAGAAGTAGTAGCCCAATCCGATGCGGAAGCCCACTTCGCTGCCGTCGGCAAAGTCGTTGATCGACATCTTATAGTAAACGGCCGGCTCGATGGCGATGTAGTGGTTGAGATAGAAAGTGTAGCCCACTTCGAGCGGTATGCGGAGATCGTTGATGTTGGGCGAAAGATGCGAATACTCCAATCCGGTTCCCAGAGATATGCCGTTTTGCAAAAAGTAGTAGCGCACTCCGGCTCCGAGAGTCACTTGGTCGGCATTTTTGCCGTAGTGTTTGAAGCTCGCAGAGCCTCGCAACATGAGCGCATCGGCCACGAAATAACCCACGTCGGTGTTCAGTCCCATGCGGAAGCTGCCTTTTCGATTGTATTCGAGGTTCAGTCCTGAGAGGGAAGTGCTGACATATTTGGTGTCTTTTGAAAATTGGGCGTGTGTCGCAAGCGTGGCGGCAAACACGAGCAGGAGGGTGAATAATTTCTTCATTTCGTTGTTCGGATAAGTATTTATGGGGCAAAGATAGGCAAAAGTTTTGTGTTTTTCGTCCTTTTTTCGTCCTTTTATTAAGCATAGATAGGGCGAACCGCGTGTGCGGTTCGCCCTGAAAGTCAATGTCGCTCTTCGCCGTCGGTGGCGAGGATCGGTGGGATCAGTGTTTGCGAATTTTGAAGCTCTTGCGGCATTTTCCATCTTTGGAAACAGTCACCACGTAGGTGCCGGCCGGTGCGTTGAAGTTGATTTCGGCCACTTCGTCGCGATCGGCGTTGTAGATTTCGTCGGCCACGAGGCGTCCGTCGGCGGCAAAGACGCGCACGGCATAGTTGCCGGCTTGTCGGAAGAGGATGTGTGTTTTTTCGTCGAACGTTTGCGGATAGATGGTGAAGTCTTCGGCCAGCTCGGTTTGTTCGATGCCGGCGGGTGCTTCGGTCACGACGATGTAATCGTTAATGGTTTTCGTGGTTGATCCCCAAGAGTTGGTGGCGATGATGGAGATGGGGTATGTGCCTTCTTTCTTGTAGGTGGCAGAGGCTTTCGTGTCGTCGGCGTTGTTTACCACGGCTCCTTCGAGCAACCATTTCGAAGATTCGTAGTTGATGGGTAGTGTTCCCGTGATGGTGGGCACGCCGAGGGCGGTGGTCAAGCGGTTTTGTTTGTGGTCGATGTTGATGTTGTTCTCCGACTTACCGATGGTCATATATCCTCCGGGGACTTTATCGGCATTTTTGCCGAGGTTGGGGAAGTAGATGTTTCCGTCGGCGTCGGTTTGGGTGGTTTCAAAGGTGAAGTATCCGTCGAGGTGTTCGGGAGCCACGGCATATCCCATCATGGCTTGTTGCACTTCTTCGTCGCTGAGCGATTTACTCCAAATTTGCACTTCGTCCACCCAGCCGGTGAAGGAGGCGAGGTTCACCATGGATCCGCCCACATAGAAGTGTGCACCTTTCCAGTCTTTGGGGGCGGTGCCTCGTCCGGGGCATTCGATCACTTTTTTGCCGTTGAGGTAGAGGCGTTGGTCGTTTTTGCCATTTTTGACCACGGCGATGTGATACCAAGTGTTGGGCAGCAGTGAGTAGCCGTCGGTGAGTCCGTCCACGTCGTTGTTGTGCTCATAGTTTGGTGTGCCGGCACGAGGCCCGTCGAAACTGATGGAGATTTCGTTGGCGGCGTTGTCGCGGTTTATGTTGTTGTTTTGTGCATAATGAGCCGGTCGGATGGCTGTCCACATTTGTCCCCAAACTTTTTCTGTCCATGTGCCGGGGTAGTTTCGATTGACTTTGGTCATGAGGAGTGTGCCGAGCGATGCGTGTTCAAACTTCTCGACCTTAAACCACAGTGCGAAGGAGTTGTTGGCATGAGAGTCGATGACTGCTGCGTCTACCGTGAACTGATAGGGCTCTTGCATGTAGAGCGATTGCGAAACGGTGCAGGGTTTTCCGTCGTGTTCCACGCCTTTTTCGATGTCGGCCGTAATTTGACGGGTTTCTCCTGCCGGCGCGGTGGGCTTATCGGCTTGAAGGGTGTTGATGCGCGGGAGTCGTCCGGTCGTTTCGGGGCTGACGAGGATGAGCGAGCGATTCATCGTGCGTTGTTCTCCCTGCACGACTTCCACGTCGTAGCTTCCGGCCTTGGGCAGCGCGGTTTTGAGTGCGCGGGTGGCAATGGCCGATTTGACGAGGTCGCCCGTCAGTGCGTTGTAGATGTTGATGTTGGCTTTGGGGTGGTTGGGGTCTTCAAAACCGATGGTAAATTCTTCTTCGGGTTTGATGATCTCCTTGTCGATCGTGAGGGTTTCGATCATTTGTAGCGGACTGGTTTGTTTTTCACTCCATGTAATGGGGCTTTTTGTGCGTCCGTCGCGTCCCACGGCTCTCACTCCGATTTGGAAAGTGGGATCATCGATCAGCAAGGGTGCTTCTACAACATAGGCCGCCCACGAGGTGGTGGTGGTGAGGAGATTTTCCTTAGCGCCTTGTTTGGTCCATATTTCGTAGTACCATGCTCCGACTTCTTCGTTGTAGATGGGGCTGTTGGCGCGGTCGGCGGGTCGCTCTCCGCTCCACGGCATGTCGAATATCACCTTGAAATCGACGCGGTTGTAGAGGCGTTTGAGCACTTTGATGGTTTTGATGACGGGGGTGACGGGTGTTTCTGCAAATCCTGAGGGCGTGTAGGCCAGTTCTCCGAGCAGTACTTCGAAGTTGTCGGGTGTGTCTTTGGCCGAAAGACCGATTGTGCCGATCACGTCGCCGGCTTTGAGGCCGAAGTCGCCGGCTTTGAGTGTGAGGGTGTTCCATTGTCCCTGTTCGCCGTCGGCCACGGGTTTCGTGGTGAATACGGGTTCTGCGCCTTCTTTGGCCACCATCAGTTCGAGATGGCTGTTTGTGCCGTGTGTGAGTTTGTAGACGAGGCGTATTTGGTCGTCGGCGGCGGTCACGTTCCAACGAGTGGCAAAGAGGCGTATGTCGGAGCGTTGGGTGGCACCGTGCAGTTTGAGACAGGAACCTCCGAACCATGCGTCGTCGTAGGTGAAGTCGGCTTTGATGGAGGGTGAGGGCACTGTTTTTCCGTCGCCCTTGTCAATCCACCAACGCCAAGTGGGCAGGAGGTCCTGCATGCCGATGTTATACCATTTGTGTGCCCAAGTGGTGCGACCCTCGTCGTTCATGAAACGACCGTTGCCGAGATTGAAGCGGGTGACGAAAGGCACTTCGGAGAGGGTGGATTGTTCGCGTACGGCAGCTGCGTATCCGTGCCACGTTTTCAGATCGGAGAAAGAGGCCGTCGTGTTGCCTGTGTTGATGGGCGGGAGTTGAAGCACGTTGCGATTTCCTCCCGAGAAGAGCATTTCTTGTTTCTTTTGATATTCGTTTTGCACTGCATAGTCGCTCTGTCCGCCCTCGGTGGAGGCGGCGTAGAGCTGCGAGCGGTCGTGGGCTCCCCACACGACGATGCTGACCGGGTATTTCATGAGGTCTTCCCAGCCACTGTTGCCCCGTTTTCCGTAGCCGCGTCCCTGTTGGTCGAAGCCGGCATAAACGTCGAAAGACGAACGCCCGTGTTGGACGGCCGTGGCGACCGAGGTGGCCAGATCTTCGCCCGTCCAGTTGTAGTTGAGGAAATACATGTCGGTGACGGGTTGGTTCGAGAGTGTGTGGTGAAACCATGCGTCGTTGTTGTTGTCGAGTTTGCAACCATTGTCGCTCAGCCAACCGTTGTTGAGCACGAAGGCATACCAATCGACGCGAAACTCATAGCCTTTCTTTTTGGCGATTTCGTGACATTTGGCCAAGAAGGGTATGAAACGACTGTACACCGTGAAGCCCCAATGGCCTTCGGGGTTGAAAGTGAGTCCGTCGATGCCGTAGTAGTGGAGGAAGTCTACGAGTTTTTCGGCATTGACAAACTCGCCTTTGCTGTCTTTTTCGGCCAAATCGTAGAGGGTCTTTCCCGGTTCACTAAAAGCATTTACGGCTGCTCCCCAATCGATGAAGTAGGTGCATCCGGTTTTGACGCCGTTTTTGTGTGCCACGTCGTTGAAGGCTCCCGGCACGCGCCACCAACCGTTTGACCAGTTGGAATGATATTTCACATACTGCCAAAGGTTGAAGTTGTCGCCGTCGAAATTGTAGCGTGGCAGTGCGCCCCATTTTTTTGTCATTTCGCCTGTGGGCGAGCACCAACAGAAGTTTTTGGCGTTGGTGTCGTTGAGTTTGGTGTTGGCCGGCGCGGAGGGCAGGAAGCGTTGCTTGACGGGCACGCGAGAGATGAAAAAGTTTTCGTCTTCGGGTTCTGTGCCCCAAGCTTTTCCTTTTTCCCATGCTTGGAGAGAGGCAACGAGATCTTGGGGAGTTCCGTAGCGAACGTACATTTCGTGCGTGGGTACGCTCTGCCCCACGGCGTTGGCACTGATCATCAATGCCGACGCAGCCAGTAAATGATGAAATTTCATACCGGTGTGTTTTTGGGTGAATAAAAAGGTTAACGTTGCAAATGTACGAAAAAATATGCAATTTCCAAGCATTCTCGAAAGATTAGCGATTGCTTTTTTCCGCCGGCCGCTCTCTTGCCGCCTGCACGCCCTTCGGCTTTCTTTTTGGGCACTCCGCTTTTGTGCGTCGGGCATCGGCGGCGCAGTTCCCGGGCGAACGGAGATCGGAGCGGTGTGGCGGGCGGCAGGAGGAGGGAGCGCAACCGGCCGTCGGGGGGAGAAAACAAAAAGCTCACGGAAACGAAAAATGCCACACCGCGGTGTGGCATTTTCTACTCGTTACTTAGAATTTTCTACTCGTTACTTAGAATTTTCTACTCGTTACTTAGAATTTTCTACTCGTTACT
>NZ_RQYI01000025.1 GCF_003859795.1 Alloprevotella sp. OH1205_COT-284 | reverse complement strand
GTGGCCTATGGTTTTAGGGATGAAAGGTATTTTCTGTTAAGGCTATATGCGCTGCACGATTGCCGCATCACTCCAAATGTCGGATGAACCAGTTTTATGAGGTATTTTTTGAGATCTTGTTCGCCGGGGATGTTGAGTTTTTTGCGGATGTGGGCGCGCACCACATCAATGTTCTTCTCCGTCTTGTTGAGCAGCCGGTCGATTTCGCTCCGTTTCTTTCCCTGCAAGATGAGGTTGCACACCTCCACCTTCGACTTGGTGAGCAGGGGTAGGAGGTTGGCGAGGTTGCAACTGTCCGACAGGTGGTTGTGCAAATGTTGGTGCACGGCATTGATGATGTTGCGTTGCGAGCTCGGTTTGAGCATCGAAAACAAGCGGTCGGTGTCGTCGTCGGTCGGTGTCGTTGCTGCTCATGCGCAAATATGCCTCAATCTCTCGTTGGTTGAGTCTCACGGCGTGCATCAAGGCCGCTTCGCGGTGGTGCTGGTCGATGTCTTGGGCTTGTACGGATAGCACGCGACGTAGCAATTCGCCTAACATGCAGAGGAAAAACTGCGCGCAGAGAAGGAATTTGAAGATGTTCCACAAATCGGGTTCTTGCAAGTGATACACAACGATCGCATCGGCCGTCAGACTGATGAACGAAACGATGAAAGGCGTGTATTTCACGAAACACATGGCGAGAAACACCATCGCCAGCAACGAGGAAGAGAGAGGAGGGATATACGCTCAAATTTGAGGGATAAAGTCAATGTGGTAAATTTACGGTATTTCATTTTATGCCCCGGAACATTCTTTCAAGTTTTTGGTTTTCCGATTCAGCCATTCATTAAAATAAAAACAACGAGAACCATCTGAAAACGATGATTCTCGTTGGGTGATCTGTTTGGGACTCGAACCCAAGACCCATACATTAAAAGTGTATTGCTCTACCAGCTGAGCTAACAGATCTCGGCAAACTGTTTTTGTCGGAATGTTTGTGATAAACGTCCTCGTTTCAGGTTTGCGAGTGCAAAAGTAGAGATTATTTTGGAAACCTCCAAATGTTTTGTCGAAAAACTTGCATTTTCTCCTCGTTTTTTTGTGTGAAACCGAAAAATGACGCTTCAAACGTGTATTTCTGACCGGTTTGCACGAGCCGGAGAGAGGATGAAGGCCAAGTGATGAGGATATGCGCGTTTTGATGAAAAGAACGGTGGCGTTTGGGCTTTCCGAATACATTTTTGTCGCCCACCTGCCTTTCGCGACACATCTGTTTCGGTAAGCCGTGCGACGCTCTTTGAAAAATGGCATCTTTTTGAGGCGGCAATTTTCCAACGAACACTCCGCACCGCCGGCGTCATCTCATCCGCGGTCGTCTATTCGATGAAACCGCTCTTTGAAGGGGCGGTTTCCGTACGCATTCTCTGTTGTCGTGCGAAAAAGCGATTTTTCAAGATTGCGGAAGCCAAAAGGACGTCACAAGAGTTCGGGCAGTTCAAAGAGTTTTGTGCCGTTGGATCCTTTTATAAGAATGAGTTGATCGACCAAAGGATGATTGCGCAGTTCGGACTTCACGGCCTCTACGTCGGAGAAATATCGAAACAGGGTGGGCGAAACATCGGTGGAAGGGGAGTCTGCGGCGGCAAATTGCGCCCCGACGAGCCACACCTCCCTGCAACCTGCGGCGGCGGCCAAGGTCACCACTTCGGAGTGGGCGGCGAGAGAGGTAGCACCCAATTCGCGCATTTCGCCGAGAATGGCTGTTTTTTGCACATCGGCGATGAGGCGGAAGTTTTCCAATGCGGCTTGCATCGAAGAGAGGTTGGCGTTGTAGGCGTCGATGATGAGGCGATTGCGTGTTGTGCGGCGAAACTCCGAACGGCTGTTGTTGGGAGCATAGCGTGCCAAAGCCGCGTCGATCCGATTCGGGGCGACGCCGAAATGTCGCCCAACGGCAACGGCGGCCAAAAGATTGTGGAGATTGTAAGCTCCGATGAGCCGAGTGGACACACGGCGCCATTCGCCGCCCCGCTCGCGCCACCGAAATGTGAGAAACGGGTCGCAGACCATTGCCGCCCCCTCAATGTCCGTGCCGCTGTTTTCCGAACCGTAGGTGAAGGTGGGCAACCCTTCGGCGTGGGGGACGAGGTGAGGATTGTCGGCCGGAAGAAAGATGAACGCGGTTTGCTTGTTTTCGTCGGGAGATGCGTTGTTGCGTCGGCGGATGAAATCGTAGAGTTCGGTTTTGGCCGCGATGACGCCTTCAAACGAGCCGAAACCCTCCAAGTGTGCTTTGCCCACATTGGTGATGAGGGCGCAATCGGGTTGTACGATTTCACTCAATGCTGCGATTTCCCCTATATGATTAGCCCCCGTTTCGATCACGGCGAACTCGTGCTCGTTTGTGAGGCGGAGAAGGGTTTTGGGCACGCCGATGTGGTTGTTGAGATTGCCAATGGTGTAGAGCACGTTGTATCGCTCTGAGAGCACAGCGGCCACGAGTTCTTTGGTGGTAGTCTTGCCGTTGGTGCCGGTGATTTGCAAAATCGGCGTGTTCAAATGTCGGCGATGATGAGCGGCGAGCTGTTGCAGCGTGGTCAAAACATTGTCGCACAAGATGCAGCGTTTGTCGGCTGCGGCCGTTTCGGCATCATCGACCACGGCATAGGCGCAACCGGCTTCCAAGGCTTGAAGGGCAAAGCGATTACCGTCGAAATGAGCACCTTTGAGTGCAAAGAAGATGCTGCCTTCCGGGCAGTCGCGTGTGTCGGTGGTGACGACGGGGTGTTGGCAAAAGATTTCGTAAAGTCGCGAGATTTCCATGATGCTGTGAGATTTGCGTGCAAAAGTAGTGTTTCCTTTCTGAAAAGAGAAAAAAGGAGAATTTTATTTTGCTTGTCAAATTACAAAAAAGTAACTTTGCACAAAATAAAAACTTCATGTACGCACCCTTTTCTACCCCCACGCTCAACCTCGGAGGGCGGCTGTATGTCTTGAACCGCCCGATCGTGATGGGCATCCTCAATGTCACGCCCGATTCCTTTTATGCCGACTCGCGCACTCCCGACACCGATGCCGCGCAGATCCGTCGGCGCGTGCGTGAAATTATTGATGAAGGCGGGGACATCATCGACGTGGGAGCTTGTTCGACACGTCCGGGAGCCGATGACGTGAACGGCGATGAGGAAATGCGCCGCCTGAGCACGGCACTCGCCATTGTTCGCGAGGAAGCCCCGGAGGCGATAGTTTCGGTAGACACATGGCGTTCGGAGGTGGCGCGTGGCTGTGTGGAGGAATATGGCGTGCAGATGATCAACGACATCTCGGGGGGCGAACTGGACAGAGGAATGCTGCGCACGGTGGCACGGCTCGGCGTACCCTATGTGTTGATGCACATGCAGGGCGAGCCGCGCACAATGCAGGCTGCTCCGCACTATGAGGATGTCGTGGCAGAGGTCATCGAGTATTTGGCGCGTCGTGCACAGCGTTTGCGAGATTATGGCGGAAAAGACATCATTGTCGACCCGGGCTTCGGTTTTGGCAAAACGTTGGAGCACAACTATCGCCTCTTGGAGCGGTTGGAGTTTTTTCATGAATTGAATTGTCCGCTGCTGGTGGGTGTCAGTCGCAAATCCATGATCTATCGTTTGCTCGGCTCCACCCCCCAAGACGCGCTCAATGGAACGACCGCCATTCATGCTTTTGCTTTGATGAAAGGAGCACACATCCTTCGCGTGCACGATGTGAAAGCGGCCGTCGAAACTTGCCGCATTTTCAACGCCATGAACGCCGCCGAAACGGCAGGCCGATAACCCCGACAGCCCATGATAGAAGTTGGTATCAAAGACATCCTCGACATCGTCCTTGTGGCGTTGCTCCTGTTTTACATCTATAAACTGATGAGAGAGTCCAGTTCGGCCAATATCTTTGCCGGAGTGATCACTTTCCTCATCGTTTGGATTTTGGTGTCGCAGGTGTTTGAAATGCGACTTTTGGGAGGAATTTTCGACCGTTTGATCAATGTGGGTTCGTTGGCATTGATCATTCTCTTTCAAGAAGAAATACGCCAGTTCTTTTCAAATATCGGCACGCAACGGGCATCGCGCTTGTTTCGATGGTTGCACCGCAACGGCTCCGAGGAGTTGCATCGGGAAGCGATCATGCCCATCGTCATGGCCTGCATGAGCATGAGCAAACAGAAAATGGGAGCACTCATCGTCATTGAGCGAACGGTGAAACTCAATGACATCGCCGAAACGGGAGAAGAGCTGGATGCCGCCATTTCCCAACGCCTCATTGAAAACATCTTTTTCAAAAACTCTCCTTTGCACGACGGAGCGATGCTCATTGCACAGAAACGCCTCAAAGCCGCCGCCTGCATCCTCCCCGTTTCCCACGACAATGACATCCCCAAGGCTCTCGGCCTGCGACATCGGTCGGCGTTGGGCATCTCTCAAAAGAGCGATTGTCTGGCCATTATCGTCAGCGAAGAAACCGGCAATATCTCAATCGCGCAAAACGGACAATTCACCTTGCGACTGTCGCCCGAACAACTCGAAAGCAAACTTACCAAGCTGTTGAGCGAAGCAGAATGATCATGATAGCCCCTCAATTATTTGTTGAGGTGATAAAAAAAACGTATTTTTGCAGACGAATGTCACGATTGACCGAAATAAACAAGTTTTGGTCGTTTGTTCATACCCGTCTTTGACCGGTAAAAACGGTTAACTCCGATCGTAAAAAAAAGGCTGCAAATCGGCCGACGACATCTTCCGAACTCCGCCTCGTCGGAAACGAATCAAAGGGAGCGAAAGGCTCTTTTCGTTTACATCTATTTAATATCATCTATGACGAAACTCAAAACCATAAAGCGACATCGTTTGCACAACGAAGGGCGAACCACATTATTTCTGAGCGGAAGCGCATTTATAATCGTGGCCGTATTGTCTTATTGGTTGCTGATAGAGGCCTGTCCGCTTTGTTTCTATCTGATTGTGGCCGTCTTGACCATTGTATATGGCATCATCGTCAATTTTTTCCGCTGTCCGCTCCGCATTTTTATGGGCGAAACGGAAAATGTTGTCGTGGCTCCGGCCGACGGGCGAGTTGTGGTCATAGAAGAAGTGGAAGAAAACGAATATTTTCGCGATCGCCGACTAATGGTGTCTGTGTTTATGTCTGTGACCAACGTACACGCCAACTGGTTTCCGGTCGCCGGAAAAGTGAAGTTGGTGCGTCATCACAATGGCAACTTCCACAAGGCTTGGTTGCCCAAGGCCAGCACGGAAAACGAGCGCAGCACGGTGGTCATTTCCACCCCCTCCGGCCACGATGTGTTGGTGAGGCAGGTGGCGGGAGCCGTGGCGCGACGCATCGTGACTTATGCTGAAGAGGGGCAGACTTGCGATATTGACAACCACATGGGCTTTATCAAGTTCGGATCGAGAGTGGATGTTTATCTGCCTGTCGGTACCGAAATAGATGTCGCCCTCGGACAGGCCACCACCGGCAACGCCACCGTTTTAGGATACCTTACGCCGGTGAAAACTTCTGACAATCCGGCATAAATATAAGAAGGCCGTCGGCTCCAACGGAGCAGGCGGCTTTGTGCATGGATCAATGCTAATTCTTTTTATGAAACGTCACATCCCCAATATCATAACCTCTTGCAATCTTCTATCGGGCAGTTTGGCCGTGGGAGCAGCTTTTCAGCAATCTTTCTCGTTGGCCTTGGGCTTTATCGTCTTGGGTGCCGTTTTCGACTTTTTCGACGGTTTCACGGCGCGTTTGCTCGGAGTGAGCAGTCCCATTGGGAAAGAACTCGACTCTTTGGCCGACGTGGTCACTTTCGGACTTGCCCCTGCCACACTCGTCGTGCAGATGCTCGCCATCACCATGCCGTTTGCCGAATCGCCTCTTGCCACCCTGATACCTTACGGAGGCTTTCTCATTGTGGCTTTTTCGGCTTACCGATTGGCCAAATACAATTTGGACACGCGGCAAACACATTCGTTCATCGGTTTGCCCACACCGGCCAATGCTTTGTTTTGGGCATCGTTGGGCGTCAGTCTTTTCGACAGCGATGCCGTGACAGTTTTGCCCAGGGAGGTGATTTTCTGGTTGATAGCCGCAGGAACTTTGCTTTCGTGTTGGATTTTGATCAGTGAAATTCCGATGTTCGCACTCAAATTCAAGAGTTTTGGTTGGAGGGAAAACGTCGTTCGCTACTCCTTTCTCATCGCTTCTCTTGCTATTTTGATCTTCTGTTTTCTGACGAATGTCGGTGTGTTGGGCATAGCGGCAATCATTTTGCTTTATGTCTTTGTTTCTCTCCTCAGTTCGCAAAAAAGTACGCATCCTGCATATTGAGAAGAGTGCATTCCGAGGGCACGGCAAAACTTCTCAAAACAAAGCCGACAAGATATGGAACGCCCCGGCAATCTAATTCGACCTTTGAGCGCATGAGTAGTTTTGCGTCAGTCTTGTTTTGATCGCTTTACATATCTTTTCCATCTCTCCGGTCTTAGGATTTCCATTTATGACGGGTATATTGCTTTTTTTTCTGTTTCTCTTTGTTGCGATTTTCGTCGTCTTTCTTGTCGTGCTCAACCGAGTGTTGGGCTTCTTGTTTTCTCTTTTCGGCATGAAACCGTTTGGGCGTATGTTTTTTCGACATTTCGGAGCATTTTCGTCCGAACAAAACAGACGTTCCTCCCGATCTGCCGCCGCCGGCTCCGATGACTCCGCTTTTGGGGCATCTTCCGAACGCACGAAAAGAACGGCACACGCCGGTCGCCCGAAAGAAAAGATCTTTTACAAAGACGATAGTGAATATGTGGATTTTGAAGAAATGCCGAGATAAGCGTATGGAAAGTCGTCGGCTGTTCCGCAAAAAACGAATAGTGCCTCAAAAGTCAATCTCGATTATTGCTGTCCGGAAAACTTCAAAACGGCCTAAAAATATTGCCCGAAGCTCTGTGAAATGCAGCTTCGGGCTTTCTTTTTCAAAAAAGCAAGCTCTTCGTCAAACAGAGATGCTTTTTTGTATGGCGATGACTTTGCGTGCTCCTGCCAAGATTTCGTATTCTTCTTTTTGAGGATTTTCCATGAAATCGACGAAACGGGTGTAGTGAGTTCGCAGAAAGACCACACCTTCTCCGCAACGAAATCTCCACAACATCATCTCTGTTTGCTCCATGATGTAGCCGAACGCACTTTCGGCTATCTGTCAAACGTGGTTTTGGGGGAGAAAAGGTGCTTTATGCGGGCTTCCCCAATGTTTTTTCGTAAAATCGTCGAAAAAACTACACTGCGCCTTGCATATTGCTGAATTTCAAAAAGATAGGAATGTATGCAGATGTCTTGCCAATATACACTGATATAGGTTAAGTCTATGAAAATCAGATGAAAATGAATGTAGACAGATTTTCTGAAAACCTACACTGCCTACATGGGCGATTTCGGGCATCTGCACGCCTTCCCGATATGGGGTGTAGGTTGTGACGACGAATGTAGATTGTTTTCTGCGTTGTCTACATTCGCAACCATCTAAATATCTGATGTTTAACGTGGTTGGTGTAGACAATGTAGATAAAAATAAGAAAAACTCTTGGTAGGGGGGCAGAAAGTTGTTTTTTACGAAACATTGTTTCGGTTTCTCTTCGATTTGTCCGGATATACTGCAATGCGTCGGGGCGCATCTTACGCCAAGGCGTAGAGAAAACGGAGTAACGAGTAGAAATTCCCAAGCAACGAGTAGAATTTTCTATCTCTGACCTAAATTTCACCACTTCCTACTTGCTTCTCTTTTCGGTGATTCGGACTTTCTACTTTTGTCTGCAAGGTCTTTTCTCAGATATGGGAGGCTTTTGCGATTTTAATGCTCCGACAGACAGCTTTGGTGTCCTCATCGGTGGGCTTTGCGTGCTTTCATCGTGCATCAAGGTAGGCGTGAGCATAGACATGATTTGCGAAAAAACTTTATCCGACAGCCATGATCTCGATATTTCTGAGGTGGGGCACGATTTTGAGGAAGCGTATTTGCGGAATTTTATTTTTGATCGGGACGCAGTTCCCAAAAAGCAATGGCCGCGGCGGCCGCTACGTTGAGCGAATCTACGTTGTGCGACATGGGAATGCGCACGACGTAGTCCGTGGAAGCAATGACTTCGGCGGACAGCCCGTCGCCCTCCGTGCCCAAAACAAAGGCCAGCTTCTTCTCGGTTTTGAGTATGGGGTCGGCGAGCGATACGGACTTTTCGGTCAGTGCCAAAGCCGCCGTTTGAAATCCCAATGCGCCAAGCGACGAAATCGGAGCTTCCAACCAAGTCCAAGGCACGAGAAATACAGCCCCCATCGAAACACGAACGGCACGGCGATTGAGCGGGTCGCAAGACGTCGGTGTCAGCAATACGGCATCCATGCCCAGAGCCGCGGCGGCACGAAAGATTGAGCCGATGTTGGTGGTGTCTACCACGCCGTCGATAACGGCGATTCGTCGGGCGTTCCGGCAAATGTCTTCCACGCTGCGTTTTTGGGGGCGACGCATGGCTGCCAACACGCCGCGAGTGAGCTGATAGCCTGTGAGTTTTGCCAAAATTTCTCGTTCGCCGGTATAGACGGGAATGTCGCCGCAACGCGAAATGATGTCGGCTGCATCGCCCGATATATGTTTGCGTTCGCACAACAAAGCCTGCGGTTCGTAGCCTGCTTCCATGGCGACTTTGATGACTTTCGGGCTTTCGGCAATGAAAATGCCTTTCTCCGGTTCCAGTCGATTGCGTAGTTGGGCTTCTGTGAGTGTTCCGAATATTTCGACGCCCGGATGTGATAGCGAAGTGATTTCTGTGACGGCCATGATTTTTGTGCTTCAAATAATGGGAGAGGGGTATGGAGCCGTAAATTTCTACTGACTCGCTTTTGCGCGAAAAAACAAAAGAAAAGAGGCGGGACTCTTGAAAAAGCCCACCTCGACATCGGTGTTTGTGTGGTAGTGCCTACGGGAATCGAACCCGTATGTCATGCGTGAGAGGCATGTATCCTAACCGTTAGATGAAGGCACCGAGAGAGAAAGGCTATAAATCATTCTGTTTTTCTTTGCGTTTCTTGATGATTTAGGCGTTCTAAGTTCTGTGTTACCGAAACGTAGTTTGAGAAGCGCAAGAAAAAACGCAGGGATTTCATTTCCTTTCTTATTTCGACTTCAAAAATAATACATTTCCGAACAATGGCCAAATTATCGGCCGGAAATTCTTTATTCTTCTTTTATTTCACCGCAGTTTCGGAAGTCTGTGTTTCTTTTGGGGCGGAAACGGAGATAGATGTCTTTGAGGGAGGCGTTGGGGGTTGTGACCGGGATTTTGAAGGGCTTTTCTCTAAATCGTGAAATTCTTACGTATGAAAAGGCGGCGCGTTTTGCCTCATGGCGGAGATGCCGAGCGGTTTGACTGCCGAATCGGGTGGGAAAACAGATAGAGGCGGCGCAGGTGGAGAGCGACGGACGGAGCAAAGTGGAATCGCCCACCTCTTGTGCCGAAGCCAAGAGAGGGGCGAAACCTAAAAGGAGTATGCTCAAACGGCGCGTCATCGGATGCTGTCGAGAGTGTTGAGATAGGCAATGAAAGCGTCGGTCGAAGTGGGGAGCGGAAGGGTTTGTTCCGCTTCTTTCGGAAACTGTGAGGGCAGATAGCCGTCGCCGCCGGTGGTCATGTATTCATCGGCCACGACGATCAGTTGGCTCGTGGGGTGCAGGGGAACTGTCTTTCCCGACGGGAGGGTGAGCGTAAGCGACCGTATGCGTCCGCGCTTGTCTTGTTTCACGTTCACGCCCGACGTTTGGATGCGTCCGAGTTTGCAGACGTTGATGCCGTGGTTCATCAGTTCCAGCAGTTGCCGGCCGGTGTAGCGATAGGCTTTCAGAGCATTGGCAAAAGGTAGGGCTTCGCCCACGTTGAGCACGGTGACATCGCCTTTTGAAAAACCGGCACGGATACTGCCGAAATGGCTCACCCCTACTACCAATGCCTCTTCGGGCAAATGAGCCGCCATGCGATAGGCTTTGGCATAGCTTTCGCAAACGAGAGCACCCATCTTGGTTTGCAGATCGTTTTTGTGGCGGTCATGGCGGAAGTTTTGTGCGCTGACCGTGAGTTTGCGGCTGAGCGGCATGCCGCGGAAGAGGGTGGTGTGATATTGCTCTTCGATTTGTGCTTGCAGGCGTGCGGCTTTGGGCGAAAGGGCGGCGTTGGGATTGACACGGACGAGTTCGGGAGTGATGCCGACGAGGCGACCGTTGGTCGTGTCTATCTCGCATTTGAACATGGAAATGTAGATGCCGTGCCATAAACCTTGGAGAATGGGGTAGGGGCGACGGCTATCGCTCATGCCGATGACGGCGGTGTGGGAGTGTGCCGAGAAAATGGCGTCTATATCGTTGCGGTCAAGCGTTTTGAGGTTCATCGAGTCGCGATCTTCCCATTTGGGCGTTCCGTCTTCCATGTGCGACCCGATGTGGGTGAGAAGGAGGCGTATGTTGGCTTTTTCGACTTGATCGTAGCCCGGCAGGCGCGAAACGGAATCGAGCACAGCGGTGTAGTTGCCGTCGAAAGAGAGTCCGCGGAGGTTGCTTGCGCGAGCCTGCCAAGGGGTGTTGCTCGTGAGCAATCCGACAAAGGCCACATGGATGCTTTTGCCGCCTCCCACCGAAACCGGAACAACAGCCCAAGGTTGGGCAAAGGAGGGGATGCGACCTTCGGAGTTGCGTACGTTGGCACAAACGTAAGTCAGATTTGAAGACCGGGGGCGCAACTCCGTGTCGTGCCACTTATCGGCCAAAGCTTTTTGTCCTTCGTCGAACTCGTGGTTGCCCACGGCACTGATGTCAATGCCCATGTCTTTGAAGGCTTGGGGCATAAGGCTTTTGTTGCGTGTGGCATTATAGAAGAAACTGCCTCCGAAATTGTCGCCGGCCGATACGGTGACGTGATAGGGATAGACCTGTTTCAGCGAGTCGAGCGTTTGCACCACATAAGCCGCACCGGGCACGGACTGTCGGGCATCGGGCAGAAGGCCGGCGTGAAAATCATTGACGGAGAATACGGCAACGGTGACCGTGTTGGAGCGATCGGCAATTGCCGGAAGAAGTCCCAGCAGGGCGAAAGCCAAGAGAAATATTCGGTTTTTCATGAAGGTAGAGATAATGATAAAAGTTGTGTTTGGGCTGCAAATATACACAAACATGCCAAATCCACAAACACATTGGCCGTTCAAACGCTTCTTCTGCCTTTGAATACGGCTGCGTAAGCATTGTTTTTCGGCGAAGGTCGTGTGTTCTAAATCGGCAAATAGCTTTTCAACGCCTCAACGTAGTTTTCAAAAGCCTTGCGCCCTTCTCGCGTCATCCGACAGATGGTGCGCGGACGCTTTCCGGATTGGAGTTTCAAAACTTCGATGTAATTGGCGTTCGACAATTTGTCGATTTGCACGCTGAGGTTGCCCGCGGTGGCTTGGGTCTTTTCGCGCAGAAAGACGAAGTCGGCTTCTTCCACTCCCATGAGGAGGGAAACGATGGCCAAGCGGAGTTGGGAGTGGAGCAAGGGGTCGAGTTCAGCAAGCATGAGATGGAGCGTTAGTTCCGGTTTCGACAGTCGATTGGCGGCGGGCTTTGGCGTTGATGATATGGCCGGGAACCACCATCATCACCATAAAACAGACGATATATAGAGGAACTACCCACATGGCTTTCATCGGAAAGTGCATGAGTTGGGCAATTAAGAACAGGCTGCCGGCAATGGCACTGAAACAGCCGCCAACCACCAAACTTCGTTCTTGCACGACGATGCCCGTCACCGCACTGCCGATGCCTACCACAAGGAAAGCATAAACGAGCATGATGAACCACACCCCATGCCCGAAAAAGAACTGGACGGCAAAGCAAATGATGAGCAGCACCCAAGCAAACGAACCGATCAGTGACCACAGCGTACCGATGATGCGGTCGGTGAAGGTCTTCACATAGCCCTTGTTTTTCTTGGGATACTTTTGGAAAACCGTATATAGTCCTCCGAATATGGGAATGAGCAACCAAAGAAGATTGAAAAGCGGATTGGCAGTGAGGGAGAGCAATGCCCAAACGAGCAAACAAGTGGCAACGCTGAGATACCCCCAAAACAGAAAAATGTTGCCATCGTTGAGATGATAGCGGTGTTTGGTCGATTCGATCATTTCGGCAATGAGATCAAGGCTTTCTTGCCGAGTCATTTCTTGTGTGTTCATGATGATAGAGAATTTGGAGAGAAACGCTTTTCCAAGATGTTGCGGCTGATCAGGCCGAACCCCGAGAACGAGCAAGTTTTGGTTTATAAAATAAACTGTTTGGATAAAAAAAGAGATGGAAGTTCCGGATAATGCTACTCCCATGCTGCAAATATAATATAGTTTATTTTATAAACCAAAATTGTCTGATGATTTTTTTATAATGAACTTCGTTTTTTTATGAGAAGAGTAAAAAACGGCCATTTTCGAGAGAAAGTTGTCGGAGAGAAAGTAGAAAAAACGGCTGCGGTATCCGCCAAAATCTAAGTAACGAGTAGAATTTTCTACTCGTTACTTAGTTTGTTCTACTCGTTAGTTAGATTTTCGCGTGTAAGGTTGGCTGTTTCCGCAGCGGAAGTTGGCCGTTTTTATACGTCGAAATTATCTTGTGAGTTGAAATTTGAGATTGATGCCGAAGTCTTGCGTCGTTGTCGGGTAAGACGAAGAGGTGAGCAGGGGGCGGTTCACCTGTCGGTCATAGTAGGCCGAGAGCGTGAGGAACTTGGAAACGGTGTAGTCTGCCGAGAAAGAAATCTGCACGGCGTGATTGCCTCCCGTGGCCTGAGAGAGGGTGGTGAGGATGTTGCGTTGCAGTGAACTTTGGTCACGCAGAGAGATGTCGAAACGGAGGTTGAGGCTGTTGGCAAAACCGCGTGAGCTGTTTGAACGATTGTTGTTGTCGTTTGATCTGGACTTGCCGCGAGGCGACGAACGGGTCGTTTTTTTCGCTCCCGAACTGCCGGAGAAGGGGTTGAAGTTGCTGATGCGATAGCCTGCGCCGAAAACGATGTCGTCGGAGTGCGTTTCGGTGATTTGCTGCGAGGTCATCGACAGCGTGAGGACGCGGGTTTTGCGATATTCGAGTTTTGCGGTGAGGTTGTTGTGAAATGTCATGTCGATGCCGAGAAGAGGAGAGAAACTCTCGTTGATGCTCACGGTGGATATGTCGTACATTGACGAAGGAGTGGGCAGGCCGCTGCTGACATTGTTTACGAAGCCGATGCCGTCCATGGATTCGCGATAGGATTGGAAGGTGTTGTAGCTGCCGACATTGTAAATGCTTTTGTAGCCGTGGTTGAGGTTGAAAGATCTGAACCACTGTTTGAAAGCCGGTAACGAAGACAGGCCGCCGTAGGTGAGTGCCCAATTGGGGAGGAGGCGCGTGATAGCCGGGAATATGTCGAGGCTCGAACCTCCGCCGGCGTAGGCACTGAGGAAAGCCGGGATCATCACGTTGCTCGAATATTTGTCTACGCTTCCGTTTTTCGGGTCATAGGGCTGTCCGGCGAGATCTCCCGAACCGACGGGATAGTGTGCGCCTGTGTATCGTTGTTCGACGCGGTCGCGGCAGTCGTCGAGCAGTCGGAGGAAGCGATCGAACGTGGCGTTGCGATAGCCGTTGTCGGCATTTCCCGATGAGGCGAAAGCTGTGCCGATCGAGAGGGTGGTCATGGTGAACGAGCCGGTTTGCGTGGTGGGGCGACCCTCAAACATATATTGTATGCTTTTTACCCGATTGTTGTTGCGCGAGAGGTTGAGGTTGAATTTCAAGTCGCGTATCGGTTCGATTGTGGCACGGATTTGTAAGTCTTCGGTGTAGTTGCTCGTGGCAGGGGTGATGATGCTGTCGGTCATGAGCAGCCAGCCTCTGTCGGCGGCTCGGTCGATGTAGTGCTCGTCGGTCGTGGCGAAAGCGAAATCGAGGCCGGGCGACAGGAACAGACCGCGGCGCGACTGTCCGAAGAAGTCGCCGATTTCGGGGAGGAAACCGGGCAACGACAAGTTGAAGGTGTTGCGATAGGAGATGTTGATGTTGCGCACCATCATGAGGCCGCGCGTGGCATATTCGGTGGCTTTATACCATGTTTGTTCCTCCATTTTTTTGCGCGGCGTAACCACGATTTTCAAAGAGATACTGTCGCGATTGAGCACCTCGATGCGGTTGATGTCGAGCACTTTGAAACGAATGGGATAGCGCGTGCCGTCGGGACGGATAGCGGTCACACGGAGGCGTTTTGACCGTTGGTTGTGGGGCACGATGGTTGTGGTGTCGGCTTTGAGGTGTATTTCTTTTTCGTATTTCTTCTTTTCTTCTTTCATGCCGTTTCGCGCCGACGACATCGAAAACTTTCGATTTACTTTTTTGAGGAAAGGAATGAAATTGTAGAGCGTTTCGAAATTGAGGCGCGCATTGGCACTCAGATTGCGTTGATTGGCGATGGTGTGTCCCATAGCCATGCCCGAACTGAGTTCGGCACCGCGTGTCCAATTGTAAGTTGAGTTATACTTGGCATCGGCTGTGATCCATTCGAGTGCCGGTATTTTGTTAAGCGGCAAATCCCAAGAAAGGTCGGCCGTTTGTCGGTAAGTGAGTGGTCGGCCGAGTTCGCGAATGGAGTGGATGACGGAATCTTTCCAAACGGCGTATTCGTCGGGAAACAAGTCTTTGTTTACCGCCACACGGGGTTGCTCGATCTCGGCATTGGTGCCGGAAGAGAAGTTGAAGTGGATCATACGCGTCGGATCCCAACGAAGCTGAAAGGCACGGTTCCACAAGAAATCTGAGGAGAAGCTCAGCGGCAACGCATTGTTGTCGGGTTGCCGGATGTCGCGTTCTTGAAGTTCGTAGTAGTTGCGCGTGATGTCGGAGTTGAAGGTAATACTTTGTGGTAAGTAGTTGATATTGAATTCTCTGAATAGACGGAACCATTTTTTCTTGGCATCGATGATTTTTTTGAAAGGTTCGAAAGGCTTGGAAGGAGTGGAATAAGTATAGGCAAAGTTGAATTTCCAGTGCTCGTCACGTTCCCATGCGGTGGTTTCTCCCGTGGAGTGCCGCAAGGAGTGGGCATATCCAAAGGTGAAGTTGCCTAAATCGTAGGGCATGGGGAAGCCTTTTGTTTTTCGGTTGAAGCGCAAGCCGGAAACGGAGAAGTTGCGATTGACCACGACTTTGTCGGTAATATTGCGCAGGGAGTCGCGTTGGGCTTTGGTGGTGAGGCCGTCGAGAGCTTCCTTCATGCTCATGTCGGTGTCAAGCGGATTGTAGCGAGGCACGATGTGCTCCTTGGAGTAAGAGTAGTATACGGGGGCGTTGAGTTTGACTTTTTCGGGCAGGAGTTTTCCCACTTCGAAATTGGTGGTGACGGAATATTGGTAGAGGTCATTGTCGCGCCGTCGGCTGACGGTTTCTTCCAATCCGCCGAAGCCATTGGTTTCGAGATGTCCGCTGAGGTTCATCGAGGCCAAATCGGACAATTGCAGGTTCAGACTGCTTTGTGCTCCCCAACCTCCTTTGTTGGCAAATTCTTGCAGGCGCAATTCGTTTGCCCATATTTCCACGCTCTTGACGGCGCGCGAATTGTTGCGCACACCGATCATAACGGTATGCACTTCGCCGAGCGAAGGGTTGCCGAGCACGCTGATTTTGTTCTTGGGGCGATTGCGATCATACTCGCTGTATAGCTTGTTGAAGCCGATCAGACCGAGCGACTTCTGATGATTGCGATTTTTCTTCACACCGGTGAGCAGCGAGAGGTCAATGTCGATCATGTTGTCTTCCGGCCAAACGGCGCGCTGTCCAGATGTGCCGGCATACATGCCTTCGGGTGTGATGGTGAGCGGTATTTCGTATTCGTAGAAGTTGTTCTTGTAGTCCGATCCCAATCGTAGAAAAAGGCTCATCTGACCGTTTTCGAGATCGTTGTCGCCGGGCAATGCGTTGGCATGCACAAAAAGTTGCAGGTGTTTGTAGCGACGGAGGTCGAGCGTAGTGTTTTTATACACGGCTCTTGCGTCGCCGCTCGCCAAGTTCTTAATGGTGAGAGCGAGGGCTTGTTCGTTGTTTTGAAGCACCTGTTCCTGCCCCGGCTCTATGGCACGGCTGATGCCGGGGGGAAGGAGGTAGTTTACGGGTGTTTTCTCATTGTTTTCTTCAAAGTTCACGGCACTCACGGCCAACGTTCCGGAGGCATCGGGCAGTTTGCCGGAATAGAGCGCCTGTTCGTAGCTTCGCCATTCGCCGCGCACGAGATTGAGCGTAGCAAAGCGCAACACGACGGGTTGGTCAAAGCCCGTCATGAACATACGCATGAAGCGAATGGAAGAAAAGTCGTTGATATTGCCTTCGCGGCGTTCGTATTCGCTCAACGGAATGCGGAAAAGATACCATTTGGTTTCGGAAGTTGAGCCGTCGCGTGTTTTCGGGTAAGTTACTCGTTTGTCTACGATGTAGTTCTGCCCCACGGTCATGGCTTCGGGGGAGATGCGAATGCGATATTGATAGTATTTTTCGTATTCGTTGAGCGTGTAGTCTTGATTGATGTCTTCGGCGTCGGGGGTGGTTTTGTAGGCCGTGGAATAGCTTTCGGGACTGTCTTCTGCCGCAACGGAGTTGCCGTTGGGGTGATTGATGTATTTGTATCTGTCGAGAATCGAAGTATGTCGTTCGTCCCAGTCGCGACCTCGGAAGTAGTGATATTTGTCGGCCGAAGGATTTTGAAAAATGGAGTCGTAAACCTCCGGGCGCACTACTCCGCGCACCTTGGCCAAATAGTCGGCATAAACGCCATAGGTACGTTCTTCCTCGGAGGTGAGGCCGTTGAAACCCACGTCTTGACGGCGGCGACTTCCGGAGGAGGTGTTGAAGGCATAGGTCACGGAGCTTTGTGTCGGTACACGTCCCCAAGCGGTTTCGGCATAGTGTGAGGCATTGCCGTCGGTGGGCAGGCCGCTTTCGTAGTATTTTTTGCCATCTTTGAGAATATCTTCCGAAATTTCTCCGAGGTTGAGATACAAATCTCCTGTGTGAGTCGGCATTTGTCCGTTGTGGGCGGTGAAAGGATCCATCATCCAAAATTCGACATACTCAATGTTGGCTGCTTCAAAATCTGATGTTTCGATGCGGCGCATCATGCCGCCCCACCTTTGTCGTGGGTTGCTCAGACGCCCATCGCGGTCGAGTGCAGGGTCGAGGTTATAAGGACCGCGCTCGTTGGGATAGAACGCAAGATTGAGCACCGAGAGGGTAGAGGCCTCCTTGTAGTTGATGCTCTTGTTGGGATAGAGGTCGGACATATACACCTCTCTCACGCGAGGATCGGAGAGTTGTTTGAGGTCTGTTTTGATATAGCCCGGCGTGAGCGAGGAGCTGCGGCGTGTGAATATGGGATCGATGAAATACCATGCCATCAAGGCACGATTATATCCGTAGCGGACGTCGTTGGAGAGTTTCGATTCCGGAAACATGGCAGGAGTCGATGACAGCATCCAAGCCTGCGGTTGAGAGATGTCGATGACGGATTTCGAGTTTTCAAAGTCGTCCACATAAGAAGCGTTGCCTTGCGCTCCCGTGCTCTTTCCGGCGATGAGTTGTGCAACTTCGGCCGTGAAATTGATTTGTGAAGGGGCACTGCATTGAATGAAGGGCACACGGTTTAACAAGTTGGTAAGTCCTTGGCTTTGTTTCTTCCACGAGAGGTTTAGTCCCCAAATGGTGTTGTTGAGCGGTTCGCTGCCCATGGGTACTTTGTTGGTGAGCGGTTGTTCGTCCAAATGCAGCAATGTTCCGCCGAATTGAAATTCCTTGGAGAAATCGTATTGGAAGTTCAACCCGACCATCGTTTTGCGCTGCATGCCGTAGTCGGTGTTGCTTTCGAGCGAACAGCTGATGGGAGTGCCTGCGTCGAGAATGCTTTTGTTGAGAATTTTGACAATGCCCGAACTATAATCGACCGAATAGTCCGAACCCTCTGTGAGGAGCTGTCCGCCGGCCGTTACGACGACACTGCCGTGGGGAATGTTGCTCGCGCCGAGTTGGATTTCATCGTTTTTTGTTGCTTTGTATTGTCCGGCGAGTACATACTTGTTATGTTCGGCGATTTGTTTGGCAATGGTGCGTGTGGAGTCGTATAGTTCGGTGTAAGCATAGCGTCGTGCCACATCGGGGTTGCCGATGATTTTTTCCAGATGAGCGCCGAAAGGCTCGACCACGGGAAAGAAAATTCGGCCGGTGTTGGAGTCTATGGTGTAGCCTTCCACAAAGTCGAAGTATCCGTTGGGAAATCGTTTATTGTTGTTGTCCAGCTCATCCAACCCCATTTGCGAAAGGAGCTTTTTGTTTTTCAGTGTCGGTTCGGGCAAATAAGACAGATACACCCCCGAAGTGTCGGACAGGTATTTGATGTCGAGGCGGAAACGCTCCGATTGCACCGAACTTGCTCCGAGAGCATAGACGTTGCGCATCATCAGATCCCAGTTGCCCATGCGCGGCGTGCAGGCCGTGTTTTTCAGTGTTTTGACGAGCAGTGCCTGCGTGTTGTCTTTGCGGTCTGTAGAAAATTCCCCCACTTGATAGGTCTTACCCCGGTAGGTGTATTCGTAGGCTACGGCCAAGACCTGATCCGTTTGGAGAGTGGAGCGCAGGGACAAGTAGCCGAGTGCACTGTTGAGGCGATATTCCGACGACGAGAGCAGACGGGCATTTTCCAACTTCTCGAAATCTTCTCCGCCTTCGAGCCCCGCACCTTGCAGAAGAGAGAAGGCTTGCGAAACGTCGCGTCCCTCACCCAGTAGTTGGGAGAGGGCGTCATAAGCGGAGTTGGCATTGTTGGCAGGAACCTCTTCGCTGCCTTGGCTCCACAGTTTTGGGTTGCGGTGCTTGTATTCCCCAAGGTCGGTGAGTGCGATGAGGTTTCGGGTGTTGGTGGTGGCACCGGTCTTGTTGGACACCCACACCTCGACACGATTGATCGTCACCCCCGAAAGAATGGTGGGGAGCTGTGTCATCCAGCGGTCATAATTATCTCGAAAGTAATGAGCGAGGAAAAAGTGGCGGTTTTCGTCGTAGTCGGAGGCCGAAAACTCAAAATCTGTCAGCTGCACGCCACCTTTGGACTGCACGCTTTGTGCCGACGACTTTTTTTGCGCCACCATTGTTTGGAGTTTGAGCTTGCCAAACTGCATATCGGTGCGCACGCCGAATAGACTTTGTGCTCCTCGGATGAGCGAGGAGTTGGTGGGCATCGACACGTTGCCGGCTTCAACGAGTTTGATGATTTCGTCCTCTTTGCCTTCATAGCGAAGTTTTAGACTTTGTGCGTCGAAGTTGAAGGTGGCTTCGGAGTTGTAGTTGAAGTCCATATTGACCTTGTCGCCCACTTTTCCGTTGAGCGAAAGGTTTACCTTTTCGTTGAAATCAAATCCGAATACGCTGCGATTGCGTTCGGAGAGCGAGGGGTTGTCAGTGAAGCGGTGGTTGGCTCCGATTTTCAGTTCCGCGCTTCCCTGCGTCTTGACACGAACGCCGCCGGGGCCGAATATCTTTTCGGCCGGCCCGAGTTCAAACTTCATGTCCGAAAAGTCGAATTTCTCTTTTCCCTTGGCTGTAAATTCTTCGTGGTTACGTCGTTTGAAATAGTCGCGCATCGACTGCCTGACCCCCATTTTCAAAACTTCGTCATCGCCCATGAAGAAAGGGACGTAGAGGAACTCTTCGCCCATGCGTGTGCCATATTTGTAGATGCCGCTTTCTTCGTCATACACCAATCCCGTTTTCAGATTTTCGGGGTCTTTGAGGTCGCCGGAACGTCGCACCTCGTTGGCGCGCTTCGTCACAGTGGGGCGCACTCGAAAGGGCACGATAGTATCTCTCTCTTCCGTAGCCGTTGTTGCGAGCGTTGTGGCAGAGGGCGTGGCAGAGAGAGGGCGATTGGCGATTGGGCGTGAGGTTGCGGCAAAGGCGGTGACACCGAGCAGTGCCACCCAGCCCATGAGCCGAAAGGAGAAATGTCGTTTCAAGTGAATGGAAAACTATGGAGAATGCCGGATGCGAACACCGGGTTATTTGATTTGTTTCAGACCGCGTTTGATGATTTGCTGTACATCCAAGCCCGGTTCTTCTTTGAGAATGGCGGACACCACTTTGCGCACCGTAGGGGGCGGAAAACCGAGAATGGAAAGAGCCGAAATGGCCTCTTCGGCCGTTTGTTTGTCGGCCGTGGCGATGCCTCCGCCTGCCGAAGGAGATACGTCAATGCTGCCGTCGGAAAGGAGGGCTGCGATTTTATCTTTCAGGTCGAGCACGATGCGTGCTGCGGCTTTCGGGCCTATGCCCTTCACGCTTTTGAGCATGGAGGTCTGTTCGCTTTGAATGACGTCGGCCAATTCTGCCGGCGTGAAGGCCGAAAGCACCATGCGTGCCGTAGCTCCGCCGATGCCGTTGACCGAGGTGAGAGCGGCAAACAAGGTGCGCTCTTGTTTGGAGGAGAACCCGAAGAGGTCGTATGCGTCTTCGCGAATGATTTCGGTCACATAAACCTTTGCGGTTTCCTTGCCTTGCAATGCCGAAAAGGTGTTGAGCGAAATGGCGAGGCGATAGCCCACGCCGGCGGTTTCGATGATGACTTCGGTGGGAGAGAGTTCGGCGATGACGCCTTTGATGTATGCTATCATGTGTCTTTGTCTGTTGTCGATGGGCGAGGGCACTTGCCGTCGGGCACGATGCCGTGTTTCATCCTCGTCGGTTGCGATAATCGCGGCCGGTTGATGATACGGCCTTTGCGTGTGTGCATATATTTTTTAACGCAGAGAGGCCTTTTTTATTGTTTGGCGTGGTGAAATGTGCGTTTCCGATGTGTGTTTTGCCCAAAATGAGTGTTTTTCCTCTTGGGGGGAATACGAAAATCTTCGGGATGAGCTTCCGCGAAGACTCATCCCGAAGATCGGGAAACGAACAAAAACGAATGTTTCTTCGAGAGCACTTCGCCGGTGTCTTGCGAACGAGAGGGGACGTCGCCGCGAGTGCAGAGGCTATGGGGTGTTGTCGAGATTGGGCTGTTCGAGCGTGTGTGTTGAGGAGCCGTCGAAACAGTGGGTGCAGACCTTGCATTTGGGCAGTCCGATGCTGGCGATGAGGTCTTCGATGGTGGAAAATTTCAAGCTGTCGAGGTTGAGCCTTCGGGCAATCTCGCCGACCATGCGTTTGTATTCGGGCGAACCGGTTGTGGCATAGCGTTCCAAATTACGGTTGGGGTCGCCCTCAAACTCACCGATGAGTCGCCGCGTGATGAGTTCCAAATCGCTTTTTGAGGAGGTGAAACCGATGAACGGACATCCGTAGATGAGTGGCGGACAGGCGATGCGCATGTGCACCTCTTTGGCTCCGTATTCGTGAAGAATGGCGGTGTTGTCGCGCAGTTGCGTGCCGCGCACGATGCTGTCGTCGCAAAAGAGCACGCGCTTGCCGGCGAGCATCTCCCGATTGGCGATGAGTTTCATTTTGGCCACAAGACTGCGCATGCTTTGATTGGGCGGCGTGAAAGAACGCGGCCACGTGGGGGTGTATTTGGAAATGGCGCGCTGATAGGGCACGTTGTGTCCGGCGGCATACCCCAAGGCCATGCCGATGCCGCTGTCGGGAATGCCGCAGGCGCAGTCCACTTCGGTCGGATCGCTCTCTCCCATGGCTTTTCCGCAGGCAAAACGCATGTCTTCAACATTGCGCCCTTCATAAGAAGACGTGGGAAAACCATAGTAAACCCACAGAAAGGAGCACACCTGCATGGCCTTGTTGGGGCGGCGGAGTTGGCAGATGCGGTCGTGGCGAAGATGTACAATTTCTCCGGGGCCGAGATAGCGGTCGATTTCGTAGCCCAAGTTGGGGAAAGAAGTGCTTTCGGAGGCTGCGGCATAAGCTCCGTCTTTGCGCCCGATAACAATGGGCGTTCGCCCCCACGAGTCGCGAGCGGCGATGATGCCGTCTTCCGTGAGCAAGAGCAGTGAACAAGAACCTCTCACTTCGCGAAACACGTTTTCGATGCCTTCCACAAAGTCTTTTCCGCCGATGATGAGCAGCGAGATGATTTCGGTGGGATTGATGCGCCCCGAACTGAACTCGGACAGCGGCAGTCCTTTTGCCAAAAGACGTTCGGCCAAGGCTTCGAGATTGTTGATTTTGGCAACGGTGACGATGGCAAACCTGCCCAAATGGGAGTTCATCAAAAGCGGCTGCGCATCGGTGTCGCTGATGATGCCGATGCCCGAATTGCCTACAAACTTGTCCAGATTGCTTTCAAACTTGGTGCGGAAATAGGTGCTCTCCAAACTGTGGATGCTGCGCAAAAAACCTTTTTCCCGGCAGTAGGTGGCCAAACCGCCGCGACGTGTGCCGAGGTGGGAATTGTAGTCGGTGCCGTAGAACAAATCGGTGATGCAGGGCACACGCGATGCCGTGCCGAAAAAACCTCCCATGACTGTTTAGCTTTGTGAATGTAGTGAAAAAACGGCGTTGCAGCCGAACGTGTTGCAAAGGTACGAAAAAAGATAAAAACGAGGCTTCAAAATGATTGAAAGTGTGCGCACAAAATCAAGGAATGGCAAGAAAGAAAAATGATCGGGCAGATGTTTTGTCGGAAATGCTTGTGGAAACGTGCAGAACCGTTTGACGGAAAAAGAAATCGGCGTGAAAAAGACTTTGCCCCGACACGAGAAACCGGAGCTTCCACGGTCGGGGCAAATCTGTAAAATGAAAAAGAATTTAGTATTTGTGCTCGCTTTCTTCGAGTTCTTTGCGCGTGATGCCTTGTAAATCTATGGATCGCCATGCGTAGAAGATGTAGGCCAACACAAAGGGAATGATGAGCGAAACGATGCTCATGGCCATCAGCGTAAACTCGCTCGAACAGCTGTTGGCCAGCGTGAGGGAGCTTTGCGGATCGGTCAGCGAAGGGTAGTAGGGGGTGTTGTTGTAGCCGACGAGCATGAGCAATGCCCAAACGGTCAGCACCGTGCCGATGCCCGAAAACCAAATGCCGCGCAAAAAGGTGGGAGAAAGGAGGGTGCGGACGATGCCGAAAAGCACGAGCAACACTCCGACCAAGAAGAGAACCGAAACGGCGGGAAGTGCCAAGAGGTTGGCGAGATACTTGTGAGCCTCCATGCTTACGACACCCGTAATCGGATCTACGCTCCAACCCTCCATGAACAAGAGGTGGCCGACAAAGGCGAGGAAGAGCACGAGGAAGGGAACGGTGTCGGTCAAGACCTGACGGCGCAAACGAGGTTGGAGTATGGCGTCGTCAATGTTGTTGAGCATATACAGACTGCCCAACACGCGGCAAAGAAAAAACACGACCAGTCCGAGTACCACGTTCCAAGGGTTGGCCACGGCTTCGAGGCCGTGCCACGGCGTGCTCCACTGACTGATTGCGGTGGCGAGGCTGTCGCCCATCACGTCTTTGTTTACGATGAAATTGGCACCATGAAAGAACGTGCCGACGGCCGTGCCGATGAGTACGGGGCCGAGAATGCCGTTGATGACGAGAAACCAGCGGTAGGTGTTGGTGCCAAGGACGTTGCCGAGTTTCGATTGGAACTCATAGCTCACGGCTTGCAGCACGAAACTGAAAAGGATGAGCATCCACACCCAATAGGCTCCGCTGAAACTGGTGCTGTAAAACAAAGGAAAAGAGGCAAAGAAAGCACCGC
This sequence comes from Alloprevotella sp. OH1205_COT-284, assembly GCF_003859795.1. Taxonomy (GTDB): domain Bacteria; phylum Bacteroidota; class Bacteroidia; order Bacteroidales; family Bacteroidaceae; genus Alloprevotella. The sequence continues at coordinate 11,298 of NZ_RQYI01000025.1, read as the reverse complement.
CGAAAGTGACGAGCGTAGTGAACGTGAACTCCCACTTGCGACCGGTGGAGTTGATGATGAGCCGGCGTTCCTCTTCGTTTTTTCCGAGTGTGAAGATTTGGCTGTTGGCTCCTTGCACAAACATGAGAAACACGACCAAGGCACCGAGCAGACTGACGAGGCACCACCAATATTGTTGCAAAAATTCGTAGGTTATCATAGTGCTAATGTTTTTGAGGTTTATTCTTGAACGTGTTTGCGAATGGCATTGGTCATGATGCGGATTTCGGCAATGAGCAGTGCGGTGAAGATGATGAGGAAAAGGAAGAACGTGGTTTGAACACTCGTCACGCTGAGTTTGGAAACTGCGGCATTGACAGGCAGGAGGTCTTGAATAGCCCAAGGCTGACGTCCGACTTCTGCCACAATCCAACCCGATTGGCTGGCGAGGTAAGCAAGCAACACGCTCCACATGCCGGCGTGCAACAGCCAACGGTGGCGCAATAGTTGTCCTTTGCGCTCAAACCACCAAAGGAGCAACAGGACAAGGCCAAGCACTCCGGCAGAGAAGACCATGATGCGGAAAGGCCAATAGGTCAGAGCGATGGGGGGAATGAGATCTTCCGGTTTTTGAATGTAGCCATAGCCGAAATAGGCCTTGTTCTCCTGAAATTTGGCAAGTGCGGCTTGGGCTTTTTCGGGTTGGCTGTCGCGTGTGCGGCGATATTCCTTGAAAGCGGCGAGAGCCATTTTTCCTTTTTCCATTTTGGCCGTGGCCGGCTCTACTTGGTTGCCGTTGGGGTCGGTATAGCCGTTGTAGAGAATGCAGTTGATGCCGGGCACGTAGCCGTCGAGGTCGTGGGTGGCGAGAATGGAGAGCACGCCGGGCACTTCCACGCCGGGCACTATGGAGAAAGGTGCTTGTTTGCTTCCGTCGATCAGTCCTTCGGCAGCGGCCAGCTTCATGGGCTGATGGCGAGCGATGTCGATGCCGCTTTGGTCGCCGGTAAAAGCGGTAATAGCAGTGGAAATGAGTCCGGTAATGGCCGCAACTTTAATGCTTTGTGTAGCCATTTTCACGTTGCGGTTGCGAAGCAGATACCAGCAGCTCACACCCACCACAAACACTGCGCCCAAAAGCCAGGCACTCGAAACGGTGTGGAAAAACTTGTGTACGGCGAAAGGTTGGAAGGCCACGGCAAAGAAGTCCATCATCTCATTGCGTACGGTGTCGGGGTTGAAATCCATACCGATAGGGTGTTGCATCCAACTGTTGGCCACGAGAATCCACCATGCCGAAAGAGTGGCACCCATGCCGGTGAGCCATGTCGAAGCGAGGTGGAAACCACGGCTCACCTTGTTCCAACCGAAGAACATCACGGCGATAAACGTAGACTCCATGAAAAAGGCCAAAATACCCTCAATGGCGAGCGGAGCACCGAAAATGTCGCCCACAAACCAAGAGTAGTTGCTCCAATTCGTGCCAAACTGAAACTCCAAAATCAGCCCAGTGGCCACGCCGATGGCGAAGTTGATGCCGAAGAGTTTTTGCCAGAATTTGGCAGTGGTTTTCCAAAACTCGTCCCCCGTGCGATAGTAGATGGTTTCCATGATGGCCATCACCACCGACAGACCGAGGGTGAGCGGAACAAAAAGCCAGTGATAGCCGGCTGTGAGGGCAAACTGTGCTCTCGACCAGTCGAGCACAGCGGGGTCAATTGCGTTGAGAAACATCATATTGGTAAGAATTTTAATTTTATGGATTTGCGAGTTCGGTGGCCACTTGGAGCTGTTTGTCTTCGGGAGAGCCTTTGAGTGTGGGTTGAAAGAAAAACACCCGAAGGATGCCGAACATGACGAAGAGTTTGATGAGGATGATCAACCAAAGGGTGCGTCCCCAAGTCATGCTCTTGAAACCTTCGACATAAAAACGAATGGCATTTCTGATAGAAGCGGTCATGATTTGAAAAATGTGGTGCGTCTTTGTTTACGAAAGGGAAGGCAGAAATTTCATGAAGAAAACATCTGCTGAAACTACATTAAAAAGTGTTTCACCCTACAAAAATAATGCACGCTTCCAAATCTTCCAAAGATTTTCCAAAAATTGTAACGATTACAGCCCAAAAACCGATGAACTTTCTCGTGTCAGAAATTTTATGAGGAGTTTTGGGGAGAAATATAAGAATTTTCGGCAGTGATTTGTATATTGAGATTCTTGTCGGAAAGTTGGTCAAGAATACTTCTTTCTGACGTGAATGAAATGAACGGAAGCTCATCGTTTGCTACGCATCTGCCTGAGCAAGTTATGCTATGCTTTTCTCACAAAAAAACGGATTTCTTTTGAAACCGTAACTTTCGATTTTGCACTCCGTCTTCCGCTTCCGTTGCTGTTTCGATGAAACCGCCCTTTTTTGCCGTTTTCTTTCCCCTATTTTTTGTTTTTGCCGTTTTGCCTCCGCTAAAACGTCTTTCTTTTTGATTGTCAGTGAGTTTCTTGCGAAGGCAAGTGAAGGAAAACTTTTTGGAGATATTGTAAGTATCTGAAAATCAGTATTGATACGGTGAAGGCAAAACCTATGGTTTGCTTTCACCTGCTTTCACCAACTTGGTGCGAAATATCACCCTTTTTCAAGGGTGTGAAAGCAAAAAGACAAATCAATATATTGATTTACAGTGGATTGGAAAAGACGATTTTGTTTTGCCTTCACTTGCCTTCGCTGGAAACGAATTGATATTCAGTGGTTTGTTTTGTTTTGCGAAGGCAGTGAAAGCAAAAACTAATCACAAGGGAAACGCGCGCGCGTGCGAGAAACGCGGCTTCTTCGCTTCGGCAGGAGAAGGACCTTCTTCTCTTGGAGCTAACAAAAACTACCTCAGAGATAGAAATTTCTGCCTCAGAGGGAAGTTGGTCTTTCTTGCCTCTTGATTGGATTTCGGACGCGTTGAATAATGAAATGTCACGGCAAAAACAAATTTCTCATCTTGTCGGTCGAAGTGACATTTCACCTCTTGTTTTGTTCGTGTAGTGCCCTTAGTCAGAGCTTTCTTCGCTCAAAATCAAAAAAAAACGTATCTTTGCGCCTCGAAACGAACAAACTATTTTATCATAAATGATTACTCTCTCCAATATTGCCGTTCAATTTGGTAAACGTGTTCTTTATCAAGATGTGAACATGAAGTTTACCAATGGCAACATTTATGGCATCATCGGTGCCAACGGTGCCGGCAAATCAACTTTGCTCAAAGCCATCAGCGGTGAACTCGAACCGTCCAAAGGAACTGTGGAATTGGGGCCCGGCGAACGATTGTCGGTGTTGTCGCAAGACCACTTCAAATATGACGACCAAACGGTGCTCGACACCGTGCTGCAAGGACATACCGTGTTGTGGCAAGTGATGCAGGAGAGAAACGCTCTTTATGCCAAAGAGGATTTCACGGACGAAGACGGCATCAAGGTGGCCGAACTGGAAGATAAATTTGCAACGATCGGAGGCTACACGGCCGAAAACGATGCGGCAACATTGCTTTCGGGCTTGGGCATCAAAGACGCGTTGCATGGAAAACTGATGGGAGATCTGTCGAACAAGCAAAAGGTGCGTGTGATGTTGGCACAGGCCTTGTTTGGAGAACCCGACAACCTGCTCCTTGACGAGCCTACCAATGACCTTGACCTCGAAACGGTGGAATGGTTGGAAGAGTATTTGGGCAACTTCGAGCACACGGTGCTTGTGGTGAGTCACGACAGACACTTCCTTGATCAGGTATGCACGCACACCGTGGACATCGATTTCGGAAAGGTCACGCTTTTCTCCGGAAACTATTCCTTCTGGTACGAATCTTCGCAGTTGGCTTTGCGACAAGCCCAAAACCAACGTCAAAAGGCAGAAGAAAAACGCAAGGAGTTGGAAGAGTTTATTCGGCGCTTCTCTGCCAATGTGGCCAAAAGCAGACAGACCACATCGCGCAAAAAAATGTTGGAGAAACTCAATGTCGAAGAAATCAAACCCTCCACGCGCCGCTATCCCGGCATCATCTTCCAAATGGAGCGCGAACCGGGCAACCAAATTCTCGAAGTGCAGGATCTCAAAGCTGTTTCCGATGACGGAACGGTGCTTTTCGACAATATCAGTTTCCAAATCGAGAAAGAGCAAAAAGTGGTCTTTATCAGTCACGATCCCAGAGCCATGACCGCTCTGTTTGAGATTATCAACGGACATCAGGAGCCGGCGGCCGGAACATACAGTTGGGGCGTGACGATCACCACGGCTTATCTGCCACTCGACAACACGGAGTTTTTTGACACAGAACTCAATATGCTCGATTGGCTTTCGCAATACGGAGAAGGCAACGAGGTCTATTTCAAGGCTTTCCTCGGAAGAATGCTCTTCAAGGATGAGGAGATCATGAAAAAGGTCAATGTGCTTTCGGGAGGAGAAAAGATGCGTTGCATGATCGCAAGAATGCAGTTGCGCAATGCCAATTGCCTGATTCTCGACACGCCGACCAACCACCTCGACATGGAGTCGATTCAGGCTTTCAACAATAATCTGAAAGGCTACAAAGGAAATATCTTGTTTGCCTCTCATGACCATGAGTTTATCAACACCGTGGCCAACCGCGTGATCGAACTCACGCCCAACGGCATGATCGACAAACTTACCACCTACGAAGATTACATACACGACGAGCGCATCAGAGAACTGCGTCTAAAACTCTATGGTGAGGCATAGACGCTCAGCCATCAAACCCTCAATAAAACATTTGAAAGGTATCGATGACCCTCTTTTGGCATGGAAATTGCTGAAAGAGGGTCAAACAATAAACCAAACGTCATGGAAGAAAAAGATTTGAACACCCCTCAAACGGAAGAAATAAAAAACGAGACACCCTCTCAAACGGAAGAAACAACTTGCGCTCCGGAAAACACCGAAGAAATCCAAGAAGCAGAAACTGCCGAACTGACAGAAGAAGACAAATTGGCACAGGCCGAGGCCGAAATTGTCGAGCTGAAAGATAAATTGCTCCGACAAGCAGCGGATTTTGCCAACTTCCGAAAGCATAGCATTGCCAAGCAAACGGATTTGATTTTGAACGGAGGAAAAAAAGTGTTGGAGAGCCTGCTGCCCATCTTGGACGATATGGAACGTGCAGAAACCAACATGAATGAAAACAGCGACGTTGAGGCTTTGAAGGAAGGATTGCTCCTCATCTTCCAAAAATTGCTCCGCACGCTTGAACAACAAGGTTTGAAAAAAATGGACACGGAAGCGGCTGTATTTGATACCGATTTTCATGAAGCCGTTGCGCTTTTTCCCACAGAGGAGGAAGATAAGAAAAACCACATTATCGACTGCGTGCAAACGGGCTATATGCTCAACGATAAAGTGTTGAGACATGCAAAGGTGGTGGTGGGACAATAAGTGTGGCCTTGAACCGAACGCGAATAAAACGAATGTAGAACCCAACGGCGAGCAATCGTCGACCAATCATAATTAACCCATGGCAGATCTCGATTATTACGAAATACTGGGTGTCGACAAAAGTGCAGGCGAAGCCGACATCAAAAAGGCTTACCGCAAGGTGGCCATGAAATATCACCCCGACAAAAATCCCGGTGATGCCAAAGCCGAAGAGAAATTCAAAGAAGCGGCGGAGGCCTATGAAGTGTTGCGCGATCCCGAAAAACGTCAGCGTTACGATCAGTTTGGTAAAGCCGGACTGAATGGTGCCGGCGGCTTTGGCGGTGGCGGCTTCACCGATATCAACGACATTTTCTCTCATTTCAGTGACATCTTCGGCGGCGGTTTTGGCGGATTCGGCGGCTTTGGCGGCGGTGCGCAAACGCAGCAATACCGAGGTGGCGACCTGCGTTTGAAAACGCGTCTGACACTCGAAGAAATCAGCACGGGTGTGACCAAGAAATTCAAAGTAAAGAAGCAGGTGAATTGCGACGAGTGTGGAGGAAACGGATGTGAAAAAGGACATCATCCCGAAACTTGCTCGGCCTGCAACGGCAGCGGCTATGTGGTGAGGAGTGTTCGCAGTATTTTTGGCATGGTGCAACAACAAACGCCCTGTCCGACCTGTCGGGGAGAAGGCAAGGTTGTGAAAAACAAATGCCGGAAATGCCACGGCGAAGGTACTGTTTCGGGAGAAGAGATCGTAGAGATCAAAATTCCCGCCGGTGTCGCCGAAGGCATGGTGGTCAATGCGCCCGGAAAAGGACATGCTGCCAAACGCAACGGAGTGGCGGGAGATATTCAAGTGTTGATCGAAGAAATTCCTCATGAACATTTCGTGCGCGACGACAACGACTTGATTTATAATCTTCTGCTCACTGTCGGTCAGGCCACGCTCGGTGATGTGGTCGAAGTGCCTACCCTCGAAGGAAAAGCACGGGTAACGATAAAATCGGGAACACAGCCCGGAACTCGCATGCGTCTGCGCAGCAAAGGATTGCCTGCCGTTCCCGGCTATGGATATGGACGCGGCGATATTGTGATCAATATCAGTGTCTACATTCCCGAAACTCTGTCGAAAGAAGAACGAAAGGCTTTTGAAATGCTCAAAGATGCCGAAAATATGATGCCGAATAAGAGTATCAAAGATAAAATCTTCAACTCATTCCGTGCTTATTTCAGCTGATATGAATTACCAAGAAACCTTGGAGTTTCTCTTTACCTCTGCCCCGATGTTTCAAAACGTCGGGGCAGGAGCATATAAGGAAGGACTCTCAACGACGAAAAAACTCGATGAACATTTCGGACATCCGCATCGCTCCTATCACACCATACACGTCGGAGGTACGAATGGAAAAGGGTCGGTTTCCCACACCTTGGCGGCGATTCTTCAATCCGCAGGTTTTCGCGTAGGTTTATACACTTCTCCTCACTTGGCGGATTTTCGAGAACGGATACGCGTTAATGGCGTGCCGATTTCGGAAGAGCGTGTGATTCGCTTTGTGGCCGAAGAGAGGTCTTTCTTTGAACCGTTGCACCCTTCGTTTTTTGAATTGACAACGGCATTGGCGTTTGCCTATTTTGAAGAAGAAAAAGCAGACGTCGCCGTTGTAGAGGTGGGGTTGGGAGGGCGTTTGGACTGTACGAATGTGATTTCCCCCCTATTGAGTGTCATCACGAACATCTCGCTCGACCATACGCAGTTTTTGGGAGAGACCTTGGCGCAGATTGCCCGGGAAAAAGCGGGCATCATCAAGGAGAATACTCCGGTGGTCATTGGAGAGATGCTGCCGGAAACACGAACCGTGTTTCTTCGAAAAGCCCAACGAAAGAATGCACCGTTGTTTTTTGCCGAAGAAGAAAGAAGGGTAGTTGCGACGAAAGTGAATCGTGAGGGCGGAATGCGTTATGACACTTCCGAATATGGCGAAATTGCGGCAGCTCTCGGCGGTGCGTGTCAAGTCAAAAACACGGCTACGATTTTAACTGCCATTGCCCATTTGCCTTTGCATATCACAAAGAGAATTTCCGCAGAGTGTGTGCGAAAGGGATTTGCCGAAGTGATGCAACTGACGGGGCTGACGGGACGGTGGCAGTGTTTGCAACAAGCACCACTTGTGATTTGCGACACGGGACACAACAGAGATGCTTGGCGATACCTTTCGCGGCAATTGAAGGAATTGCCGTGTAGTACGCTGCACATCGTCTTTGGCGTGTGTGCCGATAAAGACTTGTTGCCGATTTTGGAACTGCTGCCTCAAAAGGCTACCTACTACTTCACCCAACCCTCTGTGGAACGCGCACTTCCGGCTCATCTACTCAGAGAACAGGCTGTAAGAGAGGGGTTGAACGGACGTGCGTATCCGTCTGTCGGCGAAGCCTATCGCAAAGCTCTCGAAGAAGCTGATGCCGATTCGGCCATTTTTGTGGGAGGAAGCTCTTTTGTCGTTGCAGATTTATTGAGGGATATGACAAAAGAGGAAAACAAGAGATAGAACAAAACTGGAAGTGGAACAAAAAGAACCATGTCCGTGTTGCAGGCGTACGGATTTGCAAACATGGACATGGTTTTTCTTTTGGGGAGAGGAGATCTCCCTAAGTCATCTTTTGGCTCGAAACGCTTTTGGAGCTGACGGCCAATTTTGAAAAAAAACATGTTTTCAATGGAGGAAACGGTGCGACATACTTTTGTTTTTTATGTCATGGCTTCGTTTACCCATTGCAGAGAGTGTATTTTGGAGAGCCTTTTTTGCAAATTCTCGGCTTGGGAGCATCGGATTTCTACGGTCATTCGAGTGCCGGTTTCGGTGTAGTTGATTTCGGAGATGTTTCCTTCTTCATTTCGAATGAACCGTATGGCCGTATCGGTTTCCGTATAGGGCACTTCAAACTCGAAGCGTTGTGTGATGATCATTTCTTCTTTTTCCGTTGCCGAAAGGGCTTCTGCGGCAGCGGTTTTGTAGGCCGTGGCCAAGCCTCCCGTTCCCAGTTTTACGCCTCCGAAATAACGAACGACTGCAACGAGCACAAATGTTACACCTGCCGAACGGATTTGGCCGAGAATGGGTTTTCCGGCTGATCCCGCAGGCTCTCCGTCGTCGTTGCAGCGTGTGGTGGAGGCGTCGTTTCCCAAAGCATAGGCGTAACAAATGTGGCGGGCATCGTAGAATTTCTTCTTTAATGCCGCCACATGTGTTTTAACATCCTCCTCACTTTTGACACGAAAGGCGAAAGCATAAAACTTGCTGCGTTTTTCGGTATAAATAGCTTCGCCGTCGCTCGAAAGCGTGAGATATGAATCCATTTATTTTTGCTCGAAGTGATACAAGAATGTGGCAACTCCGGTGAGTGCCGGTTTCTTCTGATCTTTGATCTCGATTGTAAATTTGATGTCGGCTTTGCAAATGCCTCTCAGGTCGACAATGTCCTCCAAAATGGCTTTCAAGCGGATGCTCTGCCCCGACAATACGGCTTGTCCGAACTTCATTTTGTCCATTCCGTAGTTGACCATCATTTTGAGGTTGTTCACTTGAATGATCTCAGACCACAAGTGTGGCAGGAGTGAAAGGGTCAGATAGCCATGAACAATGGTCTTGCCGAATGGACCGTTTTTGGCTTTTTCTTCATCCACGTGAATCCACTGATGGTCAATGGTGGCGTCGGCAAACAAGTTGATGCGCTCTTGCGGAATTTCGAGCCAGTCGGAGATACCCAACACTTCGCCCTTGTGCGAAGCAAATTCTTCAAAGTTGTTGATTACAAGCATGGTATTTCTTATTTTGTTGAATGTTTCGATAACCGGATTTTGCCAAACTTTGCCTATTACTCATAGGCGGAGTCGCTCTTTTCTTTGCGTGATACCTCGTTTAGTTCGAGCGAAGATAATTTGAATTGTTCGGTCAGTTCCGCATGAGCGGTGTATGAGCCGAATATTTTTCCTTCGTTGTCCCGATCAATGTGTTGATCCACGGTGAAGTTTACTTTGTAGCGAATTGTTCCGTCTTCGGCTGTGCTTTTTGTACAGACATAATCATTGTTGAGCACAAACGAGCAGTTCCGAATGTATTCCGAATAGGTACGTGCCACGATGTCCACCACTTCGGCCTTTGTGACATTGGATTTGGTGAGGAATTTGGTCATGACCGGCGTTATGCACGTACACAGCGAAGCGTCATCGTTGTTGGCATAGGCTTGGAAGAAGCGTTCGAGAGTTGCGGCTATCAGGCTGATTTCGCTGTCATCAACCTTGTTTGTGCGCATCGCCTCTTGTGCAGCCGAGGCTTCTGCCAAATAGCGACCTTCGGGATGTTTTTGCAAGTATCTTTCGATGGCTTCCGGCGTGTTGGCCATGACGGCTTCGATCCAGTCGAGAGAGTCTATTTTGACTTCGCATTGTTTCACCAAGATGCTGTTGGGATAGTTCTTTATGAAGCGTTCGAAATCTTTTGCATATTCGCTTTTGGACAAACGTTGCCATTCGGCATACATGGCTCGAAGGGTAGTTAGGCGTTCTTTTACCTGTTCGGCTCGATCGCTATGCGGATATTTTTGAAGAAAAGTTTCGTAGTCTTCGATATTTTCATTGTTTTCCAATATCCGATAGGCCGATGCTTCATTTTCCTGTTCATAGAAATAGTACAACACTCCGCCTCCTACGCCCAACACAAATAAGAGAAAAAAAGAAATCCATAGTTTCCTTTTCTTCTTTTGGGGCGGAGTGGGCAGTGTATCGTTCGATGACACATTCGAGTCTGTTTGAATGGTGTTGATGTCTTGGGAGTCTAATTTATCGAAGTCTGTATTTTCCATGATTTTTTATAGAAAATAATTATCTTTTGAGGGCGAGAAATTCAGTAGCCTCGTAAGGGGAATTACACACTTTGTCTAATTACGTGCAAATATACAAAGTTTTTTCCTATTTCTTTGGCCTCTCACGTCTAATTGAGTATTTTTGCGCAAGATTTACATCAGAACTAACACAAACAACCTATTTATTTTTATTTGAAATGAAATCGATCAAGACTCTTGTGCTTGCGCTCTGCGCATCTTTAATGTTTGCCGCTTGTGGCGAATGGAATAATAAAATGAAAGGCGGACTCATCGGCGGTGGTGGCGGTGCGGCTCTCGGTTCTCTCGTGGGCTACCTCATCAGTAAGGACGGCAAAGGAACTGCCATTGGTGCTGCCATCGGAACTGCGGTCGGATCCGGTGCAGGGGTATATATCGGCAATCGCATGGATAAAGCCAAGGCTGCCGCAGCCGCTGTGGAAAATGCCAAAGCAGAAGTGCTCGAAGGCCCCAACGGCGTGAAATACGTTAAAGTGACTTTCGACAGTGGCATTCTTTTTGCCACGGGAAATGCACAACTCACTCCCTCGGCCATGGCTTCGCTCAACAAGTTTGCAGCAGAGGTGCTCCAAACCAACAACGATATGGATGTGGCGATCATGGGATATACCGATAATGCCGGTTGGAGAAACAGCACCCCCGAGCAATCCAAAGCAAAAAACCAAGCTCTTTCGTTGCAGCGTGCACAAAGTGTGTTCAACTATTTGGTGCAAAGTGGGGCCCGTACTTCTCAAATCAAGGAAGTTAAAGGCTTGGGTGAGGACTATCCGGTGGCCGATAACAATACGGTACTTGGCAAGACTCTGAATCGCCGTGTAGAGGTATATCTATATGCTTCTCAGCAAATGATTCAAGCAGCAAATGCCAGAAACTAATCGACCTTGATGCTTCGGCAGGCGATGTTGTAGATCGCTCGCCAATTAGGTTCATCCGGAATTTGGAGTGATGGAGGTATAAACGAATAAGAATTTCGCTAAAATGCTTTTTTCAAAGTCCTTTATATATAGCTAAT